>JAQXGF010000103.1 GCA_029006155.1 Lachnospiraceae bacterium
CATGACTTATTGACCCGCAAAACACCGAAAAGTAGCCATTTTTCGTAGAAAAATGAGCGGATTTGAGGTGTTTTAGGATTGCGAGAGCATGAAATGCGAAGCAATCCGTGTATCATAGGGGTCAAAATACCTTTTGACCCCTACATCATGAATATGCATCTTCCAGCTGATCGACATCCTCGGTCGGCGCTCCTTCCTTCACGTCATCCCCGTACGGAAATGCGATCCGGTCGCTCTTGGTCAGTCCTGACGTAATCTCTGTGCCACCGTAAGTCAGCTTCTTGCCGGTCGTGACATACTGCTTGGTGAGCGTCCCGTCTTCACCCTTCATGTACACATAATTCCGTCCATCCTTCTCAGTCCGGATAAAATAGTCTTCCAGATAAATCGCATCCGGGTCATTGATCGTATCTCCGGAGAGCTGCAGTGTCGCATTGTCCCCCTCGGAAAGATCCTCAGTGTCCTCGATCAGCGCATAAAACGGGTAATAGGAAGCATTGCTGTTCTGCGAATCGCTCATATAGCTCGCGCCACTCGGATCCGGATACTGTGAAATCTCTTTGATCACTGCGGTAAAGCTCATGCCGCTGTCTGTCTGGCCGGAGATCGTATCACCGACATGGATCTGCTGCAGAGAAAGCTCATTCATCGATCCCTTTGCAAACAGTCCGGTCTCATTTACGATCTTCAGGAAATAGGAGTCATCGGAATCTCCGGTCCCGCTCGACGAGCCGAGGCTGACGACCGTACCGTCCATCGTCGCCGTGACAGTCTTGCCATCTACGACGCGCTGCTGCTGGGAAAGCTTGAGCTTCGCTTCCCGGATGTCAAGATCGCATTCCTTAATGTCCTGCTCCTTGTCATCGATCAGCTCCCTCAGCTGCTCTGCCGTATAGCCGTCACCTCCGAAGTCGCCGCCACCGTCATCAAAGCCCGGGTTCGGATTAGGCGTCTCGGTCTCCTGCTCCCACAATCCATACTGCTTCAGCAGACTGATCAGTGTATCACTGTTCCAGACGACCGCCTTCTGGCTGTCAGAGAGCGCCAGATATGCGCTCTTTACTTCGGTCAGGTATGCGATCAGCAGATCCGGCTGTCCACTCTGATATCCTGCAATATCCTGAATCTTCAGAATCACTTCACAGGCACCCAGCTTCTCGCCGTACGTAAGTGCAGCGGCTGGCGCTGTGCCAGTCCCTTCTTCCGACTCTGTCTGTGATGCCTCCCCTTCGGCAGCTGCACTGCTGTCAATATTGGCCGTCTGCCCGTTCTGGCTTACGGTCTGGCCGGTCTGGGAAGATGCACCCGTATCATCCGAGGCCGTCACGGACGCATCCAGCTGCGTCCGCCACGTCTCACCAAGGCTGTCATACGCATCCTTCGCCGCGTTGTACGCATCCCAGCTCAGTGACTGATAATCCAGCCCATCTACCAGTGTCTTTACCAGTGTCATACAAAGCGCCTGATAACGCTGCTGCAGATGCTCTGCTTCGTAGGACTTCTCATTTGCATTCAGATAATCGGTCACTGCCTGCTTCAGTACATATTCATCCCACGATGCCGTGCTGCCATCGACCACATCCGGTCCTTCTTCTCCTAAGTTTGCCTGATAGTAGGCAATCGCCGTTTTCAGCGCTTCGGTATCATAGCTGTCTTTTGTCACGCCGTCCGCACCGAGTGCCTGCTCTGCGAAGGTAAGGAAATTTTCCACATACGCACTGATCTTTTCCTCATACAGTGCCTCAATCTGTACATCCTCCGCCGGCATCGTGAAGGTCGTTGTCTCGCTCCACGCATCGGCAAGCTGTACCGTATCCGGCTTCACATACCAGTTCAGAAACGTCTGCTGCTCCTCACCGGACGCCGTGACCGTCACCTCATCGCCCGGATGTACGAGCGCGGTCACATTCTGCGTGCCGTTGATATAGCCGTTCTTTACCGTCACGGTATATTCCTGCTTTACCTCTGTCTCGGATTCTTCCGTCTCAGTGGCACCCGTCTCATTTCCTGCAACACTCTGTCCATCATTGACACTCTGCGCAGAAGCGCCGGAATCCGCCATAGCCTCTGCCTGTGTCTTTCGCTCTGCAAGCCGGGAAAGATTCGTCACCTGAGCCTGTACCGAAGTCTCCAGATTTGCGTATTCCTCCTCCGCTTCTTTCACAAGTGCTGCAAAATCGCCCGGATTCTCCGGATCCAGCTCCTGAATCAGCATCTCCACGTAAGCAGCATGGTACTCATTCATCTTCTTCGCATACTGCTCCAGATCAGAGAGCTCCTCTGCATTCAATACCTGTTTGACCGACTCCTTCAGCTGATAGCTGCGCACCGTAACGGCATTGCCATCCGCATCCGTCTCTTCCGTCTGCTGCTCATCCGCCAGATTCTTCCGGTAGTAGGATACCAGCTCTTTCATCGCATCCCGGATATCCGCGGCGCTAAGAGAATCCCGGTACGTCTGGAACAGAACGTCGACGCTCGCCATCAGCTGCTCATAGCTCGCCACACTGTTGCGGATCGTCGCTGTACCGTCATCGTCTGCGAGCTGTGGATTCGCCACCTGCTGCACCTGCTCCACAGAAAGACTGCCATCCGATGTCGCATCACCCGTACTGCCACTCTCCGCCTCCGTCGTCTGCTCTGTCTGGCCCTCCGACGCGGTCCCCTGGCTGTTTGGCGTCGTGTCATCTACAATCTCATCTGCCTCTGCCGTATCCGCCGCAGTCGTAAACGTTGGCTGCACAGACTCCAGAGACGCCGTCACCTTCGACTTTTTCAGCTTTTCCAGATCTTTTTCCAGACGCACCATCGTGAGTTCCTGTGTCTGTAAATTGAGCTTTGCCATCTCAAGCTCCAGCTCCGGAAGCGTCATATCATAGGAAAAGAGTGCGTCGCCCTCCTTTACCTTCTGCCCTTCCTGTACATAAATATCCGCGACCTGATAATCCTGGTTCAGGCTGACGGTCTGCGCGACCTGAGAGGTAATCGTCCCGTATACGGTATTGCCGTCCTCATCGCCCCAGCCATAATACTGATTGACATTTGCCACCGGCACGACCTCGACCGGTGTCGCCTTGCCGCGGATCGCATAGTAAGCGCCATAGCCCACGCCCGCCACGAGCGATGCGCTGACCACCACGCTGATGATCACCGTTCTGACCTTCATGCTCCTGCCTCCTTACGCTCCGAAATCTCTCCATCAAAGATGTCCACCACGCGCTTTGCATGCCCGGCAATGCCAGGATCGTGCGTGATCATCACGACGGTCACTCCTTCTGCATTCAGCTGGGCGAACAGATCCATGACCTGTGCGCTCGACTTGGAATCCAGGGCACCGGTCGGCTCATCCGCCAGCAGAATCTTCGGCTTATTTACCATCGCGCGCGCAATCGCGACACGCTGCTTCTGTCCACCGGAAAGCTGCGTCGGAGTAAAGCTCACACGTTCTTCCAGCCCGACGCGGATCAGCGCCTCCCGCGCCCGCTCCCTGCGGGCCTTTTTGCGCACACCTGCATACACAAGCGGTAACGCCACATTGTCAAGTGCTGTCATACGCGGCAGCAGCTGGAAATTCTGGAATACAAATCCGATCTTGTTCAACCGCACATCTGCCAGTTTGTTTTCATTCAGAGAAAGCACATCCTCGCCTGCCAGCTCATACGTCCCGGAAGTCGGCCGGTCCAGACAGCCCACAATATTCATCAACGTCGACTTTCCGGAACCGGACGGTCCCATGATCGCCACATACTCGCCTTCCTCTACATGCAGGCTCACATCCTTTAATACCGGGACTGTCAGCTTCCCCTGAATATAGTCTTTATAAATATGCTCCAATTTCAGGATCACAAGATAACCTCCCTGTACATTTATTGCTCTGCATCCTCGACATAGCTGCCCTGCTCTGCATCATAGACCATGCCATCACCCGCATCTCCATCGGAATAGCCCGCATCCATCGAGCCGTCCAGACTGTCACTGCCATCGCTCCACGAACCGTCCAGGCTGCCGCTGCCGTCATTCCAGGAACCATCTTCACCGCTGTCATCCATGCCATCCATCGTCGATCCATCGTCCTCCGAAGCATCATTATAGATGACCGGAGCGCCCTCCTGAATGCCATCCTGCGGTATCGTGATATAGTCATCCTCTGTCAGTCCGTCTGTGATCTCGTACTTCATCTCATTCTCATCGTAGTCGCCGAGCGTCACTTCCTGTTTCGTCAGCTGGTTATTCTTGTCCGCCATCCAGACGTAAGCCTTGCCGTCGTCCTCCTGCATAATGTAGTAGTCCTCGAGCCACAGACCATCCTTCTGCTCCTCCTCACCGGTATCTTCTTCCATATAGACATGCTGGCCGAGGATCAGATCATCCGAATTTTCCAGCTCGACATAAAACGCATAGCTGGACGAATCCGCATTGCCGGAGCTGCTGTAATAAAAGCCGTTGTTGTCATTCTCCTCTGCCTTATCCGTCTTTACCTCGGAGATCGTCCCCGTCCACGTCTTGCTGTCATCTACACGGGAATGGACGATGATCGTCGCTCCCATATTGTAGAGATCCTGAAGATCCTGAAGATTCTGTTCATTGACGCTGCCCTTGATCCGGTAGTCGCCTGCCGAGAGGATCGTGATATAAGCATTCGAATCACTGCTGGAACCATAATAGGAGCTGGAATTATCGGACGACGTATCATTGATCTTCTGTACGACACCGTCCAGCTCACTCGTGACAGTCGCATCCGCAATCTTCTTTTTCAGGTTGCTGACCTCGAGCTCCTTGGTCTTGATCTCGTACTCACTCTGCTTGATTGCCGTCTGTGCAGTCATAATATTTGTCGTATACTCCAGCTGCTCATCCGAGCTGGCATTCGCCTTCGCCTTTTCATAGGAAGCGATCTGCTTCTTTGATACCTCGATGTCACCCTGTGCCTTCTCGATATCGATCTGCGCCTGCGCCAGCTTATCCTCATCGTCCTGTGTGTCGTAGACAAAGAGTCTCTGGCCTGCCTTCACATCGTCGCCTTCCTTTACAAAGCACTGCTTCACGGTGCGATCCGATTCCAGCTTTACCTCTAATGTCTCCTGCGGCTCTACCTCCCCGCCATAGCGCTGCACCAGTCCGTTTCCGCTGCCGAAACCGGTGATCGCGGATACCTGGTCTACATACACGGCATCCTCACTGGTAGAAGAGACTCTGCCTGAATTTTCTGTATTTTCAAAAAAATGATGATATACGCCATAGCCGCCCGCACCTACGATGCCGAGCACGACAAAGGCAATCACTGCTTTTTTCATGCAATCGTTCCCCTTTTTCGTTTGATTTCCTTTAACACTATACCACAACTTCCCGCAAAAAAAAGAGAGAATTTCTTAATACTTCCAAAAGACACTCATTTTTCACATTTCCAGATTCTCCGTTTTTTCATCACATATCGTGCAATTTTTTATCACATATAAATGTCAATTGACTTTTTTCAAGAAATCCTGTACAATCAGGACAGTACTGCACTTATTATCGGAGGTATAAATGAAAACTATTTTAATCGTATATCTGATCCTGATCAATCTCATCGGTTTTACCGCTATGGGCATCGACAAGCGCAAGGCGATTCGCCACAAATGGCGCATTCCGGAGCGCACGCTGTTTTTGATCGCGCTGGCCTTCGGCAGTATCGGCGTGCTCACCGGCATGTACGTGTTCCGCCACAAGACAAAGCATCTCTCCTTCTCCATCGGAATTCCGGCGATCCTCGTCGCACAGCTGCTGCTGCTCGCCTTCCTCTACTCGTGGAATCTGCGGCGGGTGCAGAGCCCCTCACAGGCGGTCGAGCATGAACTTGCCCTGATCGAAGAGCTGGATGAACCGACGATCCAGTCTTTTATTTCCTATGAAAATCTGACCAATTCCCATCTCGCGACCGGCACGATTGATCAGAAAGCCACCGATGCGGTCGCGCTCTTTTTCAAAAATTTCAGCTATGACATTCTCGGCGAGACCGTCGATGGCACTACTGCCACGGTCACCGTTGAGATCACAAATTCTGACATGCATGCCGTTGCCCGGGATCTCTGCAGTGCCATTTTGCGCCAGTCGGCGGCCGTCACTGTTTCTGCTTCCACGCAGACGACCGGGGATTACTACCATCTGCTCTACGACACACTCGCTTCCAATTCCTATGATACGATCGTCACCACTGCCACCTTCCATCTCCGAAAAGATGGAAAAAACTGGATAATCCTCGCAGATTCCACGCTGGAGGACGAACTTGTGAGCGGCTTCATTTCCAGCATGAACGATCCATACATTCTCCCCGCTTCCACCGTACTTTCCATCCATCTGGACGCATTGAAAGCGCTCGATACCGAAGGCTGGAAAGATTACCTCTCCATCGACGATGTCTTTGCCACATACAACAGTGAATACAGTACACAGATCGATGATGCCTACAGTGCACGCATTGCCGCATCGTTTGACTACGAAATTCTGAAATGTCATGAAGAAGGCGATACAGCGACCGCGACCGTCCGGATCACAAGCGTCGACATGCCCGGCGTGCTGGAAACATACAAAAAATACCTGCTCGCCTATGCCGCGACGACCCGGTCAATCCGCGACAATGACGTACAGGTATCTAATGAAACTTCCCGCCTTCTCCTTCAGTCGCTGACGGAAACGACGGATGTCTGCCACACCGACGTGGACATGACGTTCCACAACAATGGGGATACGTGGGAAATCAATTTTGATGATTCCTTTACCAATGCAGTGATGGGAGATCTGCAGCAGGCTATGGAGACATTTACGGCTCTAAATCAATAATTTTTGTATCACGCATGAATCCCGGTTCTCTTCCGCGCGATCATCTCATCAATCCGGTCGATATAGCTCCGGATATCTTTCACATTCTCGATCCGCTCGATGCGGTCGTTCGCCAGCACGAGCTTTGTCGACGCGCCCGCGCCGAGTGCCAGAATGCTCTGGACTTCCTCCATGATCAGAATATTGTAAATCCCGGCCTTTCCTTCTTTGGAGTAGCCGACGTTTTCAAAATTCCCGGCCATATTTTTCTGCCGGTACAGATAATACGGGGACTGCCCTGCACGCATCGCATAGGAAGCCGCCATATCCATGATCGTGCGGTTGTTCGTAAAGGTCATTTCCTTATATTCATCCCGGAACATCCGCAGCCGGGACGCACGCTTCACTGCAAGGGAATGTACAGTGATGCTGTCCGGATCCAGTGCCGTGATCTCCTGCATCGTGTGTTCGACCTCCGGCTGCCCCTCGCCCGGAAGTCCGACGATCAGATCCATATTGATGTTGTCAAATCCAAGCCCTCTGGCAAGGAAAAAGGCTTCCTTTGTCTGCTCCACCGTATGTTTCCGTCCGATCAGATCGAGTGTCTTCTGGTTCATCGTCTGCGGGTTGACTGAAATACGGCTGATGCCGTGATCCCGCAGTACCTGCAGCTTTTCCTTTGTAATGCTGTCCGGACGTCCGGCTTCCACCGTAAACTCTTTCAGCCTGCTGTAGTCAAATCGCTCCTCCAGTTTGGTCAGAAGGCGGTCCAGCTGTGCCGGCTCCAGTGTCGTCGGGGTGCCTCCGCCGATGTAGACGGTATTCAGCTCCTTATCCGCAAATGCTTCGGATGCATAGTCGATCTCTTTGCACAGCGCATCCAGATAAGCGTCGACCTGATTTTTCCAGATGCCGATCGGACTCGAGCTGAACGAACAGTACAGGCAGATACTCGGACAAAATGGGATGCCGACATACAGGCTGTAGCCATTCTCGTAATTGATGTCCTTCAGGAGATGTCGCTCCCGGTTCGCGATCGCGATCGCCAGTGCCGTCTTCTCATTGCTCGTATAGTATGTGTTCCGCATATAGTTGGCAATGTCTGAATTTTTCCACCCATGCTCCAGAAGTGCCATCGGGATCTTCGTCGGCCGGATCCCCGTCAGGTTCCCCCACGGAAGCTGCTGGCCGGTGTGTGCCGACAATACCCGGTACAGCAGACGCTTCAGCTCATTTTTGATCTCCTTGCGCTCATCCGTCTGCAGTACGACTGTCTCTTCCGTCTTCAGCTCCTCCACCGGCTCATAGATCCGGACACGGACTGTCGTGCCGACGCCCAGTCCTTCCTCGCTGTATGGATCCTCCGGCCGGACTTTTTCATCTGCCTCTTTGGCATCCGGCTCAACAAAAGAAACCACCAGCCTCAGGAGCGCATCTCCATCCGCCGGTGTCTCTTCTACCATTTTCACATCTTCCGCCGGGTAAAATGCCTTTACCAGCGAATGTACGTCATATTGAAATGTCTGTCTGTCTAATTCTACTATGATCATTCTGTCTTCTCCTAGTACGGATTGTACCGCTTCTCGTATGCAATATCCGTCGCCTCCCCATGTCCCGGATAGACGGTCGTCTCTGCCGGCAATACGAAGAGCTTCCGGTGGATGGAATCATGCAGCATCCCCATACTTCCCGTCGGGAAATCCGTCCGCCCGACGCTTCCATGAAACAGCGTATCTCCGGAAAACAGCACCTGTTCCTCTGCGCAGTAATAGCAGCATCCACCGACCGTATGTCCCGGCGTATGCAGCACCCGGAAGGAAAATCCTGCCAGCTGTACCGTCTCTCCATCCCGGAAAAAGCGATCCGCCTGTACCGTAACCGGCTTTCCATACAGTCCGGACAGATTCTTCTGCGCATCCTGCAAAAGCTCCTGCTCTTCTGTCATTGCACAGACCGGTATCGAATACGTTTTCTGCAGGGATGCCACCGCCCCAATGTGATCAAAATGACCATGTGTCAGCAAAATAGCCACCGGTCTGGCATTCATCTGCCGCACCCGTGCGAGGATACGGTCTGCCTCATCCGCCGGATCAAGGATGACCAGCTCTCCGGTCTCCTCATTTGCCACCAGATAACAATTGGTTGCCAGCATCCCAAGCTGCATTGTCACGATACGCATCTTCTGCATCTTTCATCCTCCATAGTTATCAGCCGGTGGTACGCTCGATGTCGATCACGCTCTCCACCTGCCGGATCTTTTCAATCAGATAATTCAGTACGGACTTGTCCGGGACTTCAAAGGACATCGTGATCGTCGCCATTCCCTGTTTGCTCGTGCGGGAATTGACGGAGATCATGTCGATCTTGCGCTCCGTGAGAATCTTGGTGATATCCACGAGCAGTCCGGTACGGTTGTGTCCGTAAATAATAATCTCTGCGAGATACAGTCCCTTATTTCCGATCTCTGCTTCCCGCTGCCATTCCGCATCAATCAGACGCACCCGCTCTTCCTCCGGAAGATTGATGATATTGATACAGTCGGTGCGGTGTACCGTCACACCTCTGCCGCGTGTCACAAATCCGACGATCTCATCCCCCGGAATCGGGCTGCAGCATTTTGCAAACCGCACGCTCACATCATCGATGCCCTGTACCATGATGCCAGCGCGGGACTTTGTCACGCGGACCGGTGCGGCATCTTTTCCAGCCTGTGCCGCCTCGATGATCTGCTCATCGGTGATCGCCTTCTTGTGGTCGAGCTCATAGCCCTCCAGCAGCTTGTTCACGACCTGGCCTTCCTTCAGCCCGCCGTGTCCAAGCGCCGCCAGTGCGGAATTCCAGTCGCGGAACCCGTACTTTGTCAGCACCCGTTCCATATATTCCGGCTTTAAGATGTCCTGCAGCACGATTCCCTTTGCCCTGCAGTAATTTGCCAGGATCTCTTTTCCTTTGACGATATTATCTTCCTTGAGTTCCTGCTTGAACCACTGTGTAATCTTATTGCGCGCCTGGGAGCTCTTGACGATCTTCAGCCAGTCACGGCTCGGTCCGCGGGAATTCTGAGAAGTAATGATCTCGATCCGGTCACCGTTCTGGATCACATAGTCGATCGTGACCAGCTTGCCATTGACTCTGGCTCCGATCATGCGGTTGCCGACCGCACTGTGAATGCTGTAGGCAAAATCAATCGGAGTCGAACCAGCCGGAAGATTCTTGACATCACCAGCCGGTGTAAAGCAGTAGACGCTCTCCGAGAACAGATCAAAATCACTCTTTAAGAGGCTCATGAACTCGCGGTTGTCCGACATCTGCCAGTCAAGCACCTGCCGCAGCCAGCTGAGCTTCTCTTCTTCGCTCTTGCTTCCGCCCTTCTTGCCGTCCGCTGACTCCTTGTATTTCCAGTGTGCCGCGATACCATACTCCGCTGTCCGGTGCATCTCGAACGTCCGGATCTGGATCTCAAACGGCTGACCATTCGGTCCGATCAGGGTCGTGTGCAGCGACTGGTACATGTTCTGCTTCGGCATCGCGATATAATCCTTAAAACGTCCCGGAATCGGCTTGTACATCTCATGGATGACACCGAGTGCCGCATAGCAGTCCTTTACGGTATCCACGATAATCCGCACGGCGAACAGGTCATAGATCTGATCCAGAGACTTCTTCTGGTTCACCATCTTCTTATAGATACTGAAGAAATGCTTCGCACGTCCGTCGATCTGCGCGCGGATCCCGGCTGCGTCAATATGCTTGCGGACTTCCTTTACGATGCTGTCCACCACAGCCTGACGCGCCTCTTTTTTCAGCGCAATCTTTTCCACCAGATCATAGTAGACTTCCGGCTCCAGATATTTTAAAGACAGATCGTCCAGCTCGACTTTGATCTTGGAAATACCGAGCCGGTGCGCGATCGGCGCGTAAATATCCATCGTCTCACGCGCTTTCTCCTTTTGCTTCTCCGGCGACCAGTACTTCGCGGTGCGCATATTGTGAAGACGGTCCGCCAGCTTGACGAGGATGACACGGATATCCTTTGCCATTGCAAGGAACATTTTCCGCAGGTTCTCCGCCTGTACCTCGATCTTGTCCGCGGAGTAGGACAGCTGTGTCAGCTTCGTTACCCCGTCGACGAGCAGCTCGACCTCCGCCCCGAACTCCTTTCGGACCTCTTCCGAGGTCATGACCGTATCCTCGACCACATCATGCAGCAGTCCGGCCACGATCGTCTCCTTATCCAGCTCCAGATCCGCAAGAATAATCGCCACGCAAAGCGGATGGATGATATATGGCTCACCGGATTTACGCTTCTGTCCCTTATGGGCTTCATAGGCTACCTTGTAAGCCTTTTCTACCATAGAAATATCATCGGAGGGATGGTATTTCCGGATACTTGCAATCAGCTCCTGATACAGCTTATCCGGGCTCGTAAAATCCTCCATCTTCTTGACACTTGCGTCCGCCTGTCTGATCTCTTCGATTTCTTCCTGATTTGTCTTTGCATCCATCGGCATCTGTCCCGTCTTCTCCCTTGGCAATGTGTAAGATACGCAGTTATTTTCCTTCGTAGCAGATTACAGACTCTACATCATAGTCCTTCAGGCGCTCACGGCCCTTCAGCCCTGCCAGTTCCATCAAAAATACGACCTTTACGACTTCACCGCCGAGCTCCTCGATCAGCTTTACCGCTGCCTCGATCGTACCGCCGGTCGCGATCAGGTCATCAATCACTACGACCTTCTGTCCCGGCTTGATCGCATCCTTGTGGATCTCGATCGCCGCTGTGCCGTACTCCAGTGCATACTCTCTGGATACCGTCTCACACGGAAGCTTTCCCTTTTTGCGCACCGGCACGAAAGCCTTGTGCATATTATATGCAACCGGCACGCCAAAAATAAATCCACGCGACTCGGTACCTGCAATCACATCAAAATCCAATCCTTCCAGCTTTTCCTGAATCAGGTCGATGGACAGCTTCAGCCCGTCCGGATCCTGCAAAATGCTGGTCACATCCCGGAAAATAATACCCGGCTCCGGAAAATCCGGGATACTTCTTACGTACTCTTCAATCTTTTTCATCGTTCTTACACTCCTTTTCAAATGTCAATCATATATCAAAGCGGATATTCGCAATCCGCTTCGCTACTTGCTCATAACCGAGTAGCTGCTTCGCAGCTTATCAGAAGGAGTTGCACTCCTCCTGATACAAGCAAGCCCCACCCACTGCTTATTGCTCCGCGCAATTGAAACAGGGTCTTGCTTGACTCGATAAACAATGTTCTTAGTATAGCATTTTCGCGCATATTACGCAATATGCAAAAAAGAGGCTTCCGCCCCTTTTCTGTCCCAGTCCCTATCATTTTACACAGCAAAACGGCAACTGCCTCCCTGCCAAATGCATCGTAGCATTCTGATACACTCCATGATCAGCCCGTAATTTTCCGATAAATCCACAGCACCGCAGCGGCCACAATCAAAAATGGCAGCAGGCGCCATAATATATGAAAGAATACGCCAAGCACCACAAGTACAATCAAAATCACAAGGATAATCCGGATCCAGTCTGACACGCCGAGCTTCCGGACATGGAGCTCGGTGCCGAAATTCTCCTCAAACGGATCTGATTCGACATCCTGGCGGTAACTGCCAGACGGCTCGTCCTCGGTATATACGGTGTTCTGATAATACGAATCTGCCGCCTCCTCTTTGCGCTGATCCACCTGAAGGATCGTGCGCGCAATCAGACGCGGATCGCCAAGCTCCGCGAGCACCTGCTCTTCGCTTTTCCCGGATGCAATCTGCTGTTCGATATAATTCCAGTAATAGTTAATATTGTCTGCGACCTCGCTCTCTGACAGCTCCCGTGCCAGTGCGCGGCGCAACGTGTCCAGAAATTCCTGCTTTGACATACCATCTCCTTTTCCTGCACCTTTTGCTCTGTCCCGGCTCTCCCTGACAGCCTGCTGACAGCTCTTTCCTTTCTATCAATATAACGTAGTATGCGCAGATATTCAAGCATTTTCCACACTTTTCTTGTACAGTTTTTTCAGGGTCGTTTCTGATTTTCCCGACCCAGAGCAAGTGACCCAACCACCTCTTCCCTCGAACAATACTGTAACTCTATATCATGATGTTGGGGTCAAAAGGTATTTTGACCCCTATGATACACGGATTGCTTCGCATTTCATGCTTTCGCAATCCTAAAACACCTCAAATCCGCTCAGCACATCTGATTAACATGTCAGCCAGCGCCTCAAAGTCAATATCATTCACGCTGCTCAGAAGTTGCTGTGCTTCTTCCGGAAACGCATCCGCTCCGGTAAGTGCTCCACAGATTCCACAGGCCATCGCCCCCATCGTATCAGTGTCACCGCCAATATTGGCTGTGAACTCTGCACAACGTCTCGGATCCCCTTTTGCGAGCAAAAACAGTGCTGCTGCAGCTGGTATACTCTCAGTCGACGGCAAGCCGGTCCCGGTATATTGATAAATCATCTGCTGTGCTTCCTCTGACGGATAATGCGTCAAAAAATACTGGTTCATCCGCATGCGAGCTGCCACTGACGGGCCGCAAACCTGATTACCACGTCTCTCGCCAAGCTCTGCTGCCCGAATCATAATGCTATAAATTCTGTCGATATCGCGTTCACCTGAAATAGCAGCTGCACCACCTGCTGCAATCGCCGCAGCTGCACTGATCGAACAGGATGTATAATGTGTAGGCATACACAGTTTTTCTACTTCATCAATCAGCGGTTTCAAATCTGTCTCGGCAAATATACATCCATCTGTTGCAGCACGAATCCCCGCAACAAGTCCGACCGGAAGAATTTTCATTGCTCCGCCATTGGTTGTCCCCAGCTTTCCAGTCTCCTGCATTGGTACACCCTGATCCAGCAGATCAATAGCGCGCCTCGTGCTCGGCCCTACTACCGTACTGCTTTTTTCCGCCGATTGAATCCATTCTTTGAGCCGGTCAATAAAACACATTGCGTCCACATTTCCGTGGTTTGATGCCAGCATTTCAATCACCAGAACACTGTTGATTGTGTCATCTGTTACTTCGCCTGCCTTCAGTTTTGCCGAAATCGGATTCCCCGGATGTCCCTTCTGGAAATCCGTAATCCGGCCAACACGTTCTCGGATCTGCTCCGGTGTCCACATCTCTGTCGGCATTCCAAAGGAGTCGCCGTAGGCAATTCCAAGCAGTGCACCTTTTACCTTCCTTTTCAGTTCCTGCATACCTGTCTCCTTTGCATATCCTCATTACTCAGCCTGAAACTCGCTCACCTGCTGCAGAGTCGGTGTAAAACGTGCTCCGATTCCCGTACAGGTATAAGCAGCACAGCGCGTCGCAAATTTCATAGAATCCTCCAGATTTGAATGTTTCAGACAAAACTGATAGACGAACGAGCCCATATAAGAATCTCCTGCGCCGGTCGTATCTACTGCCTGAATTTCACAACTGGGCACCTCATACTTATGATCCTCCGGATCATATGCAACAGAGCCTTTCTTTCCAAGCGTAAACAGCAGTACACCCTTACAATACTTTCTCAGGAATTTTGCACATTCATCAAGATCCCTGGTTCCTGTCAATTCATAAAGTCCCTCCTGACATGGAGCAAACACATCCACGTAAGCAAGTGAATCCAGCACATCCTTTGCAGTCACACCAAGTCCGCCAAGCGTCGACAGACCTACCTGCATATTAAAAGCCGTCATCACATCATGCTCTTTCGCATACTTTAACCCGTGCATCGCCGCTGCTCCCGGAAGCAGGTCTGTATAAAATACCTTCGCCTGACTAATCACCTCGGTATTTACTTCCTCCGGCTTCAGATCCCCGAACGCATTTCCCATATTCAGCATGATAAATTTCCGGCCCTCGGAATCAATGACAATGTCCGTATGAAGCGTTGTCATTCCCGGCTTTACAACCATACTCTGATTGTCCACCTGCTCTTTTGCAAGACTTTCCAACACGTCCTTTCCGATGTCATCATCGCCGACTGCACCGATAAATCCGCATTTTGCTCCGAGCCGCGCCAGCTGCACAATCACATTGGTGCCGCTTCCGCCTGGCTGTCTTTCACTGCTTTTCACGATGCAGAAGCTATCCTCTCCCGGAAGCGTATCCACCTGAATCAAAACGTCCATTGCAAGTGTTCCAAGTCCATATACATCCATACTGTAACCTCCTTTTCTGGTATGACGAATATCTTCCATCTTTTTTATAATCCTGCCTGCGGATTCACCCCTGCCGCTTTCGCAGCAGGGGTGCCCCTTATTACGTGATTCGATTAGATTCCTTTTACTGCGATTCTGCGATATTTGTCATGTGTTCCGCGCAGCATGGACACACCCACAGATCCCTGCAGATACGGATGCTCCTCATCCGTGATCTTCAGAAGCTCTGCGCCATCGGCAATCGCAGAAATCGTGTTTCCGACTGCCTTTACGGTGATCGTGTATTTCTTTCCATTCTCCCATGCAAACGGCGCATCTGTAAGTACGCGATAGCCGTTGTCATTTTTCAGAATGGCAATCTTTCCGTCTGCCAGCAATCCGACTGCATAAGAACGGATCGCACCCTGTACACGTACGTTCACCATATGATCTGCTCCGGTAAGCGGAGTAAAGGTAAATTCCGCACTGTAATCCTCCCAGTCATGACGTCCGGTATATGCTTCTGCGAAATCCGCGCACGACAGATGCAGCTCGCCATCCTCAAGATACATCAGCCCCTTCAGTTTTGTAAACTGGCTGATCTCCCGATGCAGTCCGGGCCATACCTCCTCCTGCTCCTTCTCCAGCTCAATCGAATAGTCCGGATTACCATCTGCATATAGATCATCAATCATTCCGACATAATCAAAGAAATCCATATGTTTTCCTTCTACATGGAAGCAAACACCAGCCTCTTCCAGAAGTGCACCCTCCATCGCCGGAATATGGAATTCCAGTGTCTTCCATTCGCCCTTTTTCAGCTCCTGCTTTTCGCTCTCATAAATCTTTCCGCTGCGAAGCTCCTTTACATACAAGCTCACCTGTGATGCATAGCCATATTCTGGAATGTATGCGCTTGCATGAAGTGTCTGTCCCGGATAGATCAGTGGTGAGAAGCTCGGATCATAGCGACTGTCACTGAAATCCTTCGGCTGATAATACGTTTTCTTATATACATAGACATTTTCACCCGGCTCCACCGGCTTTGCCACAAATTTCAGTGACCGGCATCCACTCGCTGCAGTTTCATTTGTGTTCATGACTGCAGTCTCACGTTCAACCCGTGCTCTCGCGTCCAGTCCACCTACCCGCACACGAATTGCATGCGTGGATCCCGGAAATTCGAAATGGCAACTGTCAATCCGCTTTTCTGCGATCTCACCCCACGGCTCCGGCATCTTTTCACCTGCCACTGCATATGCAAGCTTTGCGATGTATACGGCACCAAACGGAATATCCATCAGATTCAGAGAGCCAATGACACTTGAGCATGCCAGGAAGTCATTGATCGGCTTTCTCCACTTCTCATATTCAATGCCCTCAAGACCATTCCGTACCCCCATGATCGTTGCCACGTTTCCAACATTGCAGTCGGTATCCCATCCGCACATATTGCAGATGCTTAAGGTATCGGAGAAATCACCCTCGCCATACAGCAGAGAAAGAATCATCACTGCAATATTCGGAATGATATGGCAGTTGCCCGGATATTTGTCATATCCAAAGTTCTCGAAGATATACTGGAAACAGTCGCGCCAGTTTTCCGGATGTGCCTCATAGAACTCCATTACCTTACGTACTACGTATGCATATTCGCAATCCTCCGGAATATAGGACAGGCCCTTTTCAAGGATCTTGCGAATATCATGTTCGATAAATGCATAGCTGATGCAGACTGCCACGAAAATTCCACCGTAAATTCCGTTGCCACCATGCGTCACACTCGCCGCCTCTTTTGCAAAACGGGCAGCCTGATCCGGATTACCCGGGCTAACAAGTCCCCATGTATCAATAAAGATCTGTCCGCCGATCTGCTCTGCAGTCGCATGTCCGTTCTGCTCAATGCTTCCGCTCATCGGTGCCGGAATTCCGTTTCTCAGGTTCAGATATGCCGTATGCTCAGTGGAAATTCCGTAGCCGCCCCACCAGAAGAAACCATGCTCAAACGGTGCATAATTCAGAAGTGCCTCAGCCACATCCTGTGCCTTCACATCATAGCCGTGCCTGCCATCCTCCAGTGCCTTTAAGAAAAACAGCGGGCCGTTACTGTCATCATCTGCCGCAAACTCATGATAATCCACCGGATAATGATCCAGCTCTCCATAAATATTTTTAATTTTCTCGTACGTCCAGCCCTCGATCGGTGCTCCATAGCGAATACCGATAATCTTTGCCAGCCAACCCGCATAGATTTTCTCAATAAATTCTGCTTTCATTTGTTTCACCCTTGTATCCTTTCTATGTTATTTTAGCCATGCAAACATGCCGTTCGCATGGCTATTTATACACCATTAACCTTTCACACTTCCACTCGTCATACCTTCGATAAACTTTCTGCTAAAGAACAGATAAAGGATAATAACCGGTGCCACCGTAATCACACTCGCCGTGTAAATACGTGCCATATTAGACCCGTACTGTCCGGTAAACTTGACAAATCTTGTCGCAACAAGCTTTAATGCATCCGATGTAATAAAGGTATTGGACCACAGATACTCATTCCATACATTTACGAAAACGAGAATCGCGATCGTCAGAAACATCGGTTTTGCAATCGGAAGCGTAATCTTCAGGAAACTGTTCAGTTCATTACATCCGTCAATCTTTGCAGCCTCTTCGAGTTCTCTCGGGATGCCCGAAAGGAAGGTTCGAAGCAACAGCATATTAAACGGGATATTGATTGCTATATACACAATCATCAGACTCCATCTTGTATCCAACAGACCTATCTTATTCATCATAAAATAGTCCGGTACGATGTACAGAAAACCCGGAAGGGAGTTCGCAACGAAGAAATATGCCACAAAAAAGCCGCGAAGTTTAAACTGAAGCTTGCTCGTTGCATAGGCTCCGAACCCGACAACTGTCAGCACTACTACAATAACTACTGCTGCTGTCAGCAGGGAATTGAAATAGGCCGTCGCATATCCGCCAATTTCCCAGGTCTCCGGAAAGTTATTGAAAACCCATTCCTTTGGAAGACCTAACGGCATGGTTTTTACTTCCCGGTCTGTCCGGAACGAATTCAGCAATACCTGAAGCAGCGGTATCGCCGCAAACAGCGCCATGAATATCAGAAATATCATCTCAATAATTTTGGCAATCCAGACCTTCGCCCCACGTTTCACTCCATTATTCATCTTCCATGCCTCCTTTTTTACTGATATATCTCTGCAGGAAGTACAGGAGAATGCAAACTCCTGTCTGAATGACACAGAGGGCATTCGCATATCCGGCGCGGTATTTTACAAAAGCATTTTTGTAAATATAAGTTGACATGATTTCTGTCGAGTTTGCCGGTCCGCCGTTTGTCATAATATAAACATAGTCAAATGTCAGGAACGACCAGATAATCGTCATAATCAATACAAATGCGATCGTCTGACGAATTCCCGGAATAGATACGTGAAGAAGCTCCTGGAAACGATTTGCCCCGTCTACCTTTGCTGCCTCATACAGCGCCGGATCCACCTGCTGCAGCGCACCAAGGAACAGAACCATTACAAAGCCCCACCAGTGCCAGTTATCAACAAATGCAACCGCAAACAGCGCAATCTTCGGATTTCCCAGCCATAACGTATTTGCCAGCTTTGTCCAGCCAAGGTTTGCAAACACCTGATTCAAACCATAGTATGGATTCATATAGGCCGTCCAGATTTTACCTGCTACTGCCGCCGAAATAACATACGGTACAAAATAAATGGTTCGGAAAAACATCTGACTTTTCTTCAGCTGACTTACCAAGATTGCAATCACAAATCCAAGAAAAAGCGGTACTGTGATAAAGACCAGCAGCCACTCCACATTATGTATCAGTGACATCTTTACAAGAGGATCCTGGAAAATCTCCTTGAAGTTATTAAGCCCTATGAATTTTGCATTGCCAAGTCCGTTCCAGTCAAACAGCGACATGACCAGAGTACTCAAAGCCGGTCCTGTGACAATACACATATGAATAATAAATGCCGGTAATATGAATAAATACGGAATAATATGCCGTTTCTTTATTCCTGTCGATTTTCCTTCCCTCATACGTTTCATCCACCTTCATTATTACTGTCATAATAGAAATGCCGTGCAATTCATTCTGACGTCAGAGTTATAACGCATTACTATTGCACGGCATTTTGTTTTTGTTTCGCCTGTTACTTTATACAATCGCAACAGGCGAAATCAGTAAAATCATTTCTACGATCTAGTTACGGAAGTACCGGAATTGTACCATCTGCAATTGCCGTATCAATATAGGTCTGTGCCTTTGCAAGGTAATCGTCTAAAGTCAGAGAATCCAGGAACAGAGCATCTGTGTTTTCATTCATGTAAACACGCATATCTGACGGGTAGAAGGTCCATGAGCAGTAACCGATCTGATTGTTTTCCTGTGCGGACATCAGAAGCTCATACTGATCCAGTAATTTTGCATCCATTCCCTCAAGCTCGCCAAGATCAAATGCCTTCAGCGGGTACGGCTGGTAGCCTGCATCGCGGATAGAATCATAATGTCTGTCAAGAGATGTGAACAGGTAGTTCAGAACCTCTGCAGCCACATCTGCATTCTTGGAGTTTGCGTTGATCGCATATCCACCGCCGGTTGCAAACGGAAGGATCTCACCGATGGTCTCATCCTTCGGCATCATCTCAGAATCCCAGTTGCAGTCCGGATAGGTTGCAAGCAGCTGGTTTGCTGCCCAGGTACCATTGATCATCATTGCCGCTCTTCCTTCTGCAAAGAAAGCAACCATGTCTTCATTTGTGATGGACTGTGATGCATGATCACCGAGCCATCCCTCGTGCCACCAGTCAACCATGGTCTGAAGGGAATCCTTGATCGCATCGTCTGTATACTTTCCGGTGCCTTCCATTGCAGCCTTGACTGCATCCGGTCCTGCGTAGCAGCTGGTAAATGTAGAATACAGCCAGTCTACTGCTCCCTGATAGTTCGAGTTACCAAAAGCGATCGGAATCACACCGGCCTCCTGCATCTTCGGCATCAGCTCTACCAGTTCTTCCTTCGTAGCCGGTACTTCCCAGCCATTCTCAGTCATAACATCCATGTTGTAGTACATTACCATGCCCTCGAAGGATGTCGGCAGTGAATATAATGCACCATTATAAATACAGGAATCGTATGCCCAGTCATAGAACATATCTTCCCATCCGTATTTTTCTGCATAATCATCCAGCTTAAGTACACGGTCTGCCTTTGCATACTCTGCCACGTCGGTCGGTCCGTCCAGATCCAGAATGTCCGGTCCGCCGCCTCCGGCAACCTCTACCTGCAGGCTCTGACGATCACTGTACATCTTGATCTCAATGTCCAGATCCGGAAATGCCTCTGCCAGCGGTTCATCAATATACTTTTCACGTACTGCAACCTGCGCATCATCTGCAAGATAGCAGGAAATAACAATCTTCGTTTTCTCCTCTGCGCTTGCGCCCATGCCCGGAAGCATAGAAAATGCCATTGTTCCTGCGAGTCCTAATGCAACTGCACTTTTGATTTTCTTCATTTCTTTTCCTCCCTTGTTTTGTTTTATTTTATTTGCTACTGCAAACTTTTACATAATATAGTTTTTACCCTGCAGCTTATCTGCCCGTATTAATTATGCTTCATCAGCTCATCCAACTCCTGTCTTGTCGGTATGGAGCTCTGTGCTCCTTTTCGTGTTACTGCCAGTGAAGAAGCCAGATTTGCCATCGCGACTGCATCTGCAATAGATTTTCCTTCTGCAAGTCCAGTAACAAATGCTCCGCTGAAACAGTCACCTGCAGCAGTTGTATCGACTGCCTCTACCTTTCTTGCCGGAAATACTTCCGTATTCTTTCCATCATGGAAAAATACACCTTTGTCACCAAGTGTCACAAGTACATGTTTTACACCTTTCTGAATCAGACTCTCTGCTCCTTTTTTCACATTCTCCATACTCAGGATATCCTGTCCTGTCAACTTCAGCAGTTCTGTCTCATTTGGCGTAAAGTAATCAATCTTGCCCCAGATATCTTCCGGTATCTGCTCTGGAAGCGGTGCCGGAGCCGGGTTCAGAATTACGGTTTTCCCAAGTTCGCTTGCTCTGCGTATCGCATAGAATACCGTGTCATACGGAATCTCCATCTGAAGCATTACATAGTCTGTTTCTGCGATCAGATGATCGTATTCCTTTAGGTATGCAACATCGCATGCAAAGTTTGCTCCGCTCACAACAACAATACTGTTGTTTCCTTCTTCATTTACATAAATAACTGCGGTTCCGGTCGGTTTCCCATCTACACGACGGATCGCTGATGTATTCGCTCCGCTTGCTGCAAGATTCTGAATTAAGATCTCTCCTATGCTGTCGTCTCCCACGCAGCCAAGCATTGTCACATTACCGCCAATCTTTCCTGCCGCATATGTCTGGTTCGCACCCTTACCGCCGGGTACATAGGTAAGCGTATCGCCAAGCACTGTCTCACCAACCTTTGGCATGGCTTTCATTTCAATGACCATATCCATATTCAGGCTCCCGATAATAAGGATTCGTTTTGCCACGTTTTTTCCTCCCATCTATACAGGATAATGTTTTCCTAAATTGTTTTCTTGTTCGTATTGTACTTTAAAAGCATTTTTCTGTCAATCGTCATTTGTACTAAATCCAGATAAAAGTTTTTAGTAAAATATTTTCATTCATCATTTTGCATAATTTCGAGATGTTTTTATATACTTTGCGCATCCCCATCACCCGCCGCTTAGTACTCCGCGCACTTGAAGCGGGGGAATGCTTATGTGCGTTCAAACAATTTCAAATAAGCGCAGAAAATTTTTACTATGGTATATTATGATATTGAGGACAAAGGGTATCTTGTCCACGATGATACACGGATTACTTCGCATTTCATACTCTCGCAATCCTAAAGCACCTCAAATCCGCTCATTTTTCTACGAAAAATGGCTACTTTTCGGCATCATATTATTTAAGGGCTGACAACCGAAGAAATCGATTTTCAGCCCTTCTTTATTACTTACCTGTTTCACGTTTTATCCCTAAAAGCTTCTCTACTGAAATTTCTACGCCTTTTTTCCTGTCATTCTCTCTCTGATCTCCTGAAGCTGTTCCATCGAAATATTTACTGCTTCTGCAATTTTCTGTTCCGAAAGTAAGCCCTGCAGCAAAAGCGCCTTAACTGTCACATCTCGTTCTTCGCATCTTCCCTGCGCAATTCCTTGCTCAATCCCTCGTTCGATTCCCTGCTCAATCCCTCGTTGTCTGTTCTCCTCCGCCAGCCGTTCCAACGCCGTACACATATTCACACTCTCCTCTCTCTCCGCTTCTGCCTGTAACACATCCGATCCAGAAATCAATGCGATCAGGATCGCCTCCTCTGCCGGAATTGGTTTGTTATACTTTTTTGAAGTCAACTACCCACGACCTAAAGGTCATGGGCTTGTAACTACCCAGTCGTACTAACGGCTTACACCTCCGACCTTTAACCCCAATAGATATTGCTACCTAAAGTGGCGTTACATCATAGGGTGGTTGACAGCACCCTTTGCAACAAAGTTTACTCTGTTACAACTGTATCAGGTACTTGGCTATCAACAAGATAGTTTATTCCCATACGATACAGATTCATAGCTCCAATGCGGTCATCATTCGATTTGTAACCACAGTTTTTGCAAGTAAACAAATGTATCTTCTTATTGCGGTTAGATTTTTCAACGTGTCCACAACAAGGACAGCACTGACTTGTATAGCGAGGGTCTACCTTAATAATGGAAGACTGATTCTGTTTAGCCTTGTAAATTAGTTTCTGTTCTAAATCATAGAACGACCACGATACAGAAACATAACGGTCTTTGGTTTTGACACGTTCTATAGTATTACGAATGCCTGACAAATCTTCTAATACAAAGAGTGTATGCTTTGGGTTGTTCTCAACGAGTGCCTTTGATACCTGATGGTTAATATCCTGCATCCAACGGTTTTCTCGCCCGCCAATAGTCTTAATTCTTCGTCTTGAAGATGGAGTCTGACGCATTTGGAGTTCTTTACGAAGTTTGGAATAGTTAGCACGTTTCTGCTTGATGGCTTTACCACTAACAAATCCAGACTTGTGATTACTGTCATAGGTTGCAACAACGAAGTTAATACCTCTGTCAATACCTACAACATTACAGATGTCAGAAATATTACTTCCTTCGACATCATAAGTTACTGGTATGTGAAGATAATATTTACCATGTTTGTTTATAATCTTAGCTGTGCCAAACTTATAGATTGTGTGGTCGAAATACTTAGACATACCGTCAGCGAAATATGGCAGTTTAACACGGCCATTAAGCGTATTCACAGAAAAACAGTTTTGTGTAAGGGAATAATCCCTATTCCAAACAAGGTCGTATTGTGGCTTTTTGAAAGAAGGTTTTATCCACTCTTTCTGGTTTTCGAGAATGGTCTTATATCTTGCAATGACCGTCTTAAAAACAGACTGAGCCATTTGTGATTTAAGACCAAATTTTTCTCTCAAAGTAGAATACAAAACCTTATTAAGTGAAAACTGCTTTAAGTCGTGAGTTTGGAACACATAGTCTGAAACATAATTACAGGCATCACGATAAGCAGACATAGTTTCATCAAGCAAAACTTTATCTGCATCAGTGGCGACTATTTGAACTTTTGCTGTTATAGTCATCTGTTCCATAGATGTATTCCCTCCATTGATATTTCACTAAGAATAGTATATAATATTTGTCAGTGAAAGTCAATAATTATCAGAGATAAACTATGGACAATAGATATAATCATCATAACAGACGAAAATACAGCCTGAAAGCACATATAGTTCTTGTGACTAAATATCGTAAGCAACTACTAAAAGGTTCTATTGCTGACGATGTTAAGCAAAAGATTTTTGATATAGCCAATACTCGTGGTTACGAAATAACTGCTATGGAAACAGACAAAGACCATGTGCATTTCTTAATAGATTACGATACGACAGATAGGGTTTGCGACATTGTTAAGATTGTAAAACAGGAAACAACATATTACCTATGGCAAAAGTATGGTTCGTTTCTGGCTAAACAGTATTGGAAGAAAAGGATATTTTGGTCAGACGGATACTTTGCTTGCAGTATTGGAGAAGTATCGTCAGCAACTATACAAAAGTATATTGAGAGTCAGGGTTAATGGCTAGAGATTCACAAGGCTCCTCCCACCACCTAAAGGTAGTGGGAGAAGCCTATGGCAAACGAAAGGATTTAATTTATGAAATCCAGATCCCCTCGCAGTAACGCCCCTGCTCCTTCGAACACGGTTCGCACTGCTTCGTTGTGAAAGCTGTAATGCTCACTGTCAATAATCTGCACCAGATTAATCCCGTAATCAAAAAACAGTGCCTCCGTCCCACAAGGAAATG
>JAQXGF010000104.1 GCA_029006155.1 Lachnospiraceae bacterium
TTTTGCATTGGTTTTATTACATGAATAGTCAAAATACGTCTGACACGGTGCAAATACACGATTCACATCATCATTTGTAATAGCATGCACCTGGTCTCCATCTTTGAGCATCGGACTCGTTGCAGTCTTACTCAGTTCGACATCATATTTTTCACATAATGAAAGAAACAAATCCTTATCAAACATCATATCACCTCTTCTTCCTCATTGTATATCAGTTTTGTTGATTTAATGCATTCTTTTTTTGATACACAAATCTGCCTTTCCTGAAACTTGATCCCAATGATGTTCATTATTTTCTTTTGTAATTGTTTTTCATCATTATTTCTTTTTGTAGTGTAACCTGCAAATTCTTTTTGAAAAGTTCCAATAATAACCGATATTCCATTTTGCTGTTTATAATAATCAAAAAAGACAGTCCGGAATTTAGCATCATCTAATATTGGTATCCCTATCATTCTCTCTACTTTGAACCTGTGTTCATTGTATTTCTGTCAGATCTCTTCTGGCAGTTCTTTTTTCACCATACATTCAGGACTTAACGTGTTCCATACACCGAGGTCAAGTGCTACTGTAACCGAAATCTGGTTGATTATCTTCTTTTCTCTGTGATATTTCCCTTTTCTTTCAAAGGTACTAAAGTCCACAAAGTGCGTAAATTCAAGGATTTCTAGGTGTCTTTCCGTCGTATCAAAACCACAGTCTCGACATGAACAGTCGAGCAGAACATGTCCACGCACGTAGCCTTTTCTACCCGATACCCGCTCCTGATCAGCACATCGAGATCCCGCGCGAGGCTTGTCGGTTTACAGGAAATGTAGACCATGTGCTCCACTCCGTAAGCGATGATCTTCGGGAGCGCTTTTGGATGGATGCCGTCGCGCGGCGGGTCGAGGACGATGAAATCCGGTTTCTCCGGAATCTCGTCGAGCACTTTGAGGACATCGCCTGCGAGAAAACGGCAGTTGGACAGTCCGTTGCGCACAGCATTTTCACGGGCTGCTACGACCGCCTCCTCTACGATCTCCACGCCGACCACTTCTTTTGCTACAGACGCAAGGAGCTGCGCGATCGTACCGGTGCCGGAATAGAGATCAAAGACCGTCTGATCTTTCGTGTCGCCGATGTAATCCCGCGCGGTGCTGTAGAGTACCTCTGCGCCAAGCGAATTGGTCTGGAAAAAGGAGAACGGTGTGATCTTGAACCGGAGTCCGAGGATCGTCTCATAAAAGTAATCCTGTCCGAATAAAATCCGCGTCTCGTCGCTGCGCACGACATCGGCCACAGAATCATTGATCAGATGCAGGATACCGACGATCGTCCCTTCAAGTGGAAGCGCCCGGATCTCATCGACGAGCGGCGTCAGATCATAGTCCATCTGGCTCGTCGTCACGAGGTTGACCAGGATCTCCCCCGTCGTCTCGGCACGGCGCAAGAGCAGGTGGCGCAGATAGCCCTCATGCGACATTTTATGGTAGTACGGTGCACCAAGCTTCTGAAAATACTCCAGCACACAGGATAAAATTTTCGTCATATCTTCATGCACGATTTTGCAATCCGCCGTCGTCAGGATATCATACGTGCTGCCTTTTTTGTGCAGGCCGAGTGTCAGCGGGCCATCCTTATACGCATCGCCGAAGGAAAATTCCATCTTATTGCGGTAAGCAAATTCCTTCGGACTGCCTTTGATCCCTTCAAAACAATAGTCTGCCTTTCCGTCTGCATCTACCTGCCCTGCATCCGCGATCGCTGTATCCAACAGATCCTTTATCTGCCGCGCTTTCATCGCCAGCTGATCTTCATAGAGCATTGTCTGGTACATGCATCCGCCGCAGGCCGGAAAATTGCTGCACACCGGATCCCGCTTTTCCAGAGGAGATTTTTCAAGCACCTCCAGCAGTCGTCCTTCCGCCTGATTTTTCCGTTTTTTATGAATGACAAAACGGATCTTCTGTCCCGGGATCCCGTTTTTTACCGTCACCATGCCGTCTTCGGTGTATACCCGCCCTTTGTTCGGGAAATCCACCCGTTCTATGATTCCTTCCAGTATATCGCCTTTCTTCATGTCGGTGTCCTTTCTAATTTAAAACAGGCAGATGCCGCCAGACATCTGCCCGATACTTTTTCTGATTGTCAGCTGCAAGGATTACTCCTCGTCTACATCTGCCGCTTTTACTTCTTCCTCTGCTGCCGGCTCCTCTTTTGCTTCTTCAGCTTCCGGTGCTGCCTCTGCCTTTTTCTCTTCGTCCATCTCCGGGAAATCGTCATCCTCAAAGAAATCGTCGAAGTCATCGTCATCCTCGAAGTCGTCCTCAAAATCTTCGAGATAATCCGGTGCAAAGTAACGGTATACTGCATATGCGATACCTGCGACTGCGGTCACTGCGCCGATAATGGCAAGCACCCAGAGCACCGTGTTCTTATTCTTGTCTTCGTCTCTCTTCTTCAATGCCTCAAGAAGCTCTTCCACCTTTACCATAACTGCCATCCTTTCCGATCGGTCCTTCGACCGTCTGTTAAACTTGTGCCCGCCCCACCTTGCTTTCGCATTCCGTACAGAACGGCCACTTCGTTGATAGTATATCACAGTCTCTGTGTTTTTACTATAAAAATTTTGTAAGAGTTACCCCTCTGCCTTCGTCAGCTTTGCAAAGGAAGCAAACATTTTTTTCACGCCGACCCGGTCGAAATTGACCGTCACCTCGTAGTCGCGGCCGCCCTCCCGGATATCAGTCACAGATCCTACGCCGAATTTGATATGCCGTACCCGGTCTCCGACGCCGTAGGAAAGTCCGCCTTCTTTTTTCACCTCGACCTGTGGCTGCGCGAATGCCTTCGTCTTAAATGTCTCGCGCATCTGCCGGTACGCCGCATGCGCCTTTGTCTCCGGCCGTTCTTTCTTTTCCTTCGGCTGCGCATTTGTCGTCTCATTCTCCGCGAGCACTTCTTTCGGGATATCCTCGATAAACCGGGAGACGCGGTTGTAATGGACTTCACCGCGCACCATCCGCTGCCGTGCGCTCGTCAGGATCAGCGTCTCTTTTGCACGGGTAATGCCCACATAGCAAAGTCTGCGCTCCTCCTCCAGATCTGCCGGATCTTCGGAAGAAATGCTCATATAGCTCGGGAACATGCCGTCTTCCATGCCGACCATAAATACGACCGGGAATTCCAGTCCCTTCGCACTGTGCAGAGTCATCATCACGACGTGATCCGCATCCTCCTCCAGATTGTCAATGTCCGCAACGAGCGCTACCTCTTCCAGAAAGCCTCCCAGAGACGGATTCTCTGCATTCTCAGAATAGGAAGCCGCCTTGTTGAGCAGCTCATCGATATTGGCCAGACGGTCCAGCGCTTCCTCCGTCCCCTCTGCCATGAGTTCCTTGCGGTATCCCACCTGCTCCAGCACATCCTCGATCAGCTCTTTGACCGAGTAGTATGGCTGCTTGCTCCGCAGCGTCTGGATCATCTGTACGAAACCATCCAGCTTTGCAATGCTCTTGCCGACACCCGGTATCGTCGCCGCCTGACGCAGTGCATCATAGAAGCTCATATCTTCCTCATTCGCATACTCCTGCACCCGGTTGATCGTCGTTGCCCCGATGCCGCGCTTCGGCACATTGATGATCCTCCGTACCGCCAGATCGTCCTGTCCGTTCGCGATCGTTTTCAGGTAGGCCAGCACATCCTTGATCTCTTTTCTTCCATAGAAATTGATGCCGCCGACGATCTTGTACGGAACATTTGCAAAGAGGAATTTCTCCTCAAACATACGGGACTGGGCGTTCGTGCGGTACAGCACCGCGCAGTCGCCGTACTTCCACTTTCCTGCACCCACCTTGCGGCTGATCATGCCGGCCACATACTCGGCCTCCTCAAAGCCGTTGAGGAACTGGCGGAAACGCACCTTGTCTCCGTCACCATTTGCCGTCCAGAGCTTTTTCTCCTTCCGTCCCTCATTGTGGCAGATGACCTCATTTGCTGCTGTCAGAATATTCTGGGTCGAGCGGTAATTCTGCTCCAGCCGGATCACCTTTGCATCCGGATAGACCTCCTCGAAACTTAAGATATTCTGGATATTCGCGCCGCGGAACCGGTAAATCGACTGGTCGTCATCGCCGACCACGCAGAGATTCCGGTACTTGGCTGCCAGCAGGCTCACCAGCTTAAACTGCGCCGTATTCGTATCCTGGTATTCGTCGACCATGATAAAACGGAACCGGTCCTGATACTGTTCCAGCACTTCCGCATCCTTCTGAAATAATTCTACCGTCCGGAAGATCAGATCGTCAAAATCCAGCGCATTGCTCGCACGCAGCTGCTTCTGATATTCCCGATATACCTCCGCGACCTTTTGCTTTCTGGCATCTCCGTGCACCTGCTTCGCATAGTCATCCGGGGAGAGCATCTCATCTTTTGCCGCTGAGATCGCCGCCATGAAAAAACGCTCGCGGTACAGCTTCGTATCGATCTGAAATCGCTTGCAGATCTCTTTTATGATCGTTTTCTGGTCGTCACCGTCATAAATCGTAAAATTCGTGCCAAAGCCGATCCGGTCAATGTACCTTCTCAGAATCCGCACACAAGTGCTGTGAAAGGTCGCTACCCATACGCCACCGAGCGCTCCGCCGAGCATCGTCTCCACACGGTCACGCATCTCTCCTGCCGCCTTGTTGGTAAACGTAATCGCCATGATATTCCATGGGTTCACCTGCTTTTCTTCAATCAGCCAGGCAACGCGGTGCGTCAGCACTCTCGTTTTTCCCGATCCGGCACCTGCCAGAATCAGCAGCGGCCCCTCATAGTGGAACACTGCCTCCTTCTGTTCCGGATTCAGCAAATCATATTTACTCATCTTCTGCTCCTTTATGTTCAATCCTCATCAAAATCTACAAACACGGTAAATCCACTCTCGTCCGTCCGCACCTCGGCCACTACGCCCTCGCGCGTCTTCAGCCGTTCGCGGTTGCCAAAATTTGCCGACATCGCGACTGCCGGCTCGATCGTATAGTACCAGCTCGACGGAAGCACACCCTCACCGACCGTGACCTTCTGCCCCGGTACTACGAGTCCTTCCCGCTCCATTTTAAATTCCATTCTTCTCATGAAATCCTTCTTTCTGTCTGTTCAACCACTCTATTCTACCTGATTCTTTTCTCTTCTGCAAGCATCTCCTCATTGGAATAAACATTTTTTCATATCTGGTTATTTTCAGCTTGTCATCTGGTATCAAAGACTATATAATAGAATGCGAGGTGAAAATCATGAATCAGGACTATACAAAGCTGCTCGGATCCATTTTAAAAAATATGGCGCTGATGGATCATATCCGTCCGTCCGAAATCCCGAATATTGATCTCTATATGGATCAGGTGACCAGTTTTATGAACGATCATCTCCAGAATTCCAGACGGTTTGAGGATGACAAGATCCTCACAAAGACGATGATCAACAATTATGCCAAAAATAAGCTCCTTCCCCCGCCGGTAAAAAAGCGCTACTCCAAAGAGCACCTGTTCGTACTGGTGTTTATTTATTATATGAAGGGATTCCTTTCTCTCAGTGATATCCAGACGATCTTAAAGCCGGTCACAGACCGTTTTACCGAATCGGATGAGTCGCTCTCCATTGAGGACATCTATGCAGAGGTCCACCGGCTCGGGTCCGAACACATTGCGGAGATCAGCCGCGATATCATGAGCAGCTTCCACACCGCTGCCAATTCCCTGGACGGCTACGAGGGCGAAGATCGCGATACCCTGCAGATCTTTAATTTTATCTGCCTGCTCTGTTTCGACATCTATCTGCGCAAGCAGGTCATCGAAAAGCTGATCGATTCGCTTCCGGATACACCGGATTCCCGGAAAAAGTAAAAGCAGGGCCGTGGCCCTGCCTTTCTTTTATTCGTCTGCTTCTTTTTTATCCTGCAGACGGGAAAATACCATCTCATATCCGTCATTTCCATAATTCAGAGAACGGTTGACACGACTGATGGTCGCAGTGGATGCCCCCGTCTTCTCTGCAATCTCCAGATATGTCCGCTTCTCCTTCAACATCCGTGCGACTTCAAAGCGCTGTGAAAGAGAAAGCAATTCATTGACCGTACACACGTCCTCAAAGAAAAGATAGCACTCTTCCTTGTCCTTCAGGCACAGGATCGCTTCAAACAGCTCATCCACGGCCTCTGTCCGGATTTTCTTGCTCATAATATGATACCCTCTCCTGTTATTTTTTCTGAATCATTTCCTCTATCATAACACTTTGCTTTAACACTGTAAAGTTAAATCTTTCTAAACCGGTTCGTATACGTCTTGTACTCCTCGACCGAGCGGTTTACAACCAGTTCTTCCGGAAAATCCATGGCCTTTAAGAGCTCATAAGCATAGTCATGCCCTCCGACCTCCCATGCATTGTGTGCATCGCTGTCCACGATGATCTGTGCTCTGTACTTTTTGCAGAGTTCCAGCATGCGGATATCATTTGGCAATGGCTCCTGACGGGAACTGTCCGGCTTCAAAGAGCTGTTGTTGAGTTCCAAGAGCACATGATGCTCTTTGGCCGCCGGCACGACGGTCTCAAAATCAACCGGATACCGCGCATCATCCGGATGGCCGATGATATTCACAAACGGATTCTCGATCACCTTCAGATAGCCCCGTGTGACCTCCTCCATGCTGCCCGGCTTCAGGCACGGCGTATGCATGCTCGCCACGACGATATCCATCTGCTCCAGCAGCCCCTGCTTCATATCCAGCTTTCCATCATAATCCATAATATTCACTTCCGAACCAAACAGCACCTCAATCCCATACATGCTGCGTGGAAGGGAACGCAAATTCATAAAATAAAAAGAATGGCAGGTACCCGGCATCGCCATCGCATGCTCGGTCATCGCCAGAAGCTCCAGCTTCTGATCGGCTGCTGCCTTCGCCATTTCCATAATCGTATTGTACGCATGACCGCTCGCCAGCGTATGCGTGTGAGAATCCAGCTTATGTATCATTCTTTTTCCTTTCCTGTAAAACCATACCCCGGAGAAGCATACAGCTCCGCCGGGGTCTCTTTTCTGACTATTTTCTTGTGTGTTTCCCACAGGCAACAAATCAGGCAGCCATGTCTATCCTTCCACGGCCTCCCTGCTGCCTGATATTCGATTTACCGCTCCGTAAATGTCGTGCACTCAGTCTCCTCGCAGCGACAGGCCGCCGCGCCTGAGATATCCACATGTCCGGCACTGCAACAGCAGTTCTGATTATACTGGCAGTGCTCTGCCTCGCAGCGGATGTCTGCATTCGTGGACGGTGTTCCCATCGAATTGCTGGCCGATGTGCCTTTGCGCTCCTTGAAGCTCTCACAGCAGGTGTCCTGACATGCGGTCGCATTTTTTCCGCCTACCTCAATGTCTCCTCTGCTGCAGTACATGGCATTGTTATACACACAGCTCTGTGCGGAACATACTAATCCTGGCATAAAGTTACCTCCTTCTGAATTCCGTTTTTCGGATTCAGAGCTTAGTATGTCCCGCTCACAGATGTTTTATTCCAATCAGTCTTTCTTTTTTTCGTCCTCTTCTACGACTGTCTCACGCAGTACTCTGGTGCGGATCTCTTCTTTAATATTGTCAAGGAACGCATCCAGGGTCGTCTGTCCCTCATCACCGGCAAAGCGGCTGCGGACAGATACGAGCTTCTCTTCCTCTTCCTTCGCTCCGACGATCAGCATATACGGAACCTTCTGCAGACGTGCATCACGGATCTTGTAACCGATCTTCTCTGCTCTGGAATCTACGCTGGAGCGGACTCCCTCGTCGTTCAGTTTTGCATTTACCTGCTGTGCGTAATCCAGATATTTATCCGAAATCGGAAGCACACGTACCTGCTCCGGAGAGAGCCAGGTCGGGAATGCGCCTGCAAAATGCTCGATCAGGATACCGATGAAACGCTCAATAGAACCAAATGCCACGCGGTGAATCATGATCGGACGGTGCTTCTCGCCGTCTGCTCCGATGTACTCGCACTCAAAACGCTGCGGCAGCTGGAAGTCCAGCTGAATGGTGCCGCACTGCCAGGTACGTCCGATGGAATCTTCCAGATGGAAGTCGATCTTCGGTCCGTAGAATGCACCGTCGCCTTCATTTACGACATAGTCTCTTCCGAGGTCATCCAGTGCACCGCGCAGTGCCTCGGTTGCCATCTCCCAGTCCTCATCGCTTCCCATGGAATCTTCCGGACGGGTAGAGAGCTCTACGTGATACTTAAATCCGAACAGCTGATATACTTCATCGATCAGCTTCGCTACACCCTTGATCTCCTCGCGGATCTGCTCCGGCATCATGAAGATATGCGCATCGTCCTGGGTGAAGCAACGCACACGCATCAAGCCGTGCAGCTGACCGGACTTCTCATGACGGTGTACAATACCAAGCTCGCCCATACGGAGCGGCAGGTCACGGTAAGAACGCGGCTCAGACTGATATACAAGGATTCCGCCCGGGCAGTTCATCGGCTTGATCGCAAAGTCGGTATCATCGATGACAGTCGTATACATATTCTCTTTGTAGTGATCCCAGTGTCCGGAAGTCTCCCACAGATGACGGCTCAGCATGATCGGAGTGGAAATCTCGACGTAGCCTGCCTTTCTGTGAATCTCTCTCCAGTAATCCAGAAGGGTATTTTTCAGAATCATGCCGTTCGGCAGGAAGAACGGGAATCCCGGTCCCTCATCTCTGAGCATAAACAGGCCAAGCTGCTTGCCGAGCTTTCTGTGGTCACGCTTCTTTGCCTCTTCCATACGGGTGATGTAAGCTTCCAGATCTGCCTTCTTTGTAAAGGAAGTACCGTAAATTCTGGTCAGCATTTTATTTTTCTCGCTGCCTCTCCAGTAAGCGCCTGCCAGACTGGTCAGCTTGAATGCCTTTACCGGCTTGGTGCTCATCAGATGCGGGCCTGCGCACAGATCTACAAACTCGCCCTGCTGATAAAAGCTGATCTCTGCGTCCTCCGGAAGGTCCTCGATCAGTTCTACCTTGTACGGCTCGTCTTTTTCCTTAAAATATGCGATCGCATCTGCTCTGGACTTTGTATAACGGGTGATCGGAAGATCCTCTTTTACGATCTTCTTCATTTCCTTCTCGATCTTTTCAAGATCGTCTGTGGTCAGCGGAGTCTCGCTGTCCACATCATAGTAAAAGCCGTCTGCGATCGACGGTCCAATCGCCAGCTTGATGTTCGGATAGAGACGCTTGATCGCCTGTGCCATGATATGAGAGGTCGTATGACGGAATGCGCCTGCCCCCTTCTCATCCTCAAAGGTCAGGATATTCAGATGGCTGTCCTTGTCCACTACGGTACGGAGGTCGACTACCTCTCCATCCAGCTCACCTGCGGTCGCTACGCGGGCCAGTCCCTCGCTGATGTCCTTTGCGATCTCATAGACCGACATCGGCTGTGCATATTCTTTTGTTGATCCATCTTTCAATGTGATAATCATTTATACTTCCTCCTCTTCTTCCGCTTCAGCAGACTCATAAAATTTTCCGCCGAAGGAATTGTCACAAAACCACCGGATTCCGCCCTTTAGCGGCGACGTCAGCCAGCCGATCAGGACTCCGGCAAGCAGAAGATCTGCCGCAAGCAGAATTTTTTCCTGCGGAGACCATGCTGCAAGTGCAAATGCTTTCAGTTTTTCTTTCATAACGGGCACTCCTTTCTTCTGGCGCTGCGCGTATAAGGAATTGCAGATATTCGCAAGCCGCTGCTTATTGCTCCCTGCACTTGAAGCAGGGGACTTGCTTGATTCGGTTAAAAAAACCGCCCTCTGCAATCCGGTATCGAATTGCAGGGACGGGTAACTTCTCTGGTACATCTATCCATCTACCGGGGCCTGTTCTGCTTCCTTCATGGTATGATGTCCAATATCACTCGCGGTTCCACCCTGTTTGTCAGGAGCACATCCAAAGTCTGCATGTACCATGTTCGATATGTCTGGTACTGCGCTGTCTTCTTCTGGTGCTTAACCACTTCATTGGACGATAACGGGGTCACCGGACCGGATTGGGGTCACTCCGAGTTAGTTTTCAAATGGTTCCACATAAGGGCTTTCCAGCTGCCGTCCTCTCTCTGGATGCTTCCACATTTTACTCTTCTCATCTGCGTGTTTGCTTTTTATAGTTTTCTTCGATCAGATTCTCTGCCCGAAATCTTTTTCAGTATAACATTTTTCCCTGTTTTGTCAACTCCCAATCGCTCCGGAAAATCAGGCTGAAAACAGTGCACAGTTACTCTGCTCTGCTGCCGTCACGATCTGGTTGGCTGCCTGCAGATTCGCTTTCAGCTTCGTCAGCTTCCGTCGCTGCTGTTCGAGCGTCTGTATCGTCCGCTGTACCTGTGACCTGATCTGATCCAACGCACTGCCGGACTGACCGGCGAGCCTGCGCAGCCGCCCAAGAAGATTCGTCACTCTGCAAAGATAGGTATCAAGTGCCAGCAAAACATCTGTGACTCCGTCCGGCGAAAATACAAGCATGCCGCCTGCATCGGCCACTTCTGCATCGGCTCCGTTTCCCTTCAGCGCCGCCACCGGTATCCTTTCTCCTTCCTCATTCGTCTCATGTAGCATCGTAAGCAGCCGTCTTAACTCCTCTCCGGAAAGTTCCAGACCTGTCTTTTGTCCAAGGTAGGCAGCGAGCAGCCCCAGTGTCTCATCTGAGATACGGCTGCCGAGCCAGTCTGCCCTGTCGATCAGTCCGTCAAAACCATCCCATCCTGCGATCATGTCTGCGCTCTGAAGTGCTTTTGCGATCTGCTGCATACCCGAATCCGAGAGAAACCGCTGCAGTTTCTCTGAAAAATCCGGATTGGCCCGTCCATATTCTGTGAGGTAGGCCAGCAGCTTCGCTGTCAGGGACGGATTCTTTCCTCTCAATGCAATATAGATCAGCTCTTCCGCAGCTGCCCCGTGAAAGCCGGCCTCGGCGATCGTCCCAAATAATAAGAGCGTCCCTTTCTTCTGCGCCGGTGGCAGGGAGCGCAGATAACGGTTCAGAAACTGGTCCAGTGCTTCCATCGCCGGTTCCCGGCTGCCAGAATACATCTTGCAGCTGCCATCATCCGAAAATTTCAGTAACGTATTCGGGCAGTGATTTTCCAGAAAACCGCCCGCGCCGATGTCCCAGCCCTGATAAAATTCACAGGTACCGACGTCATTTAAAAGCAAATTGACATAATCGCCTTCTACATTACAATTGCGGATCTTATGCTGGTTTCCTGCGATTTGCCTCTGATATTTCTTTACAAATTCATCGGAAAATCCCTGCCCGTCAAATGCGACGCAGCGATCCACCGACGCATCCAGAATCGTCACATATTTTGCCTTATTGCCTCCCTTCGAATGCCCGGTGACGGTAACGGTCGCATAGTCATCCAGCGAAAGGCTCTGATACCAGGATAACGCATTCTTCTGCTGAAGTGTAGATACGCCATCCAGCACATCGGTTCCACCACCGCCGATAAAATTATCCTTCCATTCCCCGGCTGCTGTCCCCCGGTAGCAAACGACCGCTTCTCCAAAATCCGGATCGGTAAACAGCGCGCTTACACCGCCTCCGCCGCCCACACCTGTATCTACATTAGTCTGCGCCAGTGTCATCTGCATCAGACGTCCGTCTTTTCGAATCGCCCGGAGGATCTTCTGCCAGTCCGACCCTTCCATATAGCTTCCATAATTTTTCTCCTCATCAAATCGTTTTGTATCGATTGATTCGATCAGTGTCCCTACCGATTTGCCCAGATACGCGTCTGTCGTAATCGGCCGCAATGGCTCTTCGGCCGTCATGTACATGAGATTATTCAGGAGGAGAAGCTGTTCGGTACTGAGAGGAGCCTTTGAACTGGCAGTATCCATAACTTTGCCAGGTAACTCTGTATTCTGTGGGATTGCCATGCTAAAATGAGCTCCTTTCAAAGACTTCTTCTTGCGCCTGCTTATTTTTAACCGAATCAAGCAAGTAGCGAAGCTAGGCCCCGCAGCAGAGCTGCAGGGATAGATTGCGAATATCCGCTTGACTCATGCTTTTATCAGAAGAGGCTCTTTATTGCTTATATCTCTTAAGTTCATGTGAAGCAAGAAAAAGTATAGCTCCACACGCGCCTCTTGTTATTTCTATTTTCATCGATATATTTTATTATATTTCTCTGTTCCTTTTCTTTTAATTTTAATTCTTTATCCTTCGATTCTACTTTTTCTTTTTCTATATCCGTTTCCGAGGTCTGCTCTGTTTCTGCTTTTCTTTCCATCCCTGCTTCTATATGCGTATACCCACCTACTTCTTCCAGATGTGCTGTGGCTTCTTCACCATCGATTTTCACATATATTTGTGCTTCTTCCTCCCCTGCTTCCGCATATGCTGTAGTCCCTTTCCCATCCGTTTCCGCATGCACTGCGGTTTCTTCCGGTCGTTGTAGTAATACTGCAATTTCATAAGCTCCATAAATCCCCTGCCGACGAATCTCTCGTTCCAGCTGCCCTGCCAGCGCTTTCGGATCCCCGCAATTGGTTCCGTCTACATACAGCTCAGTGAAATTTGCCAGTGTATCTTTTCCCGTCAGGAGTGCCTGTACGACGGCGCGCAGACTGGTCTCTGTATACGCTTCCCCAACCGCGCAGTCAAAAAATGCATGGCATCCAACGCACTCCGGCACTTTCTTTTGCAGCCAGAACAGAAGCGCACGCTCATAAGGATCCGATAACAATGTGCCAAAAAAGGTATCCCGGATCGCCCACGCTCCTTCTTTCTCTGTCCGATACAGCACATACCGTTTCGTTTTTCCATCTGCGACAAACCAGAACGTAGATTCCGTGCCGGTATCCATCCGGTTATCTGCTGCATCTACGATCTGAAAGGTATGGGATGGATAAGCTTCTTCCAGCATGGCAATTGCCTCTCGCATATCCCATATCAACGCTTTCTGCCATGTCAAAAGCAGCCCCTGCTCAATCGCCGATGTATCTACGGAGATTTTTTTCAGGATGTCTTTTTCCGTCTCTGTCAATTCCATATTCATCGATGCATCTTTTCTCTGGCTCTCCATTTGACATTTTATTTGATCTTTCCTTTCGTGTAAGCTCATACGTTCCGTCCACCGTCTCTGTCCAATGCCGTTCCATATTCCCATAATGAGCACAGCCACTCCGATTGCCGATTTTGCAAGGATCTTTTGTCGCTTTCTCATTCATCGATTTCCTTTCATATAAGTATGAACTGATATCCATTTCCGATCCCATAATCCTGCAGGCATTGTTCCGGAGACAGCAGTTGCCCCCGCTCCATGCTGCACAGACAGAGTTTCTCCATCTCTCCTGTCAGAGAGGACTTTTCTTTTTGTCCAATGAGTGCTGCCATCTCTTCCATCAGATACCGGATCGGTACTTGTTCCTCCACCCGCATATCATAGCTCCGATCATATGCCGGCGCATACACTTCTATCAGAAGCATCGCAGATCCTCCTCTTATTTTTATGCGATCTCTGTTTCCACCCAAATGGCCCTCCAGTAGTGACTTTATTCTACGAGCGGAATCTTCACGCGCTGCACCCGCCCTTCCCCATCTGCGGCCGGCAGAAGTGCGATTCCGGGCTTTCTCTTTCTTTTCTGCTCCTGGTAGGAAAGACCGGAAAAATCCAGCAGCGTCTGTGCTATCACATCCCCGCCCAGGCAGATACCGGACCGGCCACGTGTCAGATTCCGGTAAAGCATATCACCGGCATACCGCCCCATTTCTTCCGGTATCATGGCGGCAAAGAAATACAGGCCAATCCCCTCCCCTTTTTCTGTAATATTCTCCAGAAATCCAGCCATATCCGGCACCCCCGCCTCTGGTCTCCGGATATGGGAGATCCACTCTGACAGATTCAAAATAATAAAAAACGTCTGTGTCAGATCCTTTTTTTGCTGCTTTTTCTGCATCAGCTCTTCCTGCAGCTCTACTAAAAACTCATAAAGGCCCCGATCTGTATGCAGATATCGAAAAGTCCTCCTTGCCTGACTGTTCCACTTTTGTTCAAAATCCACTACAATGACTCTTCCGCCTTTTTTCTGTGCAACTGCTGCCAATATCTGCAGCAGATTCTGTTTCCCGCTTTTCGGCCTGCCAACAATCAGCCAGCAAAACAGCGTTCGCAAATCCAAAGACACAACCGTCGCCAGATCCATGTCGTATCCTATCGGAAGGGAATACGGGTCTGCTAAACGTTCTTTTGTCTTCGCGTCTTGTAAAAACGCATCCAGCCCCACACCCTCTGGAATGTATGGAATGCTTCTGGCTCGTTCTCCCTTCCAGCATTCCGCCATCTGCCCGCAATGATCACAGAGCTTTTGCAAACGCTCATAGTCATCCACTGCGGCGACCGGCAACGCGATCTGCACTTCTAAGGCCCGTTCCCCCTCCCGCCAGAGTCCGCGTCCCGGCACTCCATCCGGTGGCGTCGGAAGCTGCGGCAGACGTAAAAGCTCCATATACTGAAACCGATCCGGAAGGTTCAGGCAGAGCACCTGCCGGATATTTTTCGCAATGCTCATTGGGAGCTCAGTCATCCCGACACCTGCCGCCGTCACAATCAGGTAAATGCCGCAGGTCATCCCCTCTTTTGCAATGCGCACCAGCAGTTCTTCATACTGGTTCTCCGTCTTTTCACGAAACTCCGCATAATCATCGATCAAAAGCAGGATCGCCGGAAGATGGGCCGATGCTCTGAGCCGATACTGTTCATAAGTACCTCCCTGCATCTGCTTTTTCCTCTGTTCCATCTGCATCCTCAACATGCCAAGGCAACGCCCCACTCTTTCCAAATCATCCGGACGCACCATCCCGCCGACCTGCGGTGCCGCCGAAAATGCCTGCAAACCCTGATTGCCAAAATCCATTCCATAAATATGGAGCTCTTCCGCCGTGTATTGCTGAATCAGTCCATATGCAATGGTCTGCAGTACCGTGCTCTTTCCGCTGCCCACTCCACCAACGATCAAGAGTCCTCCATCGTGCAGAAAATCCACACACAGCGGGAACTGCTGCTGTCGATCCGGATCATCCAGTAGTCCAACTATGACAGAAAGCTCCTGACTGCTATGCATCCCTTCTGGCTGCTCTGGTTCCGTCCTTTTTTCTGATAGTTCCAAAAGGGACAGACGCTCCGGCAGAACCGGCAGCCAGAGTGGCTTTGGACGTGTATAGCCACAGGTCTTTGCCAGCTGATGTAAATGCTCCACTACTGCCTGTAGCTGTGTCTGCTCCTGCCCTTCCGTTTGGATACGCTTCTTTTTTCCCGTTCCGACATGCATCCGCTGTCCCGTCGCTGTCAAAAGCTGTACCGCTTCCCGCTCAGAAACGTCTTTCTCCCACAGAGCACCACAAAATCCAGTCTGTAGCTGCTCGTATACCTCGTCATTTCCAACCTGCAGATAACACCGTCCCACCTGCGTCAGATTCGCCGCGTCTGGATGGTGCAGCATATCATTGCTGTCCTGTCGATCCTGTACCCGCAGGCAAAGCCGGAATCTGGCATTGCTCCAGATGTTGTCATCTACCGTTCCACCCGGTTTTTGTGTCGCCAGAATCAGATGCAGGCCAAGGCTGCGTCCGACCTGTGCCACGCTGACCAGCTCCCGCATGAAATCCGGTTCCTCCCGTTTCAGCTCTGCAAACTCATCAATAATCAAAAACAAGTGTGGAATCGCTTCCTCTGCCTCCCCCTCATGATATAGCCGCAGATACGCACTGATATTATTCACACCATATTCTGCAAAGATCCGCTGCCTCCTGCGATTCTCACTCTTGACCGAAGTCATTGCCCTCTGAATTAGGCTGCCGGAAAGATTGGATATCTGTCCGGCCAGATGTGGAAGTCCGGAAAACAGATTTGCCATACCGCCGCCTTTATAATCAATCAGAAAAAAGGCAACTTCTGTCGGACTGTAGGAAATCGCAAGCGATAAAATCAATGTCTGTAGTGTCTCACTTTTCCCTGATCCGGTCGTCCCTGCGAGCAATCCATGCGGGCCATGATACTTCTCATGCAAATCCAGAAAACACGGCATCCCGCCTTCCTTCTGCCCGATCAGTGCCCGCAGAGAATACTCACTTCCATTTTTGCTCCAGCGCTCCAAAACCTTCAGCTGCTCCGGTGTCTCTACCTGATACATCTGGAAAAAGGTCACTCGTTCCGGAATCTCTGTCCCCGTTTCCAGCTCTGTAGTACGAAGATTGGCCAGCGTTTTGATCAGCCGCTCTGCCGCACGGGACTCTGTCCTATCAAACTTGATTGCCGTCCGCATTTTTGTATCCTGCACCCGATACAGACCTTGAAAATACCCCGGCTGCTTTGAATTGCTGACGGCAAGTTCACAGCTATTGGGCAGCTCTTCTGCCTGCTCTGCCAGAATCAGTACACTGATCCCGTATCGGCATGCCTTCTCCTGCAAATAGTATTCCAGCAGCTCACCTTCCAGCAGCCGTCGATCACTCACAAATACGAGATAATAAGGCAGCGGCTCTTGATCCGATGCGCTCGCCTCCAGCAGCTCCCGCCTCACACGCAGCACCCGTTCCAGCGCACAGGCGACCTCGGATACCTCTTCCGCATTTCCAGCCACAAACCGTAGCCGTCCATCTCCCGACCAGGTATGTGGCAGCCAGCGAAATGGCGAAAAAAATACTCGTTCTTCTGCATTGGATCCATCATAAAGCAATACCAGCTTAACCTCGGTATAGCTGCAGGCATATGCAGCCTGTATCAGAATCTCCCTTGTCACCTCATAGGCGCCCTTTTTTTCTTTCCCGCCGACCAGTCCGACGAGACCGTGCTCCCGCAGATTCAATCCGACCGGCACCGCCTGCAGACTGTCATACTTTTGTCGTATTCGTTCCGGCTGATGTGCCAGTGCATCCGGATACAGCGAAAACCGTTCTTTTGGTATCTCGATTCTCCCTGGAAACGGCCGTTCCCCAAGTCCCAGCCGGAAAAAGAGAAAATCGGAATGTCCGGGATTGCGGCTCCAGAGCTCTGGAAACGGAGGTCTCTGTGCACAGAGGATTGCTGCCGATGGATAACACCCGATCAGCACATTTCTTGCATGCTCACAGTATTTTCTTATCTGCGATTCCTGATGGGCAAGATATTCCTGATAACTTTGGCTGCGTTCCAGTTCTTCCGTCCTTGCCTTCTTTTTCTCATAAGAGATGCGCGTCACACCCCATACCGCACCGAGCAGTGCAGACCCGAGCGCTGTCACCAGCCCCGTATACAAAAATGCTCCCGCCTGCTCACTTTTTGCGGCAGTCAGCAGGCATCCACACACCATCGGCAAAGTCATCGTAAGCGATGGCCCAAGTGTCAGATGCCACGGTACCTCTGCTCTTAGCTGCAGTTTTGGAGGCTCCTCAATCTCGAATGTCTGATCCGCAAGAGACACCAGGGCGCGCGGTACTCGATGCACCGTCATTCCTGCTCTCTGGCACCGATCCGGTATAGCCGCCCGCTTCCAGAGTATCTCTTTTGGAAGAAATGCTGCCTGTCCGCTCTGTATTGTTACTCCCGGCATCTGGGCATCCACCGCCAGCATATCCCCCAGAAATACAAGCTTCAGTCCCATGATCCAGAGTACATCTCCATACTGCAGGCGCGTAACGCTCCCTGCACGGCTGTGATTGATATACACACCATTTCGGCTGATATCGTGCAGCATGACACTGCCATCCCGCCATTCCAATATCGCATGCTCCCCCGAAACACAGTTTTGTACATCATAGCAAATGCTATTCCGGGCCTCTTTTCCGATCCGCAGCTGTCCGCTGCCATGAAGTGCCAGCTTTTCATAGACCTTGCAGACAGCATCCCGCTTCTGGATCAATATTGCCGTTCCGGTCAGATCACTCAAGGTAAGCCGAAGCAATTCCTGCTCCTGCCACACGATCCCGCTATAATCCTTTCCATCCTTCCATACGGTATATCCCTCTCCCTCTGAAAACTGCCAGCCATGCTCCGACTTCTTTGCGCGCACCAGAACCGTTTTTCCGCAGCCAAACTCCTGCTCCGAAAGCAACAGCTCCAGATCTGCCTCCCCCTGTTCCGGAAGAAAAAATTCCCGGTATCGCTTTTCATTGTAAACGGTAAGCACGTATTCCACATTGCCCTCCGGTCGATTTATCCCAGCACACTATTTTTCAGGGCGGAAGCTGCCGTCTGCGCATCCTGCTCCGCCCGGTCATATTCCTCCGCCATCGCAGTCAGGTCGTTGACCTGCTCCTGCAGCATTTTGTTGATCTTCTCTATGTCTGTCCCAAGTGCCTGAAACTTATTCAGATAGGCAGAAGACGAGACACCGGACCAGACGCTCCGGCTGATCCCTGCGACCAGCGCAAGCATCTGCGCCGTATCATTTTTCACCTCACTTCCACAAGAAGCGAAGGCCGCCGCTGCACTTCTAAGCTCCTCCGGCGTTACTTTCAAAGTTCCTGTCATATTCTCACTCCTTCTATTCAAAGCAAATTGTAAAGCGGACATTCGCAGTCCATCCCTGCAGCTCTAGCTTCACTGAAATATTTCTAATAGCTGCGTGTCCCCACAATCCCGATATTCCGGTTTTCTGCCTGCTCATATCCTGCGATGATCTGCTGTAGCACCTGATAATACTCTTCTACGGTCTGTCGAAACAGATCCATCTTCATACAGTCTTCCTGAAACACACGGTCAAACGCTTCTTTTCCTGCGCCCTCCCAGCTTGCACTTAACTTCCGCTGTGCCAGAATCAGCTCCTGTACTTTTTTTGCATAACGTTCCCCCAGCTGCCGCAGCAGCTCTGCTTTCTCTTTCAGCTCTGTCGCTGTCACCTGAAATTCTGCCATCGTCCTGTCCTCCTTTATACTGCTCCTTCCTGTAAACGAGCCAGTGCCTGCAGCTCTGCCTGGTACAGCCGCATAGCCGTACTCCGAAGCTGTGCTGCTTCCGCCGAGAGCTCACGCCCGGCAGCCTGCAGCATCCGCTGCAATGCCTCCGCATCCCGCTGACATCCACGCGCTGCATCTCCCTGAAAACTGAGTGCAAGCTTCTGACGCATCCCCGTCAGCTCCCCGCTCAGACTGCGCACGTCTGTTGCCAGTGCTTCCAGCTCGCTTGCCTGTGCTCTTGCCCGGTTAAAATGAATCTGAATCTCTGTCGCTCCGATCTTCCCACCTTCTTTACAAAATATTTCGCCTCAGTGCCCCTGCCGCTGCCTGATTTTTTGTCTCCGCCGCATTGTAAACACCCGACATTTCATAAAGCTTTCCCGGACAGGCGGAAAGCGCACTGCATGCCTGCTTCAATTCGCTCATCGGTCCGGCAAACGCACTCCGGCACCCATTCCCGGCTGCCCCATACCAGTATCCCTTCGTTCGATTCATCTTCGACTCGATCTGATAAATAGCCTGCCACAGCTTCTCCGTCGCACTTTGCAGCTGTGCAGCCTTCTGACATAACTCTTCTGTGGATACATGCAACGATGTATTCTCTTCTCCGCTGTTATTTGCCACCTGCTATCACCTGCCAATCACACCTCCGCCAGCTGCCGGATACACCGTGCATACGTCGCACAGCACCGCCGCACCGACTCTAAGAATCGCCCAAGCCACTGCCACCTGCTCTGCAGCTCCGACAATGCCTGCCGGTACTGCCGATACCACAGCTGCTCCGCCGCACCCGTCCATACATTAGAAATCCCTTCCCCTACCGATTCCAAAATTCCGATCTCCTGCTCCCCGCGCTTCCACCAGAGGCACATCCCGGCGACATCCGCCTGCAAGAGCTGTGTGCTGATCTCGATTTTATTTCGCATGCGCCCTCCTTATCATCCTATTTTATTTATAAAAATTTCTTTTTATTAATTCTATATTTATTTTATAATTAATTGCGTTCTTATTATTTTTTGTAATTATAAAATGTTTTTATTATTTTTGCAATGCCTTTTTTGCTGTTTATAGATCTTTAATCTTTCTATTGTTTTCTTTTTATATGTGATGCATATGTAACGAAACCAAATCATTTCATACCTCCATCACAGAAAGTAATATGTACTTACTTGATTCAGATCAATTGGTATCGCTACTGGAACCTCTTCATCCACTATGTCAAAGGAATGAGCCAGATGAAAAATAATTTATCCATTTAATTAAAGTCATAAAAACAAAAGTGCAGTCATCAGAGTTTCTTTTTCTCTGACAACTGCACTTTTCCATTATAACTCCACCGCTGGAGCATATTAAAAAAATACTTTCTATAAAATCTGCTGCAAAGTGGAGCAGACCGAATCCAAAATAGTTTTTAGCCTAGAGACGCTCAGATCCGCTCCAGCTCCTCCAGCCACAGCCGTGCACATGCATCGCTTGGCATACGCAGGTCTCCACGCGGGGAGAGGGCTACGCTGCCGACCTTCGGTCCGTCCGGCAGGCAGGATCGCTTGAACTGCTGTGCGAAGAAGCGGCGGTAAAACGTCTTCAGCCACTTTTTGATCGTCTCTTCCTCGTACACACCGGAAAATGCATACCGCGCCACGCGATAGAGCTTCGCCGGAGCATAGCCGAAACGCATCAGGTAGTATAAGAAGAAATCGTGCAGCTCATACGGGCCGACAAGATCCTCCGTCTTCTGTGAGATCACGCCATCCTTTGGCGGAAGCAGCTCCGGGCTGACCGGAGTATCGAGCACATCGAGCAAGATCGCCTTTGTCTGCTCGTCCCCGCAAGTATCCGCGTAGTAGCGTACCAGATGCCGCACAAGTGTCTTCGGCACGGAACAGTTCACCCCGTACATGGACATATGGTCGCCATTGTACGTCGCCCAGCCAAGTGCCAGCTCCGACATATCGCCGGTACCGATCAGAAGACCGCCCTTTTTATTTGCCAGATCCATCAAAATCTGTGTCCGCTCACGTGCCTGGCTGTTCTCATATGTCACATCATGAATCGACGCATCATGGCCGATGTCCCGGAAATGCAGGTTCACCGCATCGCGGATATCGACTTCCAGAAGCTCTGCGCCAAGCCTCCTCGTCAGCTCACAGGCATTCTGATAGGTCCGGTCCGTCGTGCCAAAGCCCGGCATCGTCACTGCCGTAATCGCATCGCGCGAAAGTCCGAGCAGGTCACACGCCTTTGCCATAACGAGCAATGCCAGAGTCGAGTCCAGGCCACCGGAAATGCCGACGACAATGTGCCTGCTTCCGGTATGATCCATCCGCTTTTTCAGTCCTATCGCCTGCATCATCAGAATTTCCTCGCAGCGCTTTTCCCGGTCCGCCATCCCGGACGGTACAAACGGTGCCGGATCAAAATACCGGGTCAGCTCTGTCTCATGCATATCCAGATGAAATGCGATCTTCTCATAGCCATGCGGATCGATCTCAAAGGATGTCATTCTGCGCCGCTCCGCACTCAATCGGCGCACATCCAGCTCTGTATAAATGCTCTCTGCCCCGAAACGTTCCGACTTTGCAAGCACATGTCCGTTTTCCGCAATGACATTGTGTCCGGAGAAAATCAAATCCTGCGTGGACTCCCCTTCTCCGGCACTCGCATAAATATATCCGGCAAGCAGCCGTGCCGACTGTCCGGCAATCAGACTCTCGCGGTACGCGCTCTTCCCGGTCGCCTCATCGCTCGCAGAAAGATTGACCAGCACCGTCGCGCCTGCAAGCGCATGGCTGACACTTGGCGGATTCGGTGCCCACAGATCTTCGCACAGCTCTGCCGCCACCACAAGCTCCGGAAGCTCCTTGCAACAGAACAGCATCCGCATGCCAAACGGAACCGGACTGCCAAATGCATCCACCCATTCGACTTCTGCGCATCCTTCTGTAAAATGCCGCTTCTCATAAAATTCATTATAGTTCGGAAGATAGCGTTTCGGGATGAGTCCGAGCAGACGGCCGTCGCAAATCGCCGCCGCCACATTGTAAAGCTTGCCATCCTTTTCCCACGGAAGCCCGACAAACACGAGCGCCTTTTTTCCCTTTGTAGACTCCACGATCTGCTTCAGGCTCTCCTTTGCCGCCAGCAACAGTGTCTCCTGCCAGAACAGATCCGCACACGTATATCCGGTAATGCAAAGCTCCGGAAATACAAGGAGCGACGCCCCATGCCGGTATGCCTCATCGATCCGCTCACAGATCCGTTCCGTATTATATACACAGTCTGCCACCCGGATCTTTGGTGTCAGCGCCGCTACCTTTACAAACCCGTCCTTCATGCCTCTTCCTTTCTGCCACTTCAGGCTAACGTCTGCTTCTTGCCAGCAGGCTCTTTAATTCTTCTACCGTTACCGGATACTTTTTATTGCAGAACTGACAGCCGACCTCGATCGTCTCCCCGTCATGAATCATGTCTTCCAGCTCTTTCTTTCCAAGGCTGATCAGCGCCTTCTCGATCCGCTCCCGTGAGCAGTCGCACTGATACCCGGTCGGGATCGTCTCATTGATCTCCACACCAAACTCTCCGAGCAGTTCCTCTAAGATCTGCTCCGGCGTCATGCCCGCATCGAGCAGTGCCGTCACAGATTTGACCGTCGACAGCTTCGCCTCCAGACGGTCGATTACCTCATCCGAAGTAAATGGCATGAGCTGAATGATAAATCCGCCCGCCTGTTTTACCGTATTATCCTTTTCCATCAGTACACCAAGGCCAACGGAAGTCGGCACCTGCTCCGAGGTAGCAAAATAATAGGTCAGATCATCCCCGATCTCCCCGGTCTTTAATTCGCACTGGCCGACATACGGCTCTTTCATGCCGAGATCTTTGATGACGCTGAGCACGCCAAGGCCGAGCGCGCCACCCACATCGAGCTTGCCAAGCGCATTCGGCGGGAGCATGACATCCGGATTCTTTACATAGCCCTTTACATGAGCGGAGGAATCCGCCGTCACCGTCAGGCCGCCGATCGGACCAGAACACTGAATCTGAAGTGTCAGAAGATCCTTCTCGCCCTTCATCATCGCCCCCATCATCGATCCTGCCGTCAGCAGCCGTCCAAGTGCTGCCGTCGCCACCGGACTCGTATTGTGATATACCCGTCCACACTCTACCATGTCTCTTGTCGTCGCTGCAAATGCGCGGATCTGGTGATCCGCAGCTGTCGCTCTTACTATATAATCCATTTTATCATTCCTTTCTTTCTACAGTATGTGCATCGCTCCCAGCAACAATCCAGCCACTACGCCGGATACATACAGCACTGCGAGCAGACGCAGATTCTCCTTTTTATCGGAATTTTCCCGGAACAGTACCAGCAATCCGGTACCGGCTCCGCAGAGCAGCCCTGCAAACATCGCGCCACTGCACAGCAGTCCGCTGATATAGAGCTGTGTGATCAGCACGGAAGCTGCACAGTTCGGTATCATACCGACAAGTGCTGCCAGACCTGCCGCAAGTCCCGGAATGTTTCCGAAAATGCCGCTCACCCCATTTGCCTGCAGCCCTTCCATCACAAATCCGAGCACGATCGAAATCACAACCAGAAATACGGTGATCTGAACTGTGTGGCTAAACGCGGAACGGAAAATGCCGTGCTCATCGCAATGGCAATGCTCATGCTCACACATTTCCGGATGCTCCGGGATCGGCCTGCGCCATCCCATGCGCTCCGCCACGAAATCAATGACCGTACCCGCCACGATTCCGGCTGCTGCCTTTGCCAGTAAAATGCGCAAGATGGTCGAAACCGGCAATCCCTCCGAGATCATGATCGGCAACATTTCATCCGACGTCGACAAAAATACCGCGATCA
>JAQXGF010000105.1 GCA_029006155.1 Lachnospiraceae bacterium
GTGATTTTTTCAAATTCTGTATCCAGAGACACGGTGAGCGAAAGCTCATCTATAATGTCCTGATATCGCTTCCGGATCTTTTCCATAGAATTGTGGTAATCTGCTCCCAAGGATGCTTCCTGATAGCAGCGGTACAGAAGATCCGTCACCTTCTCATCTTCCGGGCTGCGTCTGCCCGGCGCGGACGGTACAATATATCGCCTTGCCGGATCCGCCGTCACGATTTCCTTTACTTTCCGGAAATGCGCCGCGTCTGCCAGCGAGCTGCCTCCGAATTTTGCTGTCTTGATCTGTTCTTTCTTCATGGTTTCTCCTGTTTTTCTATTATTCTCTATACTTTTCTGCCAGTAAATCGGACTCCTGACTGGACTCTCTTCTGATCTTCTCGCGGGAATCCTCGCGCACCGTCTCCCGCAAGTGATCCATATACGCACAAAAACTGCACTCCTCGCTGCCATACGTCATCTGTAAATCGTATTCCAGCGGGAGCCAGGTCGAAATATCCGCCTCATTGTGCTGAATCAGTGCCTCGAGCTTATCGAGCGCCTTGTACAGCTTCGCCTCCGGCGTCTTCCGCTCTTCCATCTCTGCAAAGAGCTGCGTCAGCTCGGTATGATACGGCTCCGGCAGGGTATCAAACAGACCCGCGACTGCCTGCTCCTCGACCTGCTCATCTGCCTCAGTCTTTACAAATGCCGGTATGTCCCCTGTCACCGCCTCGCCGAGATCATGGATCGCGCACATCAGCATGACCTTTGCGATATCCGTATCCGGGAACGCATCTTTCATCAGATAGGCCATCAGAACGAGCCGCCAGCTGTGCTCCGCCACGCTCTCATGCCGGCCGGATGATGTCCAGGAATGCCGTGTATTGCATTTTAACTGTTCTGCCCGTGCCAGAAAGTCCAGCAAGGTTCTATCTTCCATCGTAATCCCTCCATAGCTTCTTTTTCCCTCAGTGCTCTCCATCATAGCATCCCTGCGGCAAAAAAGCCACCTATTTCCACAAATTCCCGCAAAATCAGGGGAGTTATACACACTGTCACCGGTGTTTTCCCCTGTCTAGCTACCTGACCCGTTGCCCGTGGGAATTAAATGGATCCCGCAGCACAACGATCCGCTCTCCCGTCATCGGCTGGCGAAACTCTGCCCGCCACGCCACCAGACTCGCCCTTGTCTTTCCCGGTATTCCTGTTCCATAAAGCGGATCCCCAATCAGCGGATGTCCCATCCATGCCATATGTACCCGAATCTGATGCGTGCGCCCGGTGGCCAGACGCAGAAAAAGAAGCGCCTCCGTATCCCGCTGAATCTGTACCTGATAATACGTCTTCGCCGGTCTGCCATCCTCTGTCACACACATTTTCTGCAGTTCTCCCGGCATCGCTCCAATCGGTGCACCGATGCTCTGTTCTTCCAAAGATGCTTCCTGCGCAAAAACGCCCTCGCACCAGGCGGCATAGGTCTTGTGAAACTGCCCCATCTCCCGCTGCTTCCAGAGGCGCTGTGCCGCAAACTGATTCTTTGCAAAAATGAGGATCCCAGCTGTATCTGCATCCAGCCGGCCGATGCTCCGGATCGTGGCCATCTCACCCCGGCCCTGAAAATAAGCCTGCAGCCGGTTCGCCAGCGTATCCTGATAATGCCCGTGCGCCGGATGCACGACTTCCCCGGATGGCTTCCACACGGCGATCACATCGGCATCCTCATACAGAATATCGGGAAGCGTACCAGATGCGGACGCTTCCATCTCATGGATGCCCGCCGCCGAATCTTCCAGACAGACTGCAAGCACGTCTCCTTCGGAAAGCACATACGTGCTGCGGACCTGCACGCCGTTCACCTGCATGCCGTGCGCCCGGAACTTCAGGCGGCGGACCTGCGTTTTTGTAAAGCCAAGCCGCTTCGTCAGATAATTTTCTACGGAGCGCCCGGCATCTTCTGCTCCAATCCGCCATGACCGTGTGCGGGCAGGCTGCTGACGATCCTGCGCTATATATTGATCATCTTCCACGGAAATTCGACCATATTCAGACTCTCGATCCTGTATATTATATCCCATCCATTTCTCTCCTGCATTTCATAAGTCTTCTACCTACTTCCCGTCCTTCATCTTCGGCTCGAACACCAGGCTCGCCAGATAAGAAAAGATCAGCGCCGCACTGATCCCGACTGCACTTGCGCGGAACCCGCCCTGAAACAGCCCTAAAAATCCGCTCTCGTCTACTGCTTCTTTCACGCCTTTCCATAAGGTATTTCCGAACCCGAGCAGTGGGACGGAAGCACCTGCGCCCGCGAAATCGATCAGCGGCTCGTACCATCCGATTGCACCGAGCACGGAACCCGCCACGACGAGCAGTACCATGATCCTTCCCGGCAGCAGTGTCGTCTTCTCCAGTAAAATCTGGACAAGCGCACAGATCAGCCCGCCCACCCAGAATGCATTTACATAATCCATCTCTTTCACCTCCATGCGTGTCAGCAGTGTTCTAACACGATCGCGTGCGCGATGCCCGGAATCGTCTTCCCTTCGTTGAAGCTGACCTTTGAGAGCAATGCTCCGGTCGGCACGAAGAGCACCCGCTTCCAGCTGCCTTTGCGCAGCTTTGGCAGGATCAGTGCACAGAGCGTGGAGGCCGCACAGCCACAGCCACTTCCGCCCGAATGGGTGTCCTGCGCTTCTGAATCATAAATTTCCATGCCGCAGTCCATATGCTGCGCTGCGATGTCGATTCCTTTCCCGTCCAGAAGATCCAGCAGGATCCGCTTTCCCACCGCCCCGAGATCCCCGGTGATGATCCGGTCATAATCAGACGGCGTCCGGCCAAAATCCTGCAAATTCTGTTCAATCGTATCACAGGCAGCCGGAGCCATGCAAGCCCCCATGTTCATATTGTCGCGGCTTCCCATGTCCACGATCTTCCCGGGCGTCACACCACTGATCCGCACATGCCCGCCCTTTTTCCCAAGGACAAATGCCCCGCTTCCGGTCACGGTCCACGTCGCAGACAGTGGCCGCTGGCTGCCATAGCCAAGCGGGAAGCGAAACTCTTTTTCCGCACTTCCAAAATGGCTCGAAGTCACGGCCGCCACGTGCTCTGCACAGCCTGCCGACACCGTCATCGCTGCCAGCGCCAATGCTTCCCCGCAGGTCGAACAGGCGCCATACAGACCAAACAGCGGGATCTGCGTCTCCTCGCTGCCAAACGCCGTCGCCGTCAGCTGTGCGAGCAGATCCCCGCCGAACAGATAGCGGATATCTCCGCTCTTCAGCCCTGCCTTTCCGATTGCCAGCTGCAGCGCCTCCTGCTGCATCGTACTCTCCGCCTGCTCCCATGTCTCCTCGCCAAAATCCGCTTCCGGTGCGATCAGGTCAAATCCATCTCCCAGCGGCCCTTCACCCTCCTTCGGTCCGACGACGGATGCACTGCTGATGATATGCGCCGGTTCGGTAAACGAAATGCTCTGTTTTCCTGCTGTCTGCTCCATATTCGATCCTTTCTGCAGCAGATGCCCCGTAGAACAAAAGGGAGGCTACTGCTGCCATTTCCTTCTTGCAGTAGTGTCTCCCTTTTCCAAAACTTTATTCCATTTTTGATGCATTACACGCCTGAATCTTCTCCTCGATCCGCGTCCGTACCAGCTCGGCAATCTGTGTCGTCTTCATCCCCTGATACTCTTCCGGATAAATCGGATCCAGAAAATGGACCTGCACCGTCTGCTTTGCCACCGAACCGGTATCAAATGCCTTGTATGAATCAAGCAGCGCTACCGGAACGATCGGACAGTTTGCCTTTGTCGCACATTTGAAGCTGCCTCCCTTAAACGGCAGCAGATGATTGCCGTCGCGGCTTCTCGTCCCTTCCGGGAAAATGATAAAATTCCGGCCGTTTTTGACGTCCTCTGCCATCTGAAGCATGACCTTCATCCCCTGTCTCGGGTCCGAACGGTCAAGCGCATACGCTTCCAAGCACGCAAACACCTGCTTCAGAAACGGGATGTTCTGCAGCTCCTTTTTCAACACGATCGATACCGGCCGGTCCAGCAGCCAGAGGATCGCAAGTGCGTCAAACATCCCCTGATGGTTCGGGTAGAGGATAAAACCGTCCTCTTTTGGAAGCTTTTCCATCCCGTCTCCCTGTATCACGATTCGTCCTCCCCGGATCGCCCGGTTGTCAATCTGCCGGATCAGGGCATAGCGCTCTTCCAGGCTGTAGCGCTCCGGATGTGCCGCCATCCGAAACAGCCGTACTATGCCATACGGCACATACCAGAGATTCATCAGTATCATCCATAGGATTCGTTTCATATCATCCCTCCATTTCTGCATTTGGCATACCCGGAATCCATCTGCATCGTTTCGTTTATGAGACGGCTCCGGATCCCCCGTGTACTGGCCGGTTCCTTTTCAGCCAGATGACCGCAGTTTTATACTGCTACTCAGTCTCCACAAGTGTCCGCAATCCTGAAAAATCGCAGATCACTGCTTCCGGGCTGGTCGCGGCTCCGAACCCGTAAGCCGCATGTACAAACGGGACGCCCGCCGCATGTGCGGCCTCCTCATCGCCCCTGGTATCTCCGACGTAGATGGGCTGCTGCAGACCATTGCGCTCCACCACAAGCCGGATATTTTCTGCTTTTTTCATACCGGTATCTCCAAAACACTCGGTATCTGTCACATACGGTGCAAGTCCGGTCTTTTCCAGAAACAGCTCGATATAGCCGGACTGACAATTGCTGACGATACATACCTTCACCTGTCTGGATAATGCCTGAATCGTCTCCACGACACCCGGATAGCAGATGTGGCATGGATCGTTCTGCAGCGCCTCATGCTCATAGCGGCAGCAGACATCCATGATCGCATAGCGCTCCTTGGGTGGCAGCTGTGGAAGCAGGCAGTCCGCGATCACATCCATCGTCCGCCCGAACAGCCCCTTCAGCTCATCTGCCGTCACGATCCGCTGCGGCACGCCACCTTCCTGTACGGCCCGCGTCCACGCGCCCGCCACAATCGGCGTCGAATCCCATAAGGTGCCATCTACGTCTAAGATAATTCCATCTGTTTTCATGTCATTCTCTCCCTCTGATTGTAGAAAGAGCGCCTCCTACCTGCTTCCGGCAGAAGACGCTCCGGTCTTTTTCTTGCTGACTCTTTTCGCAGCGCCCTGCTTTCGCACTGCTCTCCTATGCACCTTAGTGTCCGGTCACACTCGTCGCATACAGTCCACTGCTCGTGGAATTCGAGTAGTCGATGTTTGCGCTGATATACAGACCGTCATACAGACCATCCGTGGTGCTGACGTTTGCATCCGACGTATTGATCGTGTACGTATTGCCATCATCGCCCTGGATCGTAATGCTGTTCATCGTCGTACCAATGACCGTACCGCTGATCGTACCGGTATTGGATGTGCTGCCGCCGGAACTGCTGTTTCCGGAGCCGTTGCCGCCAGAGCTGCTATTGCCCGAACCGTTGCCACCGGATGTACTGCCGCTTCCGGAACTGCTGTTCTGTGTGGAGCTCACATAGGACTTGGAAATGTATCCGGTCGTCCCGTTGATCGAAACGACGTACCAGTTGTCCGTCTCTCCGATGACCTGCAGCGACTGTCCGCTGCCAAGGCTGTCCACCAGGCCACTGCTCGTCCCCGGCTGAGAACGTACATTGACATCCGTCGTCGTATATAAGGTCGTGGAAGAACCATAATCGATCTTGCTGTTCATCTCCGCGCTGACCTTCGTCGAATCCGATGCCGTACTGCCGGTCGCCGTACTGTTCGTCTCTGACTGGGACGTCGAGGTCGACGGCTGGTTCTTTACGAGAAATTGCTTGTTGATGTAGCCGATATTGCCATTGACATTGACCTTGAACCACGAGGATGTCTCCCCGATGACCGTCACCTGATCGCCGGCACTGAAAGAGCCGATGATGTTCTCCTGTGATTCTGTGCTCGGCGTGCTACGGATGTTGACATCATCATTCGCATACAGAGTCGCAGAAGTACCATAATCGGTCAGCGACTTGAGCTCGGTATCTGCATCCTGCTCGGTCTCGCTCTCCGTCGTCTCACTCTCGGTCTGTGCCTGAACCAGCTTTCCATTTTTCACCGCCTGAAATACGGTGTTGTTCAGTACCTGGAAGCTTTCCACGGACTTCTGTACCGCTGCGAGGAGTACTTTATTGTCGTCTGTCACGGTCCCCTGTACCACGTACGCCTCATCCTCGGCAAAAATGCCATAGGTCACGGAGTACGCCCACATACTCGTCGCATTGTATTTCACCACATATTCATAGATCGTCAGTGTCCCGGATGTCGCTGTCTTGAAATCTTCCACCTCAAATGCATTCGCATTCGGATACTGCTTTGTCAGGCTCTCCTTCAGGGCATCCTCCGACTCTGAGACGGAGAGATTCTTCATCTGGGTCTGATCCGCCGCATGGACAATATTGATCATGGCTGCCGATCCGGAAGAAAATACCCGCATCTCATCCGCATCCTGCGTCACCTTCCAGGTGCCGTCCGGTAACGTAATCTGAATACTTTTATCCTGTGATGTATAAGCAATCTCTGTTTGCAGCTCTGTTTCTGATTCGGTCTCCGACTCAGACTCCGGCGCGGTCTGCTTCTCTGTCTGCTTTTCCGTCTCAGACTCTGTCTCCGGCTGCTTCTTCAGCATACTGCAGCCTGTCGTAAGGCTCACAATGGCCAGTGACATTCCAAGAGCCAGCAAAACTCTCTTCACTCTTCTGTTTAACATGTCACACCCTCCATTTTTGTTCATGTTCTAATGCATTCAAAAAACAGGTATTGATCCAATACCATACCTTCAGATCATACCACACATTCGAAAGATGTACAAGTCACATACTGACGTTTTCACATTTTCCCCGGATTCTTAATAGTTTTGTAACAGGTCAGAAGCGCTTCCGGATCTCCTTTTCTGCAGCCAGAAACCTTGCATCCAGCTCCTTTTGCGATACGGCCGGGCTGCCATCCTGCGCCCCTGTCAGAAGCGCAGAGAGCTCCCGGTACTCATCCAGAAGCCCCTGCCCGTGCAATACCCGGTACGCACCGGCATCACTTCCGAGGGCAATGTTCGCTCCCAGCGCAAATCCTCTTTGGATCCGCGCTCCCGCTTCCTGCTTCAGACGACGCAGTGCCACATCATCGAACCGCCCGCTTCCGATCAGGTTCGTGATCGTCACATAGGTCGGCACCCAGACCGTAGGACTCCCGGCAAGCGCCTGCAGCGTCTCCTCATCGAGAAAATTGCCGTGCTCCACCGAATCCACACCGGCTTCCACCGCTGCGAGCACCGGCTCCCTGCCATTCACGTGCGCCATCACGGAAAATCCTTCCTCGTGCGCGATGTGGATCATCTCCCGGATCTCATCCTTTTGCAGCGGTGCCTCGGTCAGTGCGCCGCTTCGGGAAAAATCGAGAATGCCGGAGAGCATGATCTTAATAAAATGCCCGCCCTGCGCCCGCACCTGTGCAATCCGTTCCCGGTATTCCCGCAGATCGGAAAAAGCCAGACCGACCAGACCTCCGTAATGTCCCTTTTTGTGGATCGCAAAAACGGGCGTCCGGTACGTGATCCCATATTCACCGGCCAGCTGCGCGGCCCGCCTTGATACCCCACAGGTATCTCCGCCATCCCGGATAAAAGAGATCCCCCGCTTTGCATATTCCTCAAAGCGCTGCCGGATGACTGCATCCACCACTCCGTCTCTGTGCTGCGCTACTGCCTTTTTATAATTGACCCCATCCATAATCATATGGGCATGGCATTCTCCAAACATCGTATCCCTTCTTACTTCTGATTCTGCTCCTCTACCAGCTTTGCGAGCAGCCGGATCGTATTTTTGAAGTTTCCGCTGATCGGATACTGCTCCATCTCCCAGCTGCTTCCTGCCTGGCTTCTTTGCTGGAAGCGCAGCACGCAGTGTGCCTCATCAATCTCAGAAAAACTGAGCATGCTCAGATCCTTCTGATACGCCTCAAGCACTGCCTCCAGATCTTTTGCCGGTACTTCAATATACAGCGACAGATCGGAACCCATGGTGCGCGATGCCGTCCCTTCTTCCGAAGATGCATCCCCCTGGATCACCGTCTGGGCCTCCTCCAGATCGGCTGCCGCAAGCTGATCCGGGATCCACTCGGTCTCGGTCTCCGGCTCAGATATGCGCTGTGCCATCTCTGTAGTCTCTCCCGGCACGACCTGAATATCCGCATAGGAATACAGCTCCGGAATATCTCCCTGATAAAAATTCCCGCTGATGCCAACGACCTGATCCGCATCCCATGTCAGAATCGGATACATCCGCCTGCGATACTCCATATCCGCAAGCAGCTGCTCCATACACTTGCTGTACCGGTCATACGCGACCTCATAGCTCCGGTAGATTTCTTTTCCATTTTTCAGTGTGTATTTTACATCAACCCACATGGTATCGTCCAGATAATCCTCTGAATTTTTCTGCTTGATCCACTGATTTTCCACACCGTTTTCTGCCAGCGGATATAAAAGCTCCACGTGATCCGTCTCCAGATAATCCAAAACGAGCTGCTCATCGTTCCGGTTCGCCTTCTTTTTCACCGGATAGCTCCAGGATGTATACAGATTCCGCACCGCCATCGATGCGACTTCCTCCTGCGCCGGAAGGTAGGTATTGTACCCAAGCACATCATAGCGAAAGCCGAAAAAGATCACAAGTGCCAGACCAACGGACACCGCGATATGCCACTTATGCATCAATATCTGGCGGATGTCCCAGCGGTAAATAAATTCCATCAGGAGACAAAACAGGGTGCCGGAGATCAGAATCGCGGCCAGCTCCCATAAAGCCGACGGAATCACGCTGTGAATCAGAATCGCACAGATAAGTGCCACCGGAACTGCAATCAGGATCTTGATCACGCCTTCCAGCCGATGAAATGCGAGCGCATTGCCAGCCGCCTCACTTTTCCGATACCGGTAGAGCACGAGCGCCAGGCAAAAGAGCAGCACCGTAATCGCCACCAGCTGACAGATCCCCGTGATACTCGGCCATTGCCCGGTCACTCCGACTGCGCCGACCTCCCTGCCATTTCCCCACAGCATGCAAAACGCCCATGGAGATGTAAATTTCAATGTCTGTGAGCTGTTGCTCATCCACAGCCACTCGGTATTCATACAAGTCGTCAGAAAGGAATCTACAAAATAGCCGATCACCACGATCAGCAGCATCGGAAGATAGCCGAAAAAGACGGCCAGTGCACAGATCGTCGTCAGCAGCTTGCCTGTGAGCATGACTGCTACGAGCGTCGCGGCATAGCTGCAGCAGAAAAACAGCAGATTCCGCCCGAATGTAACCGCCACCTCCAGAAGCACTTTCCCGGAAAACGCATGATACAGGACACCGATCAGGAGTCCGAATGCAAGCGCCAGCGCATACGTCCACGCATAGGTCTCCACGACCGCCACACTGCGCACAAGGAAAAACCGCTCCCGGCGTAACGGCAGGCTATGGTAAAAATCCAGTTTTTCCCTGGAATGCACATAACTGAATGCGCCAAGTGCAGCAACGGCTCCGAATATCAGCGCCAGCATCACATCCGGATACCGATCCAGCCCGATGCTCGTGCTAAGCACATCCAGCATCACCTTTGCATCTGCATCCACCCACGCCGTCTTCTGATCCTCGAGTGTTGCCGCCATATTCATAAGTACAAACAACGGGACCACCAGCGTAAATGCGACCGCCTGCAAGGCCGTCAGCCATATGAGCTGCTTCCGTTCCGTCCGGATGAGCTTAGTAAATGAGATTGCGGACGTCATACCCTGCCACCTCCGTTTCACTGATAAAGATTTCTTCAAGCGTCAAAGGAAGGATCTCAGAGAAAAGTGGCTGCTGTTCCAGCAGTTTTTGCTCCAGCTCCGCCTTTGTCCCCCGTACAATGACGGTGAGCAGCGACCCTCGCTTCTCATAGTGCAGCACCGGAAGCGCCTGCAAAAATTCCGCCTCCTGTACCGGATCCGGTATCACGCACTGTACCTTGTGAATGTCCAGCTTCATCTCATCGACATCCTTCGCAAGCAGAATCCCGCCCCGGTGCAGCAATCCGACATGATCGCAGATGTCTTCGATCTCCCGCAGACTGTGCGACGCGAGCACCGGTGTAAACTTCCGGCTCAGGATCTCAGCGGCAAGCAGGCTTTTCACTGCCTGCCGCATGACCGGATCCAGTCCGTCAAAGGTCTCATCACAGAGCAGATACTCGGTATTCGTACAAAGCCCGAGCAGCACCGACACCTGCTTTTTCATTCCTTTGGAAAAGGTGGAAAGCTTCCGCTTCGGATCCAGCGTGAACCGCTCCAGCAACTCCTCGTAGCGCCCCGAATCAAATCCGGGGTAGATCACACGGTAATACTCCCCCATCGAGCGCGGCGTTGCATTTGCAAAAAAATATGCCGTGTCTGCCAGAAAGCAGAGCCTTCCCTTTGCCCTCGGATTCTCCCATACCGGATACCCATCGACCCGCACCTGCCCCTGGTCCGGGTGCAGCACACCGCTGATAATCCGAAGCAGCGTACTCTTGCCTGCCCCGTTCGTCCCGACCAGGCCAAAGATGCAGTTCTCCTCAATCTGAGCAGTCACCTGATCCAGCGCCTGTATCTCACCAAACCGCATCGATACGTTCTCGATCTCGATCATTGCACTTCCTCCTTGTAAATCGGACATTCATAGTACTCCCGCACCCGGCTGACAAATGTCTCGCACGGAATCTTCAGTGCCCTTCCCTGTCCGACCAGCTCCTGCAAAGAGCGGTAGAGCCCTTCCTGCTTTTTCTTCTTCAGTGTCGCATCCCCGGATACAAAATTCCCACGTCCCCGGATGGGATAGATAAAGCCTTCCTGCTCCAGCATCGTGTATGCCTTCTGTATCGTATTCGGATTAATCGAAAGCTCCATCGCCAGCGTGCGCACAGATGGCAGCTGGCTGTCCGGCGCAAGCACACCGCTCACAATCAGCGTCTCAAACCGCTCGACGATCTGTTCATAAATCGGCTTTCGACTCTGTACATCAATCGCAATCATCCCATCACCTTCTTTCAGTGTATTATTTCATATAGTACACCTGTTTTATACAATAAAATGGCAAATGGGTCAATACGATTAAGGAAAAGATAAGATATGGCAGCACAAAAAAGACGGTACCCTTCTCTGGAATGTCTCCTGAAGAAAGATACCGTCCGATATACTGTTTATTGACTGATTCCTGCCTGCAACAGGTCGGGCAGTCCCCTATTGTAGGGCACAACTCCCTGCTTACTGTGCGTTGAACAGGTTCTTATTTACATAGCCGATCGTTCCATTGATATCGACCTTATACCAGCGGTCTGTCTCGCCGAGTGCTGTCACGGTCTCACCGGAACCGATCGTCTGGATGATCTCGCCGTCCTGAGACGGGGTCTTGCGGACATTCGCGCCGGTCGCTGCCTGAATCGGGAAGGACTCTGCAAATGCGCCTACGCCATACTCGGCATCTACGGATGAACTGTCAGAAGAAGCCGTCGTGGATGCTGCCACGCTGTCGGTATTCGTCGCTGTCTGGCCACTGAGCTCCTGCTCAATCGCCTGCTGACGCTCCTCATCGGTCTTCGGAGCTACGACCTCCTCCGATACAAACTGCTTTGACACATATCCATGATCCTCATAGCCATCTACATCGACTTCATACCAGTTCGGGGTCTCACCGACCACTACGATCTGATCACCCTGTGCAAAGCTGCTGAAAATCTCGCTGGACTCATCGGTGCCTGGCTTCGTGCGGACATTGATGTCATCCTTCGCATACATGGTCTTGAGCTGATCGTACTCTTTCGCCTGTGCCAGCTCCTCATCCGCCGTCAGATTCTGCGGCTGCGTCTCAGACTGTGTCTCAGACTCGGTCTCCGTCTCGGTCTGCTTCTCCGTCGGTGCCTCGGTCGGAGCTTCCGTCTCGGTCTCCGGCTCCTTTTTCAGCTTATCACAGCCAGTCGCCATTAAGGTAATGGAACATCCCAGCATCAGTGCAAATAATACTTTTTTATTTCTGTTTTTCATAATAATTGCCCTCCATTCTCATTTTACTCCCCTATCAGCAATCGCCTGTCGCTGATAGAATATAACTGCAATATTCTTTTGAACAGTCTCCCCATAATCAGTACCCGCTATACAACAGGCCCGAACTATTTGTGTGTTTATACTATTTCAAAACCTGTATGCATCATACCATGCATTTTTTTAATTGGCAATAGTTGTCACATTTTTTTTAAAAAGTTTTAAGTTTTTATTACATGCTCTTCCGTTCTGCGATCTCAGCCATCTTCGCTGCATTCAACCGGGTATCGCCGTGGACGCGGCTGTAAGAGAGATAGCCGTTCATCCGGTCGATCTTCGTCAGATTGTGAGAACCGCACTTCGGGCAGACATCCATCTCCAGCTCCTGATGGCCACAGTCGTCGCAATACGCAAGGGAAAGATTGACGCCCTCGTAAAAGCCGAGCGCCATCGCGCGACGGATCAGGCTCTTGATTGCTTCTATATTATAGTCGATCGGATAGCGCACGTACTGGATCTTGCCGCCATTGCACAGCTCCCAGAAACGGCCTTCCAGATCCTGCTTCTCGATCGGTGTCAGATCCTCCGTGACATGGCAGTGGAAGCTGTTGCTCACATACGGACGGTCGGAAACATTCTCTATGATCCCGTATTTCTTTCGGAACTGCTCGACCTGCAGTCCGCACAGGCTCTCTGCCGGTGTCCCGTAGATCGCATACAGCCAGCCGTCCTCTTTTTTGAATTCCGCCACTTTTTCATTGATGTGCCGCAGTGTCTCGAGGGCAAACTGGCCGTCCTCCGCGATGGATTTTCCATTGTAGAGCTCCTGCAGCTCATTTAATGCGGTGATGCCAAAGGATGCCGTCATCGGCTTTAAGAGCTTCTTGATCTTCTCGCCCGGCTGCAGATGCCCGCCGTAGAAACCGCCCTCACAGTAGCCGAGCGGGTTCGTAGAGGCACGCATTTCTCCCAGATAATCATAGGTCCGGATGTGCAGACGGCGGATCATCTCCAGATACTCATCAAGTACTTCATAGAAGTCCCGGCTCTCGGCACGCGCCTTCGAAAGGATCATCGGAAGATGCAGGCTGACCGCTCCGATATTGAAACGTCCGACAAAGACCGGCGTATCGTTCTCATCCGCCGGCTCCATGCCACCGCGCTCGTACCATGGACTCAAAAAGGCACGGCATCCCATCGGGCTGATGACCTTTTTATATTTTTTGTACATGCTGGAAATGTATCCCTCACCGGTCAGGGACAGCCAGTCCGGATACATCGTCCTGGAAGAGCACTCCACACCTTTCTCAAAGACATCCTCACAGCTCCCGCCCGGTCCGTGAAGCTCCTCGTCATATAAAAAAACGATCTTCGGGAAGAGCACCGGCTTTTTATTGCCCGGCCTGCCCTGTCCGCCGCGGTGTACATCCAGCAGGGACATCGAAATCATTTTTTCAAATTCGGTCGTGCCAAGTCCCAAAGTCACGGTCACAAACGGGTAGTCACCGCGGGAAGAGCCGACGGTATTCAGCTTGTACTCGATCCCCTGCCAGCCCTGGTCGCAGTCCCGGCGCACCTTTTGCTGCGCATAGCGAAGCGCGTGGGATTCCACATCCGGCCACGCCGGATCTGCATATTCGATGTACTCTTCTTTATACTTTTGAAAGCTTTTCTCGGCATACGGGGCAAGGATCTTATCGACCTCCGGCACCGTAAAGCCACCGTACTGCTGTGCCGCCGTGCTCAGGATGATATCTCCCATGACATCAAACGCCGTATCCAGTGTCTTCGGCTCATTATACCAGACATTTCCCATCTCAAATCCGCCGGAGAGCACCGCCCCGACATTGAACAGACAGCAGTTCATCGTGTCGAGACGTGCCGACTGGTCATGGATGTAAATGTAGCCGTCCTTGCACGCCTGCAGCTCGTCTCTTGTCATGAAAAATTTCCGGTACAGCTCTTTGTTCAGCTCATTAAAGATCAGGCTGCGCTTCGTCGCTACGAGCGCGCTGTCCGTGTTCGCATTGCTCTTGTCCCCGATGTAGCGGATCGACTGGCTCTTCGTATAGACATCGTCCATCATATGGATAAAGTCCATCTTGTAGTTGCGGTAGTCCCGGTAGCTCTTTGCCACCGCCGGGTTCACTGCCTCCAGGGCGCCCTCCACGATGTTGTGCATCTCCTGAATCGTGATGCCCTCCTTGTGTAAGGATTCCGCCTTGCTCTGCGCAAACTCACAGAGGAATTTCAGCTCGTCATCGGTAAATTTATATAAGATCCGGGCCGCAGATTTATTGACCGCGACGATGATCTTCTGTACATTAAATTCTTCGTTTGTTCCGTCTTTTTTGATTACATACATTTCTGGTTTTCTCCTCAGTTGTTTCCATTCTATTTTACTTTCTCTGATGTGTTTCTGTCATCTGAACATATGCGCACGTAACATTCGCACGGCCAGGCGGATATGCATCTATCCTGATAGCTCTCCCTGTTGCCTGGCTGCGGATCCGCTAGGTCGTTCGCGACTGCTGCTGGACGTAGCTTATCGGATTCCCATCACCGCTCCGGGTCCAGGATCGCCGACACATCAAAATACGGACTGAATGACGACGGAGAATTTTCAAATACATACCCGGTCACCATCCGCCGTGTCTGCCGCAGGTAAGTCTCATTGACCTCCGTATGGTCTCCGTCTGCCCACATCCCAATGAGGTAGCGGAAGCCGCGGTTGATGAGGTAGGAGCCTTTCTCAGAACCATAATCTACCTCGGAGCCATACGGATACAGCAGTGTGTCACTGTCCCCGACGAGCGTCCCGACCTGATCCAGCCAGTTTGTGATATCCTGCGAGAGCGTCTCATAGGACATATCATACATATATTCATAGCTGTACCCGGAAGAAGCGATCGTCCAGCCCTGCTCCTTCAGGGCTGCGGCAATCTCTTTTACCGCCTTCTGATTGTCCGCATTGTCGCCGTCGATGGAATATCCAAACACGCCACGCGCACCGGCCACTGATACGATGCCACGCGCACCCTGAAAGGAAAAATCCGGATGTGCTTCGATAAAGGTCTCAAGCACCGGAATCACATCGTAGTCACCCTTCTGATCATGGCCATCGGCATCCGTATAAACAGCATCGACCTTTCCATCCGCGCCCACGGTCAGCGACGTCGCAACACCATCTCCATTGCGCATGGAACTGTAGCTCAGGTTATCGACCGACAGGATCATCGGCTTCTTTCCCTCCGGCACCGTCGGAGCCTCGGCAGTCATCGTAACCGAACTGCCGGACGCTGTCTCATTTGCCAGACTGTGGATATCAATCAAAATATAGTTGCTGTCATACAGCGCCTGTAAAATATTTTGAAACTCGGTCGCTGTAATCATGTTCTGCCGATAGACCGATTCGTATTCATCACCGTCAAAGGCAAGCGACGGATCCATCACCAGATTCGTAAACGAAAAATGCGGGATATCTCCGGTATACTGGTACAGGCTTTCCTGCTTTTTCTCATACGCTGCCACTGCCTCATCCAGCCTTGCATCCCCCTGCAGCTCTGCCGTATTTTTCAGATATGTGATCGCTTCTTCGTACCGATAGCTCTTCGCCAGATCCGCAGCGGCATCCAAAGCCGCCTGCTTCACATTTTCCAGCTCGGACTCGGACTCCTGCTGCTGGCGCGCCTCTTTCATCTTCGGCGTCTCCACTGGTTCGTTATTCTCATATTCTCCAAGTGTCCCGATGCATTCTGCGATCTGATAATTCAGTACGCTCCGGCTGCATCCGCTCCCGGCCAGCATTGCAACTACTGCCAGAAGCACAAGACCTGTCTTTCTTTTTTTCATGCCCTGCCCCTCCATCCTCCTGCTCCACTGCCAAATGGCAATTACTTTTATTATAGCGGGATGGGTTTGTTAAGACAAGGGCATATGTGAATTTTTTCTGGGCGGTTCTGTACGCACGGGAATAAAGAAAAGCCACCCGGCAATGAGCAGCTTTTTCTGTAGACTGTTATTATAATGAACTGTCTTTTCTGTATTTCTCGATCATGCATGTATGCCCTTTTGTCTTTTTGTCATAACTAATGCCAACCAGCAAAATTTCTCCGGTATAGCGTGAAATGGATTCCGGATACCGTTTTTCCTTGATCTGATGGATCGCTGTCCTGACATCCTGATTCCACTTAAGCTCCACGATAAGTGCCGGATAATCATGAATATATTCCGGCTTCGGTATGAAAACAAAATCCGCAAAACCACGTCCCGTCGGCAACTCTCGAATAGGCTTAAAGTAACTTTCTCGTAGCCTTAATCAATTCCTGACGAATTTCTTCATTCGGAATAAATGCAGTCTCACGCTCCTGATTGTAGCCCAGATATCCAAGATGAATCAGGTAGGTCAGTATATCATCTTTGTCTGAAAAACTGCTCACATCATTCTGAAAAGAGGAAACGTCTACTGCTACTTCACCACCGGCCAGCATTTCTATTACTGCGGTTTTCAATCCAGCAAAATCCATATTGATGAGCGGCGTAATCGCCCTGTAAGTACCCGTCTCTGACCAGTAGCTCTTAAATTTTCCCTTTTGCATCAGACTTACTACTGCCTTTGGATTATAGACCTGATATTCTTCCAGCAGATATCCATCATACCAGTGCTTTACTTTTTCAAAATCCTGCTCATATTTTATGCAAAGCTGTTTTACTTCTTCTTCTGTAAAACCGATATACTGTGCCAGACTGCCCGCATCAAGCATTGTAAACTCTTCAAAATTATTCAACGCAGACTGCGTCTTTATTTTTTTGATTGGCAAAATCCCGGTAAGATATGCCAGCTGAATATATTTTGTTGGCTCACTCCCTTTAAACAAACCTCTCAGAAAATTGATGTATTCCTCCTGCACTTTTTTGTTTGTAGACTGATCGCGAATCAGAACATCCCACTCATCAATAATGACAACAAACTTTTTCCCCGTTGCTGTATTGATGTAAGACAGAGCATCCGGCAAGGACCGAACATGCTCCGGCAGCGCTGATGGATAATATTCTCTTAGCTCCTGAAGCACGTTTTCTGTAATGTAGGATAGAATATGCTCTGAGCCGCCAGATGGTTCCATACACCACTGAATATCCAGATGAATCACATCATACCGATTCAGATGCTCATGGAAATCCGGGGAGTTACTGATCTGTAATCCTGCAAACATGTTTTCCGAATCACATCCTATACAATAATATGCCGTCAGCATATCTGCTGTGATCGACTTTCCGAATCTGCGTGGTCGGCTGTTACAGATAAATTTGGAATTTGTGTCCATAACATGATTCGTATATTCCAGTAAACCAGTCTTGTCTACATAAATTTCTGAATTAAGTGTAACCTGAAACGCATTATTTCCAGCATTTACAAATCTTCCCATCTGCCATTCACCTCCACAAACTTCCTTATCTGAATTTTATCATCAAGCACTCCAAATGGCAACCGCTGCGCTGTAAAAGGCTGCCGCACCCATTAGATACGACAGCCTTTCACACATTTTCTACCTATTATATTGTCCTTTGACTCACAGCAGTTCTTTGAGCATCTTGTTTACGGCACCCGGATTTGCTTTGCCCTTCATCTGCTTCATGGTCTGGCCGACGAGGAAGCCGAGCGCTTTTTCTTTGCCACCCTTGTAGTCGGCGACGGACTGCGGATTCGCGGCGATGACCTGCTCTACGACGGTGCGCAGCAGGTTGTCGTCGTTGACCATCTTCAGGCCGTGCTCCTCGACATACTGCTCCGGATCAATGTCATCACGGAAGATCTGCTCGAAGACTTCCTTTGCGACGGTCTGGTTGATCGTACCTGCGTCGAGCAGCTCGATCAGCTTCGCCAGATGTGCCGCGGAGAATGTGATCTCCTCCGGCTCCTGTCCTGCTTCTTTGAGCAGACGGAGCGTCTCGCCCATCAGCCAGTTCGATACTTTTTTCGGTTTGCCGCACAGCTCGGTCGTCTCCTCAAACAGATCCGCCAGATGCTTGGAACCGGTCAGGATCTCTGCGTCATAATCCGGAATATCAAATTCCTTTTTGTAGCGCGCAAGCTTTTCCGTACGCAGCTCCGGCTGGCGATCCTTTACCGCCTGCAGCCACTCATCGCTGATGATGACCGGCACGAGATCCGGATCCGGGAAATAGCGATAATCGTGCGCATCCTCCTTCGAACGCATCGGATAGGAATATTCCTTATTGTCATCCCAGCGGCGCGTCTCCTGGATGACCTGCTTGCCCTCCTCGATCAGCTCGATCTGACGGGCACGCTCTCCCTCGATCGCGCGGGCGATCGCCTTGAAGGAGTTCAGGTTCTTCATCTCCGTTCTCGTTCCGAACTGTTCTGCTCCAACCTCACGCACGGAGAGGTTGACATCGGCACGCATGGAACCCTCCTGCAGCTTGCAGTCGGATGCCCCCAGGTACTGCACGATCAGACGAAGCTTGTCCAGATATGCGATGACCTCCTCGGCGCTGCGCATATCCGGCTCGGATACGATTTCGATCAGCGGCACACCGCTTCGGTTGTAATCGACTAAGGTGCAGTCTTCCCACTCGTCATGAATGAGCTTTCCGGCATCCTCCTCCATATGGATCTCATGGATGCCGATCACTTTTTTCCCGGCAGCCGTCTCAATCTCAATGCCACCGTCATGGCAGATCGGCAGGTACAGCTGGGAAATCTGATAGTTCTGCGGGTTATCCGGATAGAAATAGTTCTTCCGGTCAAATTTACAATACTGGTGAATCTGGCAGTTCGTCGCAAGTCCCACCGCCATCGCATACTCGACGACCTGCTTATTCAGTACCGGAAGGGAACCCGGCATACCGGTGCACACCGGACACGTATGCGTATTCGGTGCTCCTCCAAATGCAGTGGAGCAGCCACAGAAAATCTTCGTCTTTGTCGCGAGCTCTACATGGACTTCCAGTCCGATCACGGTCTCATACTGTCTGGACATTTACTCCACCACCTTTCCTGCAGCTGCCGCACACGGCGGTGCCTGCCATTTGCCTCTTGCCTGCTCATATGCATAAGCGGCACGGATAATATTTTTCTCCTTGAAGCAGTCTCCGATCAGCTGTACACCGATCGGCAGTCCCTTCGAGTCGACACCACACGGAACGGATACGCCCGGAAGGCCAGCCAGATTGACGGAGATCGTGTAAATATCACCGAGATACATTTTCAGCGGATCCGAAAGGCTCTCGCCAAGCTTCGGCGCGGTCATCGGAGCGACCGGCCCGAGGATCACATCATATTTTTCAAATGCGCGGTCGAAGGACTGTTTGATCAGCGCCTTTGTGCGCAGCGCTTTCAGATAGTAGGCGTCGTAATAACCAGAGCTTAAGACGAAGGAGCCGAGCATAATCCGGCGCTTGACCTCTTCTCCGAAGCCCTCAGAACGGCTCTTCTTATACATGCCGTGCAGTCCGTTATACTCCTTTGCACGGTAGCCATATTTGACACCGTCAAAACGTGCCAGGTTCGAGCTGGCCTCCGCAGATGCGATCACATAGTAAGCCGGGATCGCATATTCAACGAGACTGAGCTGAAATTCTTCTACGATTGCACCCTTCTGTTTCAGAACGTCCGCTGCCTTTAAAATCGCTGCCTTTACTTCCTCGTCCAGCCCGGCACTTAAGTAGTCGGACGGAATGCCGATCCGCATGCCTTTTACATCGTCCACGAGCGCAGAAGTAAAATCGCAGTCCGTGCGCTTGACCGATGTGCTGTCCTTTTTATCATAGGAAGCGAGCATTTCCAGAATCGCCGCACAGTCGGAAATATCCTTTGCGATCGGCCCGATCTGATCCAGCGAAGATCCATAGGCGATCAGTCCATACCGGGAAACGGTCCCGTAGGTCGGCTTCAGGCCGGTCACGCCACAGAAAGAGCCCGGCTGACGGATCGATCCACCGGTATCGGATCCAAGTGCGTATGGTGCTTCGCAGGCTGCGACTGCCGCACAGCTTCCTCCGGAAGAACCGCCCGGCACGTGCTCCAGGTTCCACGGGTTGCGCGTCACGCCATAGGCCGAAGTCTCAGTCGTGCTCCCCATCGCAAATTCGTCCATGTTCGTCTTGCCGAGGATGACGCCGCCCGCTGCATTTAAATTGCTGACCGCCTGTGCGGAATATGGAGGGACGAAGTTGTAGAGGATCTTTGAGCTGCAGGTCGTCAGCAGGTTCTCGGTACAGATATTATCCTTTACGGCTGCCGGAACGCCTGCGAGCACTCCGGTATACGTACCATCCTCAATTCCTTTCTGTACTTCATCTGCACGCGCCAGCGCACGCTCTGCATCTACCGTCACAAAGCTGTGCAGCGCCTCATCTTTTGCCTCGATCGTATCCAGGCTGGCCTGCACGGCCTCTTTGACGGATACTTCTTTTTCTTTTATCTTTCGGCCAAGCTCAAGGGCCGTCATATCCATGATCTGCATCGTCATTTCCTTTCCGGCAGCCAGATGCTGCCCCGTGCTTTTACTCTACCGTCTTTGGTACCTTCCACGAACCGTCTTTGACTGCTGGCGCATTTTTCAGCATATTCTCGCGGTCATCCCCGTTCGTCACCACGTCCTCACGGAAAACATTGTGCACCGGAAATACGTGCGACATCGGCTCCACGCCTGTAGTATCCAGCTCATTGAGCTTATCCACGTAGTCGAGCATCCGTCCGATATCCTTTTTTGCCTGTTCCTTTTCTTCCGCCGAGAGCTCCAGCTTTGCCAGAATCCCAACGTACTCAATCGTCTCATCACTGATGATGTTTGCCATTTTTTCATCTCCTCATCGTCTAATACCTCGCATCAATAGCTCGGTACAAAATCAACCTCGATATCCGTATCATAATCATCATATTCCAGCGTATCATCTTCTCGAATGGAAATCCGCCGGATCACCGGAACATCCTCGCTCAGTGCCAGATACATCTCGGTCCCGTCTTCACCGTGTATCTGCACATAGGCAGCACCCGCCTCCGGATTACGCAGCACCAGATCATAGACGCCCTCCGGAATCTCATTGCCCGGCTCCATACCTGCCTGATAACGAATCGTCTTCAATCCCTGCGTCTCCCGTTCTGCAAGCGTTGCGCCGTCTTCCTTTAATCCGGTCAGCCACACACCACCGTAAACATTTTCAATGTAGAGCACCTGATCTTCCGCGAGATCCAATACATCGGAATACGCGCCATACGTCCATTCCTCATCCTCGTCTGCATTTTCGCGTATCCAGTCCTGATAAGCTTCCGAGTAGAGAACCTGATAATCGCTCCAGTCTGCCCCATCCGGATCACTGATATAAATCCATGTGGAACCTTCGCGGCACTCCAGCTGATAGCGTCCTGCCGGGATATCATATCCGACCGTATAACTGCCCGGCTCCAGACATTCCTCATAGTAATTGGCATCCCCGGTGTCCCATTCCTGCCGTTCTTCTTGCGCCGGCGCATCCGCATCGGATACTTCGACTGCTTCCTCATCGGTCCGGAAGACCTCATCTATGGAACTGTCACCTTCAAAATACTGCACGATCTTTGTCACTGCATCTCCAAGATCAATATTCTCCTCATCCAGCCAGCTCCATGCCGAAGAAATCACATTTAAGATCAGGATCCCCGGTATGACCCAGAGCCATTTTTTTCGCTTCTGTACCGTTCCGGTCTGGCCGCGCTTCTTTAATTCTCTGCGTCGTGCCGCCGTGTCCTCCATCGTCGTGCGGTACGAGGTGCTCTGTGCCTTACGGACTGCTTTCTCCGCTGCTGCTTCCTGCCGCGCCATCTGCTTTGTGCTCTGCTTCTTATCCGGCTGATTTAAATGATCCTCGCAGCTTCCTCCGTGCATCCGGACCGTTTTACGATTGTGTTCATTCAGACGGTATTTGCTGTCATTTTTCCGGTTATTCCATCCACATTCTGTGCAGCGCCCATTCACGACCGGACCGCCACATAACGTACATCGTTCCATGTGCCATTTCCCCCTTTTCTTTCCATGTACACTCAGAATCTTTTTATAAGAAAATTTCGAGCGTACATTTCTCTCTTCCTCCCGCTGGCGGCAAGATCAGGGGTGATCTCGCACGGCCTGCCGGGATGACTTTGATTTGGGTTCAGTATAGCACATCCGCTGCTAAAATGCGAGTGAATCAGGTCCTACGGCTCCAGTCTGGAAAGATCCCGCGGGAACAATGTCGCCTCGCGCACATTTTCCTCACCGAGCAGTTTCATCGTCAGACGCTCCATACCGATACCGAGCCCACCATGTGGCGGCATGCCGTATTTGAAGGTATCCAGATACTGCTCCATGCCCTCGGTCGTCATGCCGCGCGCCTCGATCTTATCGAGCAACTGCTGATAGTCGTGGATACGCTGACCGCCGGTCGTGATCTCAAGTCCGTGGAAGAGCAGGTCAAAACTCAAGGTAAAGGTCGGATCTGCCGGATCATCCATTGCGTAGAATGGACGTTTCTTCGACGGATAATGTGTGACAAACACGAAATCTGCATCGTACTCTTCTTTGAAATACTGACCGATCAGAGATTCCTCCTCCGGCTCCAGATCATACGGGTTGCGGATCTTGCGGTTGTACTTTGCTGCAACCAGCTCTTTTGCTTTGTCAAAACGCACCGTCGGGATCTGTTCAGTCTTCGGAAGGGTCACGCCCAGGATCCGCAGCTCCTCCGCATATTCTTCTGCGAGCAGCTTCATCGTGTACTGTAAAAATCCGGTCTCCATTTTCATGATGTCCTCGAACCCGTCGATGTAACCCATCTCAAAATCAAGGCTTGTGTACTCATTCAGGTGGCGCTTCGTGTTGTGCTTCTCTGCACGAAAGACCGGTGCAGTCTCAAATACCCGTTCAAACACGCCGACCATCATCTGTTTGTAAAACTGCGGGCTCTGTGCAAGTACGGCCGGGCGATGGAAGTAATCGAGCTTAAAGACATTGGATCCGCCCTCTGCACCCTTGCTACCGATCTTCGGGGTATGGATCTCTGTAAAATGCTGGCTGTAAAGAAAATCACGGAAACCGCGCACGATGCCTTCCTGAATCCGAAATTTTGCCCGCTCACGGATGTTGCGCAGCGCGGTGCTGCGGTAGTTGAGCTTTGCTTCCAGTGACGTGTTCAGCTTCCACTTACCAATCGGAAGTGGCGGTGCCTCATACGGTCTGCCAAGTACTGTTACTTCCGTCACCCGGATTTCAATGCCATGCGGTGCACGCGCATCCTCCTCCAGCATGCCAGCGACCTCGACCGCCATCTCCTCCCGCAAATCCTTTACATCATAATTGGTCTTTCCTTCTTCAAAGATGCACTGCAGCAGGCCATCGCGCTTGCGCAGTACGACAAACGAAAGCTCGCCCATATCGCGCACCGTGTGTACGGCTCCGCGTACCCGGACCTCTGTACCGATGCGGGATGCATCGAGCAGCTCCTCAAGTTCCAATGTTTTCTCTGGTGTCAGTCCTGTTAAAAATTCCATGTTGGTCTCCTCTCCGGTTCCGGGACTTCTTCTTGTCCGAACGTTCTTGCTGAACATCTGATGGCATCTCACAACGTCTACTCCTTACGGAATGTTTGATGCACCCTCAGACGTTCTGCGCTGCAGGCCACAGACACGCTTGCTACGCAAGCTATCCGCTGTCGAGAAACCGCCAGCTCCTGTCTGTGGCTGATGGGCGTTCATTGGTAGCGCCTGATGGCGCGCAGGTCATAAGGAATCCTCCCGCAAGCGGGTCCCTCCTTACGACATTGCCCATCCCAAAATGCATATACAGCCCGGGCCAAATAAATTTGGCCCGTTCTGTCTCTGCATTTTGCTGCTGCTCAGAACTGTGGACGCAAAAAAGTCCCGGAACATCACATTTTATATGATATTCCGGGACGGATAATCTTCTACCCGCGGTACCACCCGCATTGCAGACATCCTCGTCTACCCCTCTTTTGTGCACGTAACGTGTGCGGCGGACTGCCCTACTCTGAAAATACCAAAACTGATATCTCTGCCGGTATCCTTCCTGTTCAAACAGTCAGCTCCGGAGTGTTCCCTATTGTCTCCTTCCCTCCATCGGCACTCTCAGTCGGTGATGCCAAATTCCTGTCAAGTTTCAGAAACAGAGTCTCCTTCATCGCTTTTTGTTGGTGAGATTCTAGCACAGATTTTTTTCCAGCGCAACCCCTTTTTCAAATTTTTTTCTTGTAACTTCCCAATCATCTGGTATAATGTGTTAGTAACAGTTCAGCACAGCAGCAAAATGCAGAGACAGAACTGGCCAAATTTATTTGGCTAGGGCTGTATATGCATTTTGGGATGGGCGGAACGCCCATCAGCCACAGACAAGAGCTGCGTAAGCAGCGGATAGCTTGCGTAGCAAGCGTGTCTGTGGCCTGCGTGCTGAACGCCCGTGAATCACCATTTATTTCACAACACCAAAATTCGGAGGATATCAAAATGGAACACCTGATCATACCGGAGGATTATTTTTCTCCGCTTTCGCTGTATGATACGCAGGTCGCAATCAAAACGTTCAAAGACTTCTTTCAGAGCGTACTCGCGATGCAGCTGAATCTGCTCCGTGTCTCCTCTCCTTTATTTGTGGACCCCGCATCCGGCATGAATGATAACTTAAACGGCATCGAGCGCCCGGTCAGCTTCGGTATCAAGGAGCAGAACGAACGGCAGGCTGAGATTGTTCAGTCTCTTGCAAAATGGAAGCGTTACGCGCTCAAGGAATACGGTTTCGCACACGGCGAAGGACTGTATACCGATATGAACGCGATCCGCCGCGATGAAATCACTGACAACATCCACTCGATCTATGTCGACCAGTGGGACTGGGAGAAGGTCATCGTCAAAAGCGAGCGTAACCTCGACACACTCAAAAAGGTCGTACGTTCCGTATACAAGGCATTGCGCAAGACCGAGACCTACATGTCTATTCAGTATGACTTTATCGAAGAAATCCTTCCAAAGGATATTTTCTTCATCACTACCCAGGAGCTCGAGGATCTCTATCCGGACAAGGCTCCGAAGGAGCGTGAGTACATCATCACAAAGGAAAAGGGCGCGGTCTGCCTGATGCAGATCGGCGATAAGCTCGCTTCCGGTGAACCGCATGACGGACGTGCTCCGGACTACGATGACTGGAAGCTGAATGCAGATATCATCGTCTACTATCCGGTACTGGACATCGCATTAGAGCTCTCTTCTATGGGCATCCGTGTCGATGCAGATGCGCTGCAGCGTCAGCTGAAGCTCGCAGGCTGTGAGGAGCGCGCCAAACTTCCGTTCCAGAAGGCGATTCTGGAAAACGATCTGCCGTTCACGATCGGTGGCGGTATCGGTCAGTCCCGTATCTGTATGTTCTACCTGCGCAAGGCACATATCGGAGAAGTACAGTGCTCCATCTGGCCGGAAGAAATCATTGAGGAAGCAGCGGCACACAATATTCAGCTGCTGTAATCCGCAAATCCAATTTTTAAAGCAGCTTACCCGTCATTTCGGCGCGGTAAGCTGCTTTTTATGTTACCCATTTACAGCGAAAGCTTCTTCACACGCTCGATCGCTGCCTTCGTATTCTCATGACTTCCAAATCCGGTCAGGCGGAAATAGCCCTCGCCGCTCGGTCCGAATCCGGATCCCGGTGTGCCGACGACATTTGCCTGCTCCAGCAGATAATCGAAGAACTCCCAGGAAGTCATCTTGCCCGGCGTCTTCAGCCAGATATACGGGGAATTTACGCCTCCATATACGGTGAATCCGGCCTCCTGCAGTCCCTGTTTGATCGTCTCTGCATTTTTCATGTAGTAAGCGACCTGCTCTGCGACCTGCTTCTTGCCGGCCTCTGAATAGACTGCTTCACCGGCCTTCTGGACAATGTACGGCGCTCCGTTGTACTTTGTGCCATGCCGTCTTGCCCACAGGGAATGCAGCATGACGCCATCCGACTTCAGATCCTTCGGCACGACAGTATAGCCAAGTCTCGTTCCCGTAAAGCCCGCATTTTTGGAAAAAGAGCGCAGCTCGATCGCACAGGTCCGCGCGCCCTCACACTCATAAATCGAGTGCGGCACATCCTCCTCGGAAATATACGCCTCATAAGCCGCGTCAAACAGGATCACCGCACCGACGCGGTTCGCATAGTCCACCCAGCCCTGCAGCTGCTCTTTCGTGATCGTCGCTCCGGTCGGGTTGTTCGGGAAGCACAGATAGATCAGATCCGGTGTCTCCTTCGGAAAATCCGGAGCAAATCCATTCTCCGCGGTACACGGCATATAGATGACATCGCTCCAGCGCTCCGTCAGCGGATCATAGCTTCCGGCGCGTCCTGCCATTACATTCGAATCCACATAGACCGGATAGACCGGGTCGCAGACTGCGATCTTATTATCCAGACTGAAGATCTCCTGAATGTTTCCGGAATCGCACTTTGCACCGTCTGATACAAAAATCTCATCCGCATATACCTCACAGCCGCGCGCTGCAAAGTTATTCTTTGCAATCGTCTCCCGTAAAAAAGAGTAGCCAAGATCCGGCGCATAGCCATGGAAGGTCGCCGCATCTGCCATCTCGTCGACGGCTCCGTGCAATGCATCAATGATCGCCGGGGCCAGCGGAAGCGTTACATCGCCGATACCGAGCCGGATGATTTTTTTATCCGGATTCGCCTCGGAAAATGCATTTACCTTTTTTGCAATGTTGGAAAACAGATAGCTTCCCGGAAGCTTCAGATAATTTTCGTTGATCTTAAACATGAGTTCCTCCTTTTCCCCGGCAACCAGGGCCGGATCTTGTTTGTTTTCACCTTTATCCAGAATACAATTATACCTGAAAGACAGACAGATCGATCTCTCCGTCAAACACCACTGTCGCCGGGCCTGTCATAAACACCGTCTGACGCTCTTTGTCCCAGCGGATCTGCAGGTCCCCGCCCACGAGGCGAACCGTCACCTCATCACCGGTCCAGCCATTTAAGCTGCATGCTACTGCCACCGCACACGCACCGGTCCCGCAGGCTAAGGTCTCTCCGGAGCCACGCTCCCAGACGCGCATCTGCACCGTATTCGCATCGAGTACGCGGATAAACTCGGTATTGACCCGCGCCGGAAATGCCGGATGCCGTTCAAAAAACGGTCCGATTTTCTCGATCTCCAGTCCATCTACGTCCTCTACCGGCACGATACAGTGCGGATTGCCCATCGACACACAGGTCGCATGATACTCTTTTCCATTCACCGTCATTGGCTGATTCACGATCGGCCCATTTCCGGCTGCCCCGATGGCACCGGCATCTACCGGGATCTCTTCCGGTATGAGAATCGGTGCACCCATATCGACTTCTACCAGCTTCACCTTCTGATTTTCCACCGTCAGATGCAGCGTCTTGATCCCGCTGTCTGTCTCGACGGTAATCTCCGTCCGGTTTGTCAGACCATAATCATACACATACTTTGCCACACAGCGAATCCCGTTTCCACACATTTTCGCGCGGGAACCGTCTGCGTTGTAAATCTCCATCTTAAAATCTGCCACAGACGATGGCTTGATCAGCACAAGGCCGTCTGAACCGATCCCGAAATGCCGGTCGCTGATCCAGCGGGATACCTGCTCCGGATCCTCTACCTGCTCCAAAAAACAGTTCACGTACACATAATCGTTTCCTATTCCATGCATCTTTGTAAATTTCATGTTTTCTCCATTCCTGTCCGCATGCATTTCTCACACAGACCTTTTTCTTTCTCCAGAAACCACCTGGCCAGATTCGCTTCCTCTCGCAACCCGTTTTGGCTGCTCACCTCTGCTGTTTTACCGCTGATCTGTAGACAGGAATCCAAATCCCCCGCCACTTTCCACGGACTCTTTGATTGAGTCAGCGATCCATCAGCGTCAGCAGCATCTGCGCGGTCTCGACCAGGTTCGTCCCGCTGTCCATGCTTGTCTTCTGCAGATACCGGTGCGCCTCTTCTTCTGTCATATGGTTGCGCTCCATCAAAAGCCGCTTCGCCTCCTGAATATCCTTCCGGTCCTGATCGCTGCGCTGCGGCGGCGTCGTATGCCGCTTCTTTTTCCGGCGTGCGATCTGATGCAGCACCATATCCAGCGATCCAAGCAGTTCGTGTACCTTCAGCGGCATTGTCACACTGACCACGCCCTCCACTACGCCTTCGCCGACCGCACGCGCTGAGGCGACCAGCAGCATGGCAAAAGACGCGGAGAGATTTTCATACAACTCTTCGTACATCATATCGGGATACTTATAACCGCACACTACTACGCCGCTGCCAAGCCGGTCTGCCGCGGACAGCGCCTGCGCGCCACTCGTGCAGACTGCGGATACCTCATATCCGTTCCGCATCAGCAGGTTGCGGATACTTTTTGCATCCTCTGCTTTTGGAAATACTACTATGACTCCCGCCATCTTTGTCCTCCGTCTCTTCGTTTCGTTCTCTCTTCCCGGAACCTTTCGACTCAGATATTGACAAGATAGCGGTCAATTTCCCAGTTGCTTACTGCCGCACAGTACTCCTTCCACTCTTCCTTCTTGGCCGCGATATATTTTCTGTAAATGTGCTCACCCAGCACATCCTGGATCAGCGGATCCTGTTCCAGCCCGTCGATCGCCTCTGCAAGGCTCGTTGGCAGGCACTTGATCCCTGCCGCTTCCCGTTCCTGATCGCTCATTGCGAAAATATTGCCCTCGACGCTTGCCGGCGGCTCGATCTGATTGCGGATACCATCCAGACCGGCAGCCAGGCAGACGGCGATCGCCAGATACGGATTCGCCGCAGAATCCGGGCTGCGCAGTTCAATCCGCTGCGTCGTGCCGGTCTGTGCCGGAATGCGGATCAGCGGACTGCGGTTGCGGATCGACCATGCGATATAGACCGGTGCTTCATAGCCCGGCACCAGCCGCTTGTAGGAGTTGACGAGCGGATTCGTGATCGCCGTGATCGCTGCGATATGCTTCATAATGCCGCCGATGAACCAGTACCCCTCTTTGCTCAGATGGTTGGCGTCCGTTCCATCGTAAAAGACATTCACCCCATCCCGGGCCAGTGACATGTTGATGTGCATACCGCTGCCGTTCACTCCGGTCTTTGGCTTTGGCATAAAGGAGGCATACAGCCCATGCCGCTTTGCGATCGTCTTGACCGCAAGCTTGAATGTCATGATATCATCCGCCGTCTTTAACGCCTCGTCATAATGAAAATCAATCTCATGCTGGGCAGGTGCATCTTCATGGTGCGAAGCCTCCACGACAAAGCCCATGTCTTCTAACGTCAAGATCATGTCCCGGCGCGCATTTTCGCCGAGATCGAGCGGCCCGACATCAAAATATCCGGCCTTTTCATGTGTGATCGTCGTCGGATTGCCTTCGTCGTCTGTATGGAACAGGAAAAATTCACACTCCGGGCCGACATCCATCTGATAGCCCATATCGGCTGCTTCCTGCACCGTCTTCTTCAGCACATGGCGCGGATCTCCGGAAAACGGTGTCCCATCCGGACGGTAAATATCGCAGAGGAAACGCGCCACCTTGCCCTGCTGCGGCCTCCACGGGAAGATCGCAAACGTATCGAGATCCGGGCGCAGGAACATATCTGACTGCTCCACTCTGGCAAAGCCCTCAATCGAAGCCCCGTCAAACATGATCTCATTGTTCAGCACCCGTTCCAACTGGCTCGTCGTCACAGCCACATTTTTCAGCGTACCAAATATATCGGTAAACTGCAGGCGGATGAATTCCACATCTTCTTCCTCAATCATTCTCCAGATATCTTCCTTCGTATATCGGCTCATAAACCAATCCACTCTCCTTTTTGTAATCACACACCGGTTTCTTTGTCACTTCGCTCTATTATAGTATAAAAGTGTCCAACTGTGCAATCCTTCTTTTTATCATTCTGAAAAAACATAAAAAGCCGGACAGGGGATGCGCCATTGCATCTCATATCCGACTTTTCTGTCTGTTATAAAGGGTTCTGCGTTCAGCGTGCGCCGCCCGCATTTACCTGAGTGTCCGCATCCTCTGCCTTCCGCTCAAAGCTCACCGTATTCGAGCTGCGGAAGATGGATTCCGACGACCCCACCTGATTGACCACCACCTGATTCTCGCCCTCCGGCATGTCCTCCCGGCTGATCTTCAGCAATCTGGACGAGAGATAGGTCGTGCTCACTTTCGTGTCGTTGATATAGACCTTACTCCACTTTGTAAAATTCTCACCACTGATATAATAACAGTCTGCATACGGCCTGTCAATGATCTGATTCAAAACGACATCTTCCGTCCCCATAATCAGGTCGCTCGCCGGGTACGGATTGCCGCCTCCGTATACATAATGGTCGCCGTAAAGGATATCGTACTGCAGAAGCTCCATCGCATTCTGATACTCGTCCTCCGTCGCATATTTGTAGCGGTTCTGATGGAAGGTAAACATCGTGCCATTGTGGATGCCGATCTCATCCGTGATATCCGCCAGCAGCTGGTAGGCGGTCATGGACTTATCTACCTTTTTTAGGCCGAAATTATTCCAGGTCACGTACTGGGTCTTAAATAAGCTGCCGGTCTTCATATCCGACTCCGTCAGATCCATCGTCGGCAGGTGATCCCCGAACATCACGACGATCGTCTTCTCGTCCCGCTTTTCGAGCATATCAATGAGCTGTCCAATAAAATCGTCGACCTGATGAATCTGATTGACGTAATATTCCCACGCATAGGCCATCCCCTCGTCTTCGACACCAGATACTTTGATCTCCGGATCATCGAGCACCTTGTACTTCGGATAATCGCCATGTCCTTCTACGGTGATCGTGTAGACGAAATCCGGCTGATTCGGCGTATAGTCCAGACTCTTCTCGACCTCCCCGACAAGGATGTCGTCGGTCGGCCAGGTGCCAAGCGGCGTATAATCCTGAATATCCATGAGCTCTTTGCTCGTAAACGTATCAAAGCCCATCATGGAAAAGGCATTTCTCCGGCTGTAAAAGTTTCCGCCGTTGTTGTGGACGGCGTGTGTGCCATATCCGAGCGTATGCAGATCCGACGCGATGCTCTCACAGTTCGTCTCCTTGAGGATCGTCTTGTACGGATACTCGCCAAGTCCGAAGAACTGCATCCCCATTCCGGTCAGCACCTCAAACTCTGTATTCGCCGTACCGGCTCCGACGACCGGCACCTCCAGATAACCGGAGGAATAATTGTTGTAGAGATAGTGAAAATTCGGAACGACCTCATCGCTTAACTGCAGAAAATTAATCAGTTCCGGATCAATAAAAGATTCCAGCAGAACACAGATAATGTTCGGATACGCTCCGTCCGTTACTCCCTCTTCTTCTGGAATCTCACTCGTTGCCTCTGATGTATGATTGTCATCTGCGGATGTCGTCCGCACGCTTTGCTGCTTTACCAGACCAGCTCCGGAATCGGCAGCCTCCGTCTGCGGCGTCTGCACCGTCGCCGTAGACGGATCCGCTCCGCCCGGCTCCGTCTCTCCGATCTTTGCCAGAACCGCATCCACCGCTTCTTCTGAATAATCATCCGGCGTATGCATGCCCCGATCCAGCACGCTCGAAGAAAAGCTGTACACGAATCCGTAGTCCTTGTAGCCCTGTGCCAGATTCTCAAAATAGCTGGTCAGGATATTGCTGCTGACTGCCGCATCCGTCACGGTCGGAATCATCATCACTACAGCCACAGTCGCCAGAAGTCCGAGCAGGCGACGGGTCTTCCCCTGGAACTTCGGTCCCTTGAACCAGAGCAGTACGAGAAATACGATCACCGCCGCGACGCCAACGATGACGAGCATCGCTTCACCGGCGGAAAAATAATTGCTCTGCATTGTGAAGAGATCTCCTACCATCTTAATATCGGTAAAGCTGAACGGCGATACACGCTTTGCAAGGATGCAGCCGTTGATCGTGCCTAAGAAAATCCAGAATACAGAAATCACGGTACGCATCAGTGCCCGGCGCTTCACGGTATAGACAAGCATCAGCGATGCAAACACGATCAGCGAATTGTAGAGAAATACAAGATTGCGGTCGATCACGAAGCTGCACGCGGATAAGAAGGAATGACGCGATATCCACTCAATAGTAAAGCACACACCACAGGCCAGCAGCACATGAAAGAGCAGCGAATAGCGGTTCAATACCGGAATCAGCTTCTGCATCCGCTCACTTTTCATGAAATGTCGCTCCTTTTTTATACGTGTTTCTTCTATTATATTATGGTCTGTATGATCATTTCTGCGAATCTGTAACATATCTTTCTTACCTCTTTGTAAAGAAAAAGTCAAAGTATCGTAAAACCTTTTGAAAGATTAATCTAAATTCTGCAAAATGTCAACTGACTTTTGAAAGATTTAAGGTTTTCTATCAGTTTCGTCCAAAAGTTTCCAATTTTTTTCTGGTATTTCGCCCAAGTGGGGCTGGATTCTTTTTCGGGAATATGATAATTTATAAGAGTGTAAGAAAGAAGGGACTTCCTATATGAAGAAAAAATTACTATATATCCTCGTTTTTTCGCTTCTGCTTTTGTCAGGATGTGAAAAAAAATCGGCCGAAATCGCACCCGCCAGCCTCTTCATTCTGGATGGAAATGTGACATCGGAAGGCGTCCGTCCCGGCGACGGACCGGACGCATTTAAGAAGGCTTACCGCAACTATACCCTGCAGGTCGCGTGGAACGATGTGGACTCCAATTACATGGTCATGTCACCGGATGACATCCCATATGACGAGAATATTTCCACGATCATCACGTCTCTTTTCATCAACGGCAAGCCCGTCACAGAGGCACAGGTCTGTTCCGATAATGACATCGAAGGGGATGCGCTTTACACCCTCTTAAGCTCTCCGGATTATCTTCGGAAGCACGAGGTCATCTACCGCTATCTCGACTTCGACTGGGAAGGCGGACAGATCGCGGATATCTCGTCGGAAGAGCTGAATTACAATGAAACATTTGAGACGCCGTGCATTGGCTGAGTTTTTACTTTCCCTGCTCCCGCGCCACAAGGTAGACACGCTCACTGTCCGGACGCGGCTTTTCCAATGTAAACGCATCGTACACCGCCTCCAGCTTCATCCCGGCCTGCCCGATCAGACGGCAGACGGTATCCAACGCATAGGCTCTCTGGTAATGCGTCTCCTCATACTTTTCATACAGCCCATCGTCGTTTCGGATAAACAAGGTCAGATCATACTCGTTGACCTGATCCTCCGGGTCGTACCAGTTCTCCCAGATAAAGCTGCTCTCCTCTCGGTTCTCCGCGATCACGGACTCCCCGAGCTGCTCATACTTCCAGAGCGTATTTAAATCAAACACGAACACTCCGCCCGGATCCAGATAATTGTTCACAAGGCGGAATACTTCCAGCAGATCTGCCTCATCCGTAATATAGTTCATCGAATCGCAGACACTCACAATCGCCCGTACCGTGCCGTACAGCTCAAACTCCCGCATATCCTGCTGCAAATATAAAATGTCCTTTCCGGACTGTTCTTTCTTTTCGAGCGCGATCTCGAGCATATCGGCCGAATTGTCGACGCCGATCATATCGTAGCCGCAGTCCGCGAGCAGCTCGGTCATCGTACCGGTGCCGCAGCCCAGCTCCAGCACAAGGCCATCTGTCACGCCATAGTTTTTCAGGAGTGTGTGCAGATATCCGCACCACTCCTCATATGGAATATTGTCCATGAACAGGTCGTAGACCCGTGCAAAGCTCTCATAACTTGCCATTGTTCAAATACTCCTCCAAAAATGTGTACAGCTCCTCCATCTCCTCGTCGGTCCCGATCGTGATCCGGAGGTAATTGTCAATCCGCGGCTTTTTGAAATACCGCACGTAGATCCCGGCCTGCTTCAGCGCGCCGAAAAGCTCCTCCGCCGGAACGCTCTTATGAGCCGCAAAGATAAAGTTCGCTTTGGAATCTACAAAAGAAAAGCCGAGTGCCGCCAGACGCTCCTTTGCCCGCTCCCGCGTCGCGATGATCTTCGCCTTTGTCTCCTCGAAATACGCACGATCCTGTACCGCTGCCGTCCCAAGTGCAATGGCAGTCGCATTCATCGTGTAGGAATTAAAGGAATATTTGACATCACTCAAGTATTTGATCAGCTGCTCATTTCCCATCGCATAGCCGATCCGCATGCCGGCCATTGAGCGCGACTTCGAGAAGGTCTGCACGACCAGAAGGTTGTCATACCGGTCGATCAGCGGCAGTGCCGATTCCCCTCCAAAGTCGATGTACGCCTCATCCACGATGACAACGCTGTCCGGATTGTGTCTTACCACATCTTCGATCGCAGACAGCGGCAGCAACGCACCGGTCGGCGCATTCGGATTCGGGAAAATGACACCACCATTTTCTTTGTAATAATCTTCTTTTACAATCTCGAACTGCGCATTCAGCGGCTGCTTCTCATACGGCACGCGGAACAGCTCTGCCCACACATCGTAAAAAGAGTACGTGATATCCGGGAACAGAACCGGCTTTTCCGAATTGAAAAAGGTCAGGAAACACATCGCCAGCACATCATCTGAGCCAACGCCGACAAATACCTGCGATGGCTTCAAGCCATAAAAATCTGCAATCGCCTGTACAAGCTGCTCTGCCGCCGGATCCGGATATTTGCGCAGATCCGCCTGATTTTCCTTTACCCCATCCAGCGCTGCGAGTACTGCCGGGGACGGCGGATATGGATTCTCATTTGTATTCAGCTTGATGACTTTTTTCTGTTTTGGCTGCTCGCCCGGTGTGTACGGCGTCACTCTCCGCACGTTCTGTTCCCAGTTTTTCATAAATGGTCTCCTCTTTCATGTATTCGGCAATGTCAATTCTATAACTTCCAGTAAAATAAAATTTGCTCATTTACCGTTTGTAAGTACTATTCCCTAACGTTTTATCTTCATCGCCCATGATACAGCTTCGCATAAACGCCATTCTTCTGAAGCAGCTCTTCATGCGTGCCTTCCTCCTCGATTCCGTTTGTCGTCAGCACGAGGATACGCCCGGCATTCCGGATCGTGGAGAGACGATGCGCGATGACGAACGTTGTCCGGCCTTTTGCCAGCTTCTCCATCGACTCCTGGACGATCTTCTCACTCTCATTGTCGAGCGCGGAAGTCGCCTCATCAAAAATCAGGATCCTCGGATTTTTCAGAAATACCCGCGCGATCGACAAACGTTGCTTCTGTCCGCCCGACAGTTTGACCCCGCGCTGTCCGATATCGGTCTGATAGCCGTCCGGCAGCTGCGAGATAAATCCGTCTGCATTCGCCAGCTTTGCAGCCTCGATGACCTCCTCGTCGGTGGCATCCGGCCTGCCATAACGGATATTTTCCATAATGTTCTCCGCAAACAGGTAGACATCCTGCTGCACGATTCCGATCTGACGACGTAAATCCTTCAGATAAAGCTTCCGGATATCTGTACCGTCGAGCTTTACCGCCCCGCCATCAACGTCATAAAAGCGTGGAATCAGGCTGCACAGGGTCGTCTTGCCTCCGCCCGACGATCCGACGATCGCCACATACTCGCCCGCCTTTACATTCAGATTGATGTGGCTCAGCACGGTATCCTGCTTTTCCTCATATTTAAATGAAACATTATCGAAACAGATATCGCCTTTGACGGAAGTGATATGCTGTGCATCTTTCGCATCCGTGATATCCGGCTCCACATCCATGATCTCCAGAAAACGCTCATAGCCGGAATAGCCGTTCTGAAACTGTTCGGTAAAATTGATCAGCTTCTTGATCGGATCCGTGAAATTGTTGATGTAGAGCAGGAAGGTCACAAGGTCTGCCACTTTCATTTTTCCACCGGTCATCAGCGACGCACCGGCTACGAGCACGACGATCGTCACAAGCGTCGTCAGCGCACCAAGGCCGGAGTTGTAAAGCCCCATATACCAGTAGCTTCGGCGCTTGGACTCTACGAAACGCTCATTGCCCTCATGGAACTTCTCAATCTCGATTTCTTCGTTGCCAAATGACTTGACCGCACGTACCCCGGATAAGCTGTCCTCGATCTGTCCGTTGATGTCCGCGATCCGCGCCCGGTTTGTCTTGAAGGCATGCTTCATCCGCCGGTTCAGGAGAAACGCATAGATCGCAATCACCGGGATAAACGCAAATGTGATGACCGTCAGTGTCCCGTTGATGTTGACCAGGATCAGAAAGGAACCGATAAATTTGATGAGCGAGATCGTCACATCCTCCGGTCCGTGATGCAGCAGCTCACTGATATCAAACAGATCCGAGGTAATGCGGGATAAGAGCTGGCCGACCTTCTGATTATCAAAAAATGTAAACGAGAGCTTCTGATAGTGCTCAAAGATTTCGTTTCGCATATCGTGCTCAATCTTGGCACCCATGATATGCCCATAATAGGCAATGTAAAAATTGCAGAAGCACTCTAAAGCGACCATCGCCACCATCGCGGCGCCCAGCTTCAGGATGATCTGCAGCGCCTCCTCCCCCGGCAGCAACACAACCGTCGTCGTGATATACCGTACGATCAGCGGAATCGCCAGTGTCACCGCTGCTCCGAGAATCGCAAATACCATATCCGAAAAAAACAGCCCGCGATACGGGCGGTAGTAGGATATGAGCCGTTTCCATTTATGTTCCATGTCATCCCCCTGTTGTCACACTTTTCTGTTGCCATATTTCTCTTTTGTCGCATCTGTCAGGTGCAGATCATCTGAGCATGCTCAGCATCTTCTACACCTGACAGCAATCACACATACACACCATTCATCCTGTGTTTTTCATTCTTTGCTTCTGGCAGAAGTCAAAGCGGGCATTCGCGATCTGCGTTCAAGTAAATATACCCTGCCGCGTTTGTTCCTGCTCAGTCCACGACAAGCCCCTGCTCCTGCATCACTGCGATGACCGAATCAACACACTGCTCACAGAGCTTATTCGTCTCGGCCTCGACCATGACGCGGATGACCGGCTCGGTACCACTCTCGCGGACGAGGATTCTGCCGTCATCACCAAGCTTTTCTGCTACTGCTTTTACCGCTTCCTGTACAGCCGGATTCTCTTTCGCCGCAGTCTTATCCGCCACGCGCACATTTTTGAGTACCTGCGGATAGATCGTCACCTCGGATGCGAGGGAAGCCAGACTCTGCTTGCGATCCATCATGACGCCCATTACCATCAGGGAAGTCAGGATGCCATCTCCGGTCGTCGCATACTTGGAAAAAATGATGTGTCCGCTCTGCTCGCCGCCGAGGCAGTGACCGTTCTCACACATATTTGCATAGACGTATTTGTCTCCGACTGCCGTCTTTTCATAAGAGATGCCGATCTTGTCAAATGCCTTGTACAGTCCGAGATTCGACATGATCGTCGTTACGACCGTATTATTGGTCAGCTGGCCTTCTTCCTTTAAATACTTTCCGCAGATATAAAGGATCAGGTCGCCGTCGATGATCCGTCCGTCCGCATCGACTGCAATACAGCGGTCTGCATCTCCGTCATAGGCAAATCCGACATCCAGCCCACGCTCCAGCACAAATTTTTTCAGTTCATGAATATGGGTGGAACCGCAGTCCCGGTTGATATTCGTACCATCCGGCTCATTGTGGATGACGTAGGTCTTGGCCCCTAATGCATCGAACACGCTCTTCGCGATCGAAGAAGCACTTCCGTTCGAGCAGTCCAGTCCGACCTTCGTATTTTTAAAGGAACGGGTCGCCATCGCGATGAGATGACCGATGTAGCGGTTCCGGCCTGCAATATAATCGACCGTGCGCCCGATCTTTTCGCCTGTCGCCAGCGGCAGCTCCCCGGTCTTCCCGTCGATGTAGTCCTCGATCTTCTGCTCGACCTCCGCCTCGATCTTCTTGCCGCTTCCGCTGATGATCTTGATTCCGTTGTCATAGTACGGATTGTGGCTCGCGGAAATCATGATGCCACAGTCAAAGTCTTCTGTGCGCACGACAAACGATACGCTCGGTGTCGTCGTCACATGCAGCAGATAGGCATCTGCTCCGGAAGCCGTCAGTCCGGCTGCCAGTGCATACTCGAACATATAGCTCGAACGACGGGTATCTTTTCCGATTACAATACGCGCTTTATATTCCTGACCGTAATACCAGCCAAGGAACCGTCCCACTTTGAATGCATGCTCGACTGTCAGTTTCCTGTTCGCTTCCCCGCGAAAACCGTCTGTACCAAAATATTTTCCCATAATGAATATTCTCCTTTTCCACGGAATTGCCTTTTTTTGCATCTACTTCATCATACACGCAATACGAGAAAACGTCAAACTGAAAAACCGCCGGTGACACACAAAAAGCCGCCAAGAAAGGACACGGGCTTTCCTGTCCTCCTTGCGGCTTTTCTGTTTATTTACTCTGCATGCTCCTTCAGATACGCAGCGCGCCCCTCTTCGTAAAGGTTATTCCCTTCGCAGTCAATGATGACGACCAGCGGCATATCCTCCACATAGAGCTTCCGCAGTGCCTCCGCGCCCAGATCTTCATAGGCGATCAGCTCTGCTTTTTTGATGCATTTTGCCAGCAGTGCGCCGGCGCCTCCGATCGCTCCGAAATAGACACCGTCGTACTTCTTCATTGCTTCCACGACTTCCGGAAGTCTTGCGCCCTTTCCGATCATGCCTCTGGCTCCGACCGACATCATCGTCGGTGCATAGGCATCCATACGTCCGCTCGTCGTCGGACCTGCCGATCCGATGACGGCTCCCGGCTTCGCCGGTGTCGGTCCTACATAGTAGATCGTCGCATCCGTCGGGTCAAACGGGATCTGCTCTCCGCGTGCGAGCGCTTCGCACATCCGCTTGTGCCCGGCATCACGTGAGGTGTAAATCGTGCCGGTCAGATATACCTGGTCTCCGGCATGCAGGCTTCTTGCCAGTTCTTTTGTCAGCGGCAGTGTGATATGTCGTCTTTCCATGCTAGATCACCTCCGTTTTGTGGCGTGTCACATGACAGTTGATATTGATCGCACATGGCATGCCTGCAATATGCGTCGGCATCGTCTCGATATTCAGGCCGATCGCGGTCGTTTTTCCGCCAAAGCCCTGCGGCCCGATGCCAAGCGCATTGATCTTATCCAGCATCTCTTTTTCCAGATCGGCATAGAACGGATCCGGATTGGAGGAATCGAGCGGACGCATCAGCGCTTTCTTTGCGAGCAGTGCCGCCTTGTCAAACGTACCGCCGATCCCGACACCGACTACCATCGGCGGACACGGATTCGGCCCTGCCGTCTCGACCGTCTCGATGATAAAATCCTTGATGCCCTGCAGTCCGGCTGACGGCTTGAACATCCGGATCGCACTCATATTTTCACTTCCGAATCCCTTCGGGCCGACCGTGATCTTCACCTGCTCCCCCGGCACGATCTCGGTATAGATCATCGCCGGCGTGTTGTCTCCGGTATTACCACGGCGTACCGGATCCTTTACGACCGATTTGCGCAGATACCCTTTGTCGTATCCTCTGCGCACACCCTCATTGATCGCATCCGTCAGGTCGCCGCCGATGAAATGCACATCCTGTCCGATTTCCAGAAAGACACATGCCATTCCGGTATCCTGGCAGATCGGCACGTTCTCCTGATCTGCAATGTCAAAATTCTCGATGATATTGTCCAGCACACCCTTTGCGATCTCTCCGTCCTCACAGGCACGGCACCGTTTAATTGCCTCCTTGACATCGGACGGCAGATGCTCATTTGCCTCAATGCAGAGCTTCTCGATCACATCGGTGAGCATGCTCACTTCTATTTCACGCATTTTGCTTCCTCCTGTCCATGCTCAACAGAACATTTTTCTCAATTATAACAGGTTTTACCGCTCGTGTCTCGCATAATGTGGCAACAGCAGCGGAGATACATCTCCGGTATCCAGTCCTGCCTCTTCCAGTTCCTTTGCATACTGTGTTACATGATCCAGGTTCATCGTGCCAAGCGTGACATTCTTTGCCTTCGCAGCCGCTGCCTTTCCTGCATCACGGCCGAATACAATGATATCCAGCAGGGAGTTGCCCATCAGACGGTTTCTTCCATGAATACCGCCGACTGCCTCCCCTGCGACGAGCAGGTTGTCAATGACCTTCGTGAATCCATCCCCGCCGATCTCCAGACCTCCGTTCTGATAATGCAGGGTCGGGTAGATCAGGATCGGAAGCTTTCTCATATCAATGCCATAGTTCAGGTACATACGGAGCATCGCCGGGATCCGCTTCTCGATCGTTCCTTCGCCGTGCAGCTGCTCGATCATCGGGGTATCCAGCCATACGCCGGTTCCAAGCGGTGTCGTCACACCCTTGCCTCTTGCGGTGCACTCACGGATGATCGATGCCGCAGAGACGTCTCTCGTCTCGAGCGGATGCATAAATGCCTCTCCCTCGGAGTTGACGAGCATCGCACCGATGGAACGTACCTTCTCGGTTACGAGTGCGCCAAAAATCTGTGCCGGATATGCAACCCCGGTCGGATGATACTGAATGGTATCCTGATACAGAAGCGGTGCGCCGAGACGGTAGCCAAGAATCAGTCCGTCTGCGGTAGCTCCGTAATGGTTCGATGTTGCAAAGCCCTGATAATGCATACGGCCTGCTCCGCCGGTAGCAATGATGACCGTCTTTGCTCTTGCTACCAGGTAATCTCCGGTCTCCATATTCAGGAGAACCGCACCTGCCACCTGATTTTTCTCGTCGCGGATCAGCTCCACTGCAGAGGTAAATTCTACGACCGGGATGCCGCGGTTGATGACTTCGTCGCGCAGGGTACGCATGATCTCTGCTCCGGAATAGTCTTTGCACGCATGCATTCTCTTTCTGGATGTTCCTCCGCCGTGTGTGGTGATCATCGTGCCGTCTGCCTCTTTGTCAAACATAACACCCAACTCGTTCAGCCACTTGATCGCATCCGGTGCTTCCATGACCAGCTTCTTTAAAAGCTCCGGTCTGGCAGCAAAATGTCCACCACCAAATGCATCGAGATAATGCTGTACCGGGGAGTCGTTCTCTTTGTCTGCCGCCTGGATTCCGCCCTCTGCCATCATCGTGTTGGCATCGCCGATTCGAAGCTTTGTCACGATCATGACATTCGCTCCCGCCTCATGTGCCTCAATTGCGGCGGAAGCACCTGCTCCGCCGCCACCGATGACGAGCACATCCACATCATAATCAATCTTTGTGATATCTACGTGATCCTTCAGAAGACGGCTGTTAGAGTGCAGCATATGTACCAGCTCTTTGTTCGCCTTCTGGCCTTTGTTCGGTCCTACCTTAATCTCCTCAAATGCCTCTGCGCGGTAATCCGGATGAAACTCGCGAAGCAGCTGATCCTTTTCCTCGGCCGTCATACGACGCGGCTCCATTCCAAGTCGGGACGCTCTGGTCGCCTCCACCTTTTTTACCGATTCCATCATTTCCGGTGTAAACATGACTGTGTCCCTCCTTACTTTTCAATTTCCCGTGTATTATAAAGTTCTTCCATTTCCGTGATCGGCTTCTGCATGATCTGTTCGATCAGTGCGTCGTACTTACCCTCATGAATCTCTTCCACACGCTTTGTCAGATGCCTGGATTCCGGTTCAATGTACTTTCCGGTCAGTCGTCTTGCAAGCAGTCCGACCATCGGATGAGAAATACCGGCCGGGCAGCGTACGCTGCAGCATCCGCAGCTCACACAGTCAAAGGACTCTTCTGCGCACTTTTCCAGCTCTCCGCGCTGCGCATATGCAATGTACTGCATGACGTTTAAGTTCTGTGTACATGCCTTCGTACAGGCGTTGCATCCGATACAGCTGTAGATCTCCGGATAAAGTTCCATCATCACCTGCTGGTTCGGTCTCAGATCTTCGATCTCATACGTTCGCTTGTCCGTCGGGAAGAACGGGATGCTTGCCACATACATGCCTTCCTCCACCTGTGTCTGACAGGCAAGACATGTTTTCAGCTCATTCTTTCCCTTAATCCGATAAATCGTTGCACAGGCCCCGCAGAAGCCATGACGGCAACCGCAGCCGCGCTTTAACGTGTAGCCGGCATATTCCATCGCCGTCATGATCGTCAGATCAGCCGGCACACTGTATTTTTTTCCGTAAAAATATACGTTTACCATGTTTGCCATTTTGGTAAATCCTCCTCATCTCCGGTGTATTGCATCAGTATTCGTTCGGAAGCTCATTCAGCTCGTCGCAGCGAAATACCGGACCATCCTTGCAGACATATTTGGAACCGACATTGCAGCGGCCGCATTTTCCGATCCCGCACTTCATACGCAACTCCAGTGTTGTGTAAACCTGGCTGGTCGAAAATCCAAGCTCCTGCAGTCCCTGCAGAACAAATTTAATCATGATTGGCGGTCCGCAGATCAGCGCCGTCTTGTCGGTCGAAAGCTCAAGCTCTTTGAGATAGGCCGGTACAAATCCAACATGGCCATCCCAGCCTTCCTGCGGGCGGTCAATCGTCAGGTGTACATGGACATCTTTCGCCTTCATCCAGACCTCCTGAATCTCCTTTAACTGTACCAGGTCATCTGCCGATCTGGAACCGTAAAGGATATCCACCGTGCCATAATCATCACGGTTGTCCAGCACATAATTGATCACGGAACGAAGCGGTGCAAGGCCGATTCCTCCGGCGATAAACAGCAGATCCTTTCCCTTTAACTTATCTTCCACCGGGAAATGGTTGCCGTACGGTCCGCGGACCGTGATCTCATCGCCCACTTCCAGGCTGTGCAGGTAGCTCGTCAGGCTTCCGCACTTTTTGATACTGAACTCCTGATACTCCTTGTTTGTCGGAGAGGAAGTGATGGAAAACATTCCCTCACTTACGCCCGGCTCACAGAGCATCGCACACTGCCCCGGCATATGCTCGAACAGCTTGCCGCCCTCCGGTGCATTGACACGGAATGTCTTTACGTCCGGCGTCTCCTCCCGGATGTCCGTGATGATACCGACCTTCGGGATCAGCGTATCCAGCGTATAATTTTTATGACATGTACATTCACTCATTCGTTTTCCCTCCCTGCGCTGCAAATGCTTTGATCACCTTCACGATATTCAGGGACTGCGGACATTTCTCCACGCAGCGGCCACAGCCGGTGCAGGAAAACATGCCGTCGTTGTTTGCCGGGAAATAAACCAGCTTGTGCATAAATCTCTGACGGAAGCGCTGCATCTGGCTGGTTCGGTTGTTTCCATGTGCCATCATCGTAAAGTCGGAATACATGCATGAATCCCAGCAGCGATATCTCTGGATTCCATGGCCCGTATCGTAATCCTTAATGTCATAGCACTGGCAGGTCGGGCACACAAACGTACAGGTGCCACACGCCAGACATGGGCGATACAGCTTCTCCCACAGTGGAGAATGGAACTTTTCCTCGAGCACATCTTTGCCCCAGCCATCCAGAGAAAGCTGCATGTACGGAAGCGCTTCTACGGTCTTATGAATGCGCGCCTTTTCCGCTTCCACCTTTTCTTCCCCGTCTGCTGCTTCTGCCAGCAGATCTTTTACCAGATCAGTCAGAGCCTCGCCCTTTTCACTCTGTGCCTTCCAGTACAGGATCTCTCCTGCCGTCCAGATGGCTACATCGGCCTTTGGCTCCGCGCAGTCGATTCCAAATACGTTACAGAAACAGGAATCCTCCGGCTCATGACAGGCCATCGCCACGATCGTACCGTGATCCCGTCTTGCCTCATAAAACGTATCCACCGGGTCTGCCAGAAATACCTTGTCGAGTACTTCCACGCCACGCAGGTCGCAGGCTTTCATGCCGAATACGACAAACGGCTGCTCCTGTAACGCCTGCGGGGTAATGGAAATCTTCTTTCCGTCCCGATAGCAGGTGTAGAGGTTCTCACTCTGCGGGAAGAACGCGTCCTTTGCAGATTTGACTGTCTTTAAGGTATCCAGATCCACATTTGCGTCTTCACTCCACGGCGCGTAGTTTACCTGGCCACAGGTTTCTACCGGCAGATACAGTTCCTGGGTCTGCGTAATTTTCCGGAACAGTTCCGGAAGTTTTTCTTTCGCAATCTGATACATGCCTTATCCCCTTTCTGCCACAATGCCCGGCTCTGCGTCCTCAAAGGTGTAACTCGTCAGCGGGCTACGCTCCACAACCGCTTCGCCTGCCTGATAGGTTCCGTAAAGCTCATCGATATCCTTGATAAATTTCCGGTTGAAAAGGTGGAGCGGAATGCCCTGCGGACATACACGGCTGCACTCTCCACAGTCGGTGCATCTGCCAGCTACGTGGAAGGCACGGATGATATGGAACATCTTCTCCTCGAAGGAATCCACATTTGCCTTCTGTGAACTGTCAAATTTGTTGCTGTCAAATACGCACTTGCGGCAGCTGCATGCCGGGCAGACATTTCTGCAGGCATTGCAGCGGATGCATTTACTCAGCTCACTCTGGAAATAAGCAAAACGCTCCTGCGGAGACATTGCCTCAATCCGCTCTACCTCTGCAAAACGCTCCTGATCTTTTGTATCCTTTGACTCGCCGATCCGTTCATCATAGATCTTATGCTCCTTGCCCTTGCAGACATGGCAACGACCCAGCATGGCATCTGCGTACGCACAGGTCTTTTCTCCGGATGATGTCTCGAATTTTAAGGTATCTGCCGCATCCTCTAAAGAAGCGCCCTCCACGTTTCGGATTCCGCGAATCCCCATGGATCGAATTTTTTCAATATCAAGTTTACCCTTGCAGCCAACTCCGATGATATATGCTTTTTCCCGGTCCACACGATGCTCACTGAGCAGCTGATTGAAGCTGTAAGTATCACACGGTTTTAAACAGACCAGCGTCTTTCCATCCAGTTTGGACGCTTCGATCATCATCTTGCTTAAGTTTGCTCCGCAAAAGCCGTCATATACAAACTCTTTTAACTCTTCTTCGTTTTCAAAGAAAGCCGGTTCCGGATTCCACGGCATGTCTCCGGCCTTCCAGCCAAGCACACGGGCTACCGTCCCGTCTGCCAGCAGTTCTTTTGCCCGTCTGATCAGTTCCTGCATCTTATATCCCCCAATCTCACGTTTTTGCCGAGACTGTAGATCTTCTCAACAAATTCATTCATGGTAGTGGAAAACTTTACGCCCTCTGCAGCAGATACCCACTCAACACGGGTACGTCCGCTTTCCACTCCGAGGTAATCCAGCATGGAGAAGAGCAGTGTCATACGTCTTCTCGCATAAAAGTTTCCACTGGTATAATGGCAGTCTCCCGGATGGCATCCGCACAGGATTACACCGTCCGCGCCCTTCTCAAATGCACGGAGAATAAACATCGGATTGACCCGGCAGGAGCACGGTACCCGGATGATCTTGACATCGGCCGGGTAGGACAGGCGGCTGCTTCCCGCCAGATCCGCACCTGCGTAGCTGCACCAGTTGCAGCAGAACGCTACTATTTTCGGTCTGAATTCTTCGCTTTGCTCTATCGACATATCGCATCTACCTCCGCAAGAATCTGTCTGTTTGAAAAGCCCTGCAGGTCCATGGCTCCGGACGGACACGTTACGGTACATGCACCGCAGCCCTGGCACAGAGCGGTATTAACCTGTGCAATACGCCGCACTTCACGGATACCGTGATCGTTTACCTGCTTTTCTTCATAGGAAATCGCGCCATACGGGCACACATTTGCACACTGGGAACAGCCGTTGCAAAGCAGCTCATCCGCCTGTGCCGTACACGGATTTGTCATCAGCTTGTCTTTTGCAAGCAGTCCGATGGCTTTTACAGCCGCCGCACCCGCCTGTGAAACGGTCTCCGGAATATCCTTCGGTCCCTGGCATACGCCGGAGAGGAAGATACCTGCCGTCGGAGATTCTACCGGACGCAGCTTCGCATGCGCCTCAGTCAGGAAATTATTCGTATCAATACTTGCCGTCAGCATGGTCGCGATCTTTCTGACATCCGGATTCGGCTCGATTGCCGCCGCCAAAACGACCATATCTGCTTCCTTCAAGATCTGACGGTTGTCGATCAGATCGACACCGCGCACGAGCAGCTTTCCGTTTGGCTGTGGAAGGACCTTTCCCACCTGACCCTTTATGTAATTGACGCCGTACTCTTCTACTGCCCTGCGGTAAAATTCATCAAAATTCTTTCCCGGTGTACGGACATCGATATAGAATACGGTAACATTGACATCCGGATATTTATCCCGGATCAGCATGGCATGCTTTGCGGTATACATACAGCAGATCTTTGAGCAGTAGCTCTTCCCGCGGTCATCTGCACAACGGCTTCCGACACACTGGATAAATACCATTTCCTTCGGCGCTTTTCCGTCTGAGAGACGCTCCAGATGTCCCTTGGTCGGGCCTGCTGCATTCATGATACGCTCCAGCTCCAGTGATGTGATAACATCCTTACTCTGTGCATAAGCATACTCGTCATAGTGATCCAGTTTAATCATATCGAAACCTGTCGCTACGACAATTGCACCATACTTCTGTGTGATAATCTCGTCTTTCTGATCGTAATCGATTGCTCCCGCCTGGCAAACCTTGGAGCAGACACCACATTTTCCGGTCTTAAACTTCGTACAGTGTTCGCGGTCGATGACCGGTACGTTCGGGATTGCCTGTGCAAACGGCGTATAAATCGCAGTACGGTTACCCAGTCCACGGTTGAACTCGCTCGGAATCTTTTTATTCGGACACTTTTCCTGACAGACACCGCAGCCCGTACACTTACTCATATCGACGCTTCTCGCTTTTTTGCGAATGTCGACGGTGAAATCGCCCACAAAGCCGCTCACCTTCTCCACCTCACTGTACGTGTAGAGCGTGATATTCGGATGCGTGTTTGCCTCCACCATCTTCGGTGTCAGGATGCAGGCGGAACAGTCCAGGGTCGGGAACGTCTTATCCAGCTGGGACATTCTTCCTCCGATACTCGGAGTTTTCTCTACGATGTCGACCGGATAGCCTGCCTCCGCGATATCCAGCGCAGTCTGAATTCCGGCGATACCACCGCCGATGACAAGCGCACGCTTCGTGACGAGACTCTCTCCCGGCTGAAGCGGGGTGTTCAGATTTACTTTTGCGACTGCAGCCCGCATCAGGATCACAGCCTTTTCCGTTGCCTCCTGCATATCCTTGTGGATCCAGGAACAATGCTCACGGATGTTTGCAATCTCTACCATGTACGGATTCAATCCTGCACGCTTTGCTGCATTCCGGAATGTCGTCTCGTGCATTCTCGGTGAGCAGGAGCACACAACCACTCCGGTCAGTTTCTTCTCCCGGATCGCCTCCTGGATCTTTGCCTGCCCGGCCTCAGAACACATGTACTGATAATCCTCGGCATGTACGACACCCTGTTCCTGCAGCGCCATTTCCACTACTTTCTTTACGTCTACCGTCGCGGCAATATTACTTCCACAGTGACAGACGAATACTCCTATCCTTTGCATCCGCTTACCTCCTGTATCTTCTGAATGCACTTACCAGAAGCTGCTGCGGAAGCTCCGGATCCAGCAACTCCGGGATTTCATTCGGGGAAAGATACGATTCTCCGCGCTGGCGGATCACCAGCTGTCTGGCCGCATCGATCAGTTTTCCCGGTTTTACATCTCTCGGGCAACGCTCCACGCAGGCAAAGCAGGATAAGCATTTCCACAGAGATTTTGAATTTACCAGTGATTCAATATTTTCATTTATGACATAAGACACGAACTGATGCGGCTTGATGTCCATCTCGTTAAAAGACGGGCAGGATGCAGAGCATTTTCCGCACTTCATACAGCGGAGCGGATTTACGCCACTGATTTCCTTTATCTGTTCTGCCCTTGACTTCTCTGTATTCACGCTTCTGGCACCTCCTCTTTTACCCCAAGAGCCTCAGCAAGAAGCTCTGTAAAATAGTATACCGGAAGCGCGCCGTTCCCGGCCATGTTCAGGTTGTACATGCAAAGCGGACAGGCGGTAATCAGCATATCTGCACCAAAGCCCGCTGCACTGTCGGTAATATCCTTACACATCGTTCCGGAGAGCTCTTTTTCCTTCAGAGAAATGTAACCTCCGCAGCACTCGTTCCGATACGGATAAATAACCGGCTCTGCGCCGATGGCCCGGATAAAATCTTCCATGATCTTCGGATTCTCCGGATTGTCGAAGGCCATCACCTTGCCCGGACGCAGAAGCAAACAGCCATAATAAGCACCGATCTTCTTTCCGGTAAACGGATGTACGACTTTTTTCGCCAGCTCGTCAAAACCGACACGGTCGCGCAGCACCTCCAGATAATGGAGGACATTGGTTTCCCCTGCATACGGCTCTGAAAGCTGCATGTAGTTGTTGGCTCGCATCCGGATATCTTCAACGTTCTTCATGTCATCGTTGACCCTTTTTATGACATGGTGACAGGCAGAGCAGAGCGTCACAAGCTCCTGGCCCTTTTCCTTCGCCTCGTTCAGTGCACGGACGGAGGAGAGCTTTGTCGCAATCTCATCAGATCCAAGTGGATAGACCCCTCCGCAGCACTGCCAGTGATCGAGTTCCTCCAGTTCAAATCCAAGTACCACCGCTGAAGCTCTCGCATATACATCCAGCATTTTAGCCTTTGTCTTTAAGGTACATCCGGGATAATAGCTGTACTTCATCATTTTATAATCCTTTCTTCCATTTCTACGCTCATCCACGCTCCTCCAGTGATCCGAGCAGATCCTGATAGTCGCTGTCCAGCGCATGTGCATTCGTGGATTTCTTCTTTCGCAGCTTCACAGAGGCAGCTGCCTTTGCGATCGGCTGCACGGTCCCGGCTCCTGCCACGCAACCGCCCGGACAGGCCATGCCCTCCAGCAGATAGCCGTTGTATTTCCCGGCCTTCGCCATCGTCAGCAGCTTCTTGCAGTCTGCAAGTCCCTCTGCGCTCGCCACCTTGACCTCACGGTTGGGATACTGCTCTTTGATACAGTTCACGACCGCCTCTGCGACTCCGCCGCTCACCGCAAAGCCACGCCCATCTCCGCTCGCGCCATGCATCGGCTCCTGCTCGGCAAGGGTGGAAAAATCAACCTGCTTTGCCTCGAACATTCCCATTACTTCCTCGAATGTCAGCACGAAATCAATGTCACTGCGCACAGACCGGCGTCCCGCCTCCAGCTTTTTCGCCGCACACGGGCCGATGAACGCCACCTTGCAGCCCGGATACTTTTTCTTCATCAGGCGACCAGTCAGCACCATCGGCGTCAGCGCCATGGAAATGCATTCGCTGTAATCCGGGAACAGCTTCTTCGCCATCATCGACCAGGCCGGACAGCACGAAGTCGCCATAAACGGCAGTTTCTCCGGTACTTCTTTCAGAAAGTCCCCGGCTTCCTCAATCGTACACAGGTCGGCCCCGATCGCCACCTCTACGACATCCGTAAAACCGAGCGCCTGAAATGCGCTCCGGATCTTGCCCGGTGTCAGTCCCGGCCCGAACTGGCCTTCCACCGCAGGCGCAATCGCCGCATAGACTGGCACATCGCTCTTGAGCGCCTGAATCGTCTGGAAAATCTGGGCTTTATCTGAGATTGCACCGAACGGACAGTTCACCAGACACATTCCACACGAAACGCATTTTTCCTGATCGATATCTGCTCTTCCGTATTCATCCGATTTGATTGCATTCATTCCGCATGCTTTTGCACACGGGCGTCCCTGACAGATGATGGCGCTGTATGGACAGGCGGTGATGCACTTTCCACACTTGACACATTTTTCCTGATCGATCACGGACTTCCCGTCTGCAAATGAGATCGCATGCTTCGGACAGACTTCCTGACATGGATGTGCCAGACAGCCCTGACAGGCATCCGTTACATGCACGACATGATCCGGACATTTATGGCAGGCAAATTTGATAATATTAATCAATGGCGGCTGATAGTATTTCTCCGGCCTGACACATTCCAGTGCACCTTCGGATACCGGCGCATGCTCAGATGCCGCCCGAAGCGGAAGCCCCATTGCCAGACGCATGCGTTCTCTTACGATCGCCCGCTCCAGAAATACACTCTCCCGATAGGTCGAAATCTCGCCCGGAATGATCCGGTACGGAATCTGCTCCATCTGCGACAAATCCCCGTCCTGATAATCGTAGGACAGTTTCGCCACTTCCGCAAACACCATTTTTCGAATATCATTGACAGAAGTATAAACTCCTCGCATCATCTCACTCCCTTTCGTTTTTATACGCTTGCTGTTCCACCACAGATGATGGCGCATCTAAGATGGAACAGCTGTGGAGGTATTCACTGTGCAATCGCTCTGCTATGAGATGATCCATATACCATATATTTTCAATGTCTGGAATCGTGAGCAAAAAAATAGTGGCTGCTACCCTTGCAGACACACGGAACAAACCATATGGTATGTCCCTCATACCTTATGGTCTGGTTGGATGCTTATGCTGTGTCTGGAGCACATCTCATGTACCAGGCAGGTTTCCTGACTTACAGATCGTCGCTTGCTTCACCTTCTCACATCCTTGGGTCATGCAATGGTTCTCGAAGCTCGCTCCCTGAATACAGTGACCAGTTCGCTCAGGATTTGCACCTGATTCCCTCTTCAGAAAATGCTTACAAAATGGAATCGAAAAAAACATCTTCTGCACCTGATACTGCAATATTCAATTACACCTCACCAGTATATAAGATTGTTATTATTTTGTCAATAAAGTTTTTCGGCATCCTGCCTAAATGTTAGATGATTCTTAAGATTTTTCTTCGGGTTTTCATCTTGCTTTTCCTATATGTACCTTTTATAATGGAAGCGGAAAATGCTGTTAAACCTGACAGCATCTTACATTTCCAATCAATAAAACGGTTCTCTTCTATGTCGCACCTGCATTTGCAGCCGGTTTCGGCCAGCCACAAAGGCCGGTGTTTCGCATTGTTCAGAGAACTTCCAGAAAAGGGGAGGAAAAAGGAACTATGAAAATTAAACGAATGGTATCTGCCCTTGCACTCGCTGCAGGTCTTGCCATTTCCGTTCCGTCTCTTGCGTCCACGTTTGGCCTCTCATCACAGACGATGACGAGCGTCCAGGCAGCAGACGGCTGGCAGCGGGACGACGGTGGCGTTTTCTATCTGCAAAATGACACACGGGTGACCGGACTGAAAGATATCGATGGCGCGACTTATTACTTTGACGCCAAGGGCTATCGTTTCACCGGTGCGATCAAGCTGGACAAATACACCTACTTCTTCCATCCGGAGAGCGGCAAGCTCTGCAAGGGCTACGCAGGACTGTACCGGATCGGTGAAAATTCCAACGACTACTACTTCTTCTTAAACAGCAAGAAGGGCCGGGTGGCCGTCAATACATGGGTGAAGTCCAAGGGCAAATATTACTATGCAGGCGCCGACGGAAAGATTCAGCTTGGTACGATCAAGGTCAAAGGCAAGCTCTATCATGTGACACCGAAGGGACGGATGACCTCCTATGGAAAGTCTTCCTATGACGGCAAATACTACAATGCTTCTTCGAACGGCGTACTCCTGACCGGGCTGCGCAAGGTAAAGGGCAAGCAGTATTACTTCGATAAGAAGACCGGCGCACGCACGTCCGGACTGATCAAGGTCGGCAAGTCGACCTTCTACTTCAGCGATAAGGATGGCACCGCCAAGACCGGATGGGTCAAGTCCGACAACAAGACCTATTATTACCTGTCGAACTACAAGCGTGCTTCCGGCTGGAAGACCATCAACAAAAAGCGCTACTACTTCAATCCGAAGAATGGCTGTGCACGGCAGGAATTCAGCTGGCTGAAGATCGGCAATTCCTATTACTACTTTGATGCGAACGGCGAAGTTGAGACCGGTTTCTTCCGGGTCGGCCCTGATATGTATTACGCAAACTCGAAGGGGGCACGGCAGACCGGATGGGTGACCGTCGGCGGACGGAAATATTTCTTCGGTCCGAAGACCGGCATCATGCAGACTGGATGGCTCACCTACCAGAAGGCGAAATATTACCTGACTCCGTCTTCCGCTTCAAAGACTTACGGGGCAGCGATCACCGGATGGTACCGGACGAATGATGGCACCTACTACTTTAATTCCGACGGAAAGATGCAGACCGGATGGCTGCAGCAGAACGACGTAAAGTATTACTTCGACAAGACGACCGGCAAGATGGTGACCGGCAAGCGCACGATCGACGGAAAGCTGTATGACTTCGGCACGAACGGTAAGATCAAAGTGTCCGTGAGCGGTCCGTGGAGCATCAAGGTACAGCGCGGTACCGCCAGCAATGGATATCAGTGCTTCGTCGTCGTATACCGCGGCAACACCGCAGTCAAAGCATTTGTCTGCTCGACCGCCCGCGATGGCAGCAGCACACCTACCGGTACGTTCACGATCAAGGATAAGCTGTACTGGCATGAGCTGATGGGACCGACGTGGGGTCAGTATTGCTCCCATATCACATCGGATATCCTGTTCCACTCCGTACCGAACACGAGCTACAACAACCCGTACTCCCTGGAGACTTCCGAGTACAACAAGCTCGGCAAGGCAGCTTCCGCCGGATGCATCCGACTTTCTGTAAAGCATGCAAAATGGCTGTTCGAGAATGTCCCGGTCGGCACTCCGGTAACCGTAAGCAACAAGGTCACAAAGCCTAGCAACATCGAAATCGAGACGGTACCGAAGCAGAATCTCTCCAAGAGCTATGATCCGACCGATACCTTCCAGAATCCGTACAGTGTACGATAAGTAATCTGTTTCAGAACTGATTTGAGGCAGCTGCAAAACGCAGCTGCCTCACTTTTTTCTACTTATATTATTATGTACCTCATCCGCCCAGGTAAGACTCTTTTACCTGCGGATTGTCCAGCAGATGTGCCGCCTCATCCTCCAGGACGATCTCTCCGGTCTCGATGACGTAGCCCCGTTTCGCAATGCGTAGCGCCTGATTCGCATTTTGCTCTACGAGCATGACCGTCGTTCCGGCCTGATTGATCGCAACGATGGTCTCAAAGACCTGATCGACCAGCCGTGGCGAAAGTCCCATGGACGGCTCGTCCAGCAAGAGCAGCTTCGGTCTTGACATCAACGCCCTCCCCATCGCCAGCATCTGCTGTTCGCCACCGGATAAGGTGCCTGCCAGCTGATTTTTCCGTTCCTGAAGTCTTGGAAACATCTCAAAAATTTTATCCAGATCCGTTTTCGCATTTGCCCGGTTTTTCTGGCTGTAGGAACCAAGCAGCAAATTGTCCAGAACGGACGTCCGCGGAAACACCCGTCTTCCTTCCGGCACCATCGTCATGCCATGTCGTACGATCTCCATCGTCTCTTTTCCATGGATATTCTGGCCTTCAAAACAGATTTCCCCCGTAGATGGTATCTGTCCCATCACTGCCGTCAGAAGAGAGGTCTTTCCGGCACCATTTGCTCCGATCAGTGAAACCAGCTCCCCCTTCTCTACGGTCAGGCTGATATTTTTAATGGCATGAATCTTTCCATAGTAAACATCCAGATGGTTCACCTCAAGCATCGCCATTTGCAGACGCCCCCTTTCCAAGATAGGATTCTATGACCGTCGGATCATTTTTCACATCCTGCGGCAGACCCTCCGCGATTTTCTGGCCGTGGTCAAACACCACCACACGGTCTGCAATATTCATAACCATGCGCATGGCATGCTCAATCAGAATAATGGAATACTTCTCTTCCTTCAGGCGTTGAATGATTTTCACCAGTTCATCGTTCTCATGCGGATTCATTCCGGCCGCCGGCTCATCCAGCAAAATGAGGCTTGGCTCCGTCGCCAGCACTCTGGCAATCTCCAGACGTCGCTGCATGCCATACGGAAGATTTTTTGCCAGCCAGTCTTTTTTATCATAAATCCCCACATATTCCAGGCATTTCCGGATGTATTCCTCATTCTCCGCCTCTTCACGCTTCAGCCTCCGGCTTCTGATCAGCGCATCCCAGATACCGGTTTTTCTTCTGCAGTGCCGGGCAATCACAATGTTCTCCGCTACTGTCAGATTGCCAAACAGCCGGATATTCTGAAATGTCCTTGCCATTCCAAGACGGGTGATCGCCTCCGGTCGCATACGGACGATATTTTTTCCCCGGAACAGGATCTGCCCGCTCGTTGCCGGTGAGATTCCCGTAAGCACATTATAGAATGTCGTCTTGCCGGAACCATTCGGTCCGATGATTGCTACGATCTCTCCCTCATCGATCGAAAAGTCGATCTCGCTGTTTGCAGAAAGTCCGCCAAATACTTTTGTCACCTTTGTCGCTTCCAGCAGCATAACTCCTCACCCCTCTTCTTTCTTTACTGCTCCCCAGATTCCCTGTGGCCGGAAGCGCATCATAAATACAAGAAGAAAACCGTATAAAATCATCCACGGATCAAAAGGCAGCCCTGCCACGTCCTTGACTGAATGAAACAGTTCCGGCAAAATCGTCAGGAGAATGCCGCCTAAAATCATACCTTTGATGCTCCGTCTGCCTCCGATCACGACCATCGTCAGAATTGAAATGGATTTGGTCGCATTCAGCAGCTCCGGGCTTACCATGCTCGCAAACACCGCCTGAAAGCTCCCGGCGATACTGCAGATGACCGCAGAAATGACCATTGCAAGCACTTTATAATACTTTGTATTAATTCCCATCGCAACCGCTGCGATCTCATCCTCCCGAATCGCAGAAAATGCATACCCGATCCGGGAATGCTCCGTCCTCCACGAGAAAAAAGCAACTGCCGCTGTAATCAAAAACAGGATCAAAATGTATCCGCCCTTGCTGGACGCTGCCAGCTTTGTGAGCTTTACCCCAAACAGCTCCGGAGATTTCAGTCCCGGAATGCCGGCTGTCCCGCCAAGTGCCGTCGTATTAATCGCGATAAACCGGAGAATTTCGCAGAATGCATAAGTAATGACAATCAAAAACTGCCCTTTTACACGAAGGGACGCCATCGCCAGCGGAATGGAAAGGAGTGCTGCGAATATCAGTCCGATCGGAATCGTAAGCCAGAAATTCAGATCTGTATATTTTAAAAATACGGCAGTCGTGTAAGCACCAATCCCATAAAAAGCCGCATGTCCAAGCGATGTCTGCCCCAGATAGCCGGATACAAAATTCAATCCAAGTGCCAGGATCGCAGCGATCAGACAGTTTACGCCCACATGCTGGAAATACGTCGGGATCCAGGCACTTCCGTCGTGGAAATTGTCAATGTAGCAGATCACCAGAACCAGTACTGCCGATCCAAGAAAGGCAGCCAACCCGTTTTTACCGGAAAAACGTTCTTTTTTCATATACTGCCTCCTCATACTTTTTCTTCAAACTTATATCCCATAAGCCCGGACGGCTTGATCAGAAGCACCAGGATCATCACTGCAAATCCAATGGCATCCTTATAGCCGGTGGAAATAAATCCGGCTGTCAGATTTTCTACAATTCCAAGGATAATTCCGCCGATCAGGGAGCCTGTGATGCTTCCAATTCCTCCCAGAATCGCGCAGGACCAACCTTTCAGTCCCGCCAGGGCTCCCATTGTAGGGTTAATCGCATAGATCGTTCCGATAAAAAATCCGGCCGCCGCTCCGAGTGCTCCACTGATGGCAAACGTTACTTTGATCAGTTTCTCTGCATTGACCCCCATCAGGCCAAGCGTCTGCATATCCTGAGAAGCGGCAAGCATCGCTTTGCCAGTCAGCGTATGTCGAATAAACAGCTCCAGACAGACCATAATCAGTATCGTTCCGATCAGAATGTATAAATGCAGGGAACTGATCGTCAATGCCTGTCCGCCGATCGTACAGATGGTGAGCAGTTTTTGATCGACCAGCTGCGGATATGCTTTTGGATTCACGGTAAACACGGCGTTGGCTGTGTACCGGAGAATGGTCGAAATTCCAAGCGCAGTGATAAATCCGGTTGCAGCCAGAACGCCCTTCTTCCGCAAAGGTTTGTACCCAAACTGATCAACTGCCATTGCAATCACTGCACCAGCTGCCATGGAGACGAGCAAGGCCGGAATCAACGGCAACCCAAGATACGTCGTCACAAAATACCCCGTATAGGCTCCCAGCATATAGATTTCTCCGTGCGTCCAGTTAATAACTCCCACAATTCCAAATACTGTTGTCCAGCCAATCGCGATCAGCGAATAGATGCCTCCCTGCGCCAGACCATTGATCACCTGCTGTAAAAATACAACCATATGTCCACCACCTGTACTGTATGATTTCAAGCTTGCTTACTCTTCATATAATACGTATTTTCCATCCTTCACGGTCAGCGTCAGATAGTCTCTTACCCAGTCGCCATTTTCATCAAAGGATACGGTACCGGTCACGCCTTCATAATCGGTCGTCCGCAGTGCCTCCGCCAGCGTTTCTCTGGTCAGTTCCCCGTCATTTTCTTCCATTGCCCGTTCCGATGCATCTGCAAGTACGTACATCTGATCATAAGCAAGTGCCGCAAAACCATCCGGAATCTCACCGTCATATTTGGCCTGATAGTTTTCTACGAATTCCGCTCCCTTGCCATCGGCACCATCCGCTACAAAGACACCGCTGCAGAGAAGTCCTTCTGCCGCATCACCGGCAATGTCGATCACGTTCTGGTTATAAAGTCCCGGCTGACCCATGATCGGTGCCTCAATTCCCATCTGCCTTGCCTGCTTGATAATCAGTGCACCGTCTGTCGTCGTTCCACAGAGCGCGATGCAGTCCGGTTCTTCACTCTTTACGGTCGTCAGGATCGCTGCAAAGTCCTGGTCGGTCGCCTGATACGGAATGGAATCCAGCACCTCGCCGCCATTTTCTTCAAACTGTGCATTAAAGCTGTCCTTCAGTCCGGAACCGTAATCGTTGTTGCAGTAAAGCGTTACCGCCTTCGTCTTTCCCATTTTTGTAAACTGATTTGCAATCTGTGGTCCAACCGCTGCATCCTGCACGGCCATACGGAAAAAGTAATCGCTGATTCCCGTCAGCGACTTTGCGCTGGAGCTGACTACCAGCTGCGGCATCTCGGCATCCCCGGTGATCGGAAGCATGGCCGCAGTACAGGAAGTCAGGCATGACCCGCCGATTGCCAGAATCGAATCATCATCTGCAAATTTCTGTGCTCCGTTTGCTGCCGTCGAAGCATCTCCGCCATCATCATACGTCTCGAGTTCCAGTGTAGCGCCCAGAACACCGCCGGCGGCATTGATTTCCTCCATCGCCAGCTCATAGCCCTTTTCCTGCTTTGTTCCATATGCACCATTGTCTCCGGAAAGCGGCGCTACCAGGCCAAATGTAATGGTATCCGAAGCAGCCGTCACATCACCTGCTGCCATGGAAAAAAAGGAAAAACAACTAGATGCTGACAATGCTGCTGTTGCTGCGAGAATCGTACCTACATAACCTTTTTTCATACTATTTCCTCCTTCGTCGCCAGAGCCGGAAACTCTTCGCCCACATAACAGAAAAAGGAGGAAACACGGACTCTCGTCCTGTATTTCCTCCTTGAAACATGTCGATCAATGGCTCTGTTTGCTAAGTTTTTTTGTTGTGTCGAATCATACACCTGTTTTTCTGTGCTGTCAAGCATTTATTTTCAATCAGTCATTCACTCCGCGAAATACTTCCCCGTCCAGCTCATGCTCAATAAATGCCGCAAGCTCTTTTGACGCCTGTTTTTCCTGTGGCCCGTCGCACACCAGGACGATCTCGTCCATCTGCTGGACACACGCGCTCAGAAGTCCGAGCAGGCTCTTTGCATTGAATTCCCGTCCGCGGAAACGGATCAGGATCTTCGTCCCCTCGTATTCCATTGCCTTTGTGCAGAGCTGCTGCGCCGGGCGCAGATGCAGCCCTACTTCATTTCGGATCTTTACTTTTATCTCAGTCAAGGCTATCCCTCCGTGCTGTCTTCCTCATTTCCGTCTTTGATCGCGGTCGCCGTCACGACCAGCTTTACCTCTGATACCAATGTGTAGCCCTCCGGAAGCTGTACCTCTACCGGAATCTCATAGACGCCCTCTTCGGCACAGTCGCTCAGGTCTACACTTGCCTTTATATCACTCACCTTCAGATCCGGTTCTCCACTCGCCGCATGAACGCTGATCTGCACTTCGTCTGCCGGCGAAATCGTCAGGCTCATCTTCGTAGAATCCGGGCGGTTCAGCACCTCAAAGTTCGACAGTGGTACCCGGATCGTCTGATCACCGGTCTTTTCGATCTGCACGGTCACAGAAATCGTCGGATCGGCATCCGCGACGAGCCGCACGCCCTCCAGAGAGGCCAGTGTCTCATTCAGGTCAATCTCCTCTGTCACATTCTCCGTCGCACCGTCGACCGATATCGGATCAGACACCGTGATCTCTCCGCCAAGCCGTGCCAACGCCTCATTCGTACCGACGAGATTGATCGTCACCGGAATCGTCGTGACGCCTGCGATCTGATAGCCCTCTGCAGGCGTTCCGGTCGTCTCTACCTTGACCGGGATGTCATTCATCACCTGCCAGAGCGTCACATCGACCGTCACCTGATTGTTCGAGAGAAGGACTCCGGAAGAATCCTTGATCTGCAGACGATCCATCTGTGACGTCAGCTTATCCCCGTTCTTATCGTAGATCACGATGTTGCCGACCAGACGCTGATCAGACTTGATCCGGGCAGTATTGACCTCTGCCACGACCTTATCGATCTTCTTCAGAATGCTCTCTGCACCTGCGATCTGCACGGTCTTGCCGCCGACCACTTCTGTCGTGCCGACCTCATAGCCATTTTCCGGCTTGCCGTTCGTGACGACATTTACGATGAACTCACTCTGCTTCTTCGGCTCCAGCTTTACCTTCTGTACGGACGGGATCACCTCGATCTCATCTAAGGTCACAGCCGGATTGCGGCACTCCACGCGCAGTGGCACGCTGCCCATCTCATTCATCGTCTCCATATCTGCGACGACCTCGAAATCAGAAGCACTCAGCGTCTTCAGGACACTTTTGCGCTCTTTGACCTTAATGACCACTGTGTCCCCGTAGACGTCGTCCTCCACGACATCCAGCACCTTATCCAGTGCAGTGACACTCTCGACGTTCTCCTGCTGGATCTTGATATCCCGGAACAGCCGCACACTGGTCGGGTCATTTACATTCACCACGAGCAGCCAGATCCCGAATGCCACAATCAGTGATAAAAGCTTCAGTCCCATATTTCTGGTAAATTTATATTTCATTCTTATTCCAGCCTTTCCAGAGCCTGAATTTCTTCTGCGTAGCGGTCTTGTTCTGCGCCATGACAAGCTGCTTCTTCAGCTCCTCCGCCGTCAGCTTCCGCATCAGCTCACCCTTATAGGCAACGGAGATCGCACCGGTCTCCTCCGAAACGATCACCGTGAGGGAATCCGTCACCTCGCTGATCCCCACGCCGGCTCTGTGCCGTGTTCCAAGCTCCTTGCTCAGCATCATGTTGTCAGAAAGCGGAAGATAACAGGTCGCTGCCGTGATCCGGTTCCCGCGCACGATGACTGCACCGTCATGGAGCGGTGTATTATGCTCAAAAATATTGATCAGAATCTGACTGGTCACGACCGAATCGATCACAATCCCGGTCCGCTCGTATTCATCCAGCCGGACATTCTGCTCAATCACAATGAGTGCACCGGTCTTGGCCCTGCTCATCTCCGATGCCGCCTTTACGATCTCGTTCACCGTCTTGTCACTGAAGCGCTCTGTCACATGGGTCGTATCGATCGGAAGCAGTGAAGAGACGATCTTCTTCTCACCGATGCGCTCCAGCACTCTGCGCAGCTCCGGCTGAAAGATGACGATCGCGGCAGTAATCGCGATGTCGATCCCTCTGTTTACAATAAAAATCAGTGTATCCATGTGCAGAAGATACACAAGGGACACACAGATCACCAGTACCATGATTCCCTTGAGAAGTGTCCATGCCCGGGTATTTTTTACCCAGAGCAGAAAACTATATACAAGGAAAGCCAAAATGAGAATTTCAAGTACATCTGTCACCGTAATGGAAAATGTCGGTACTGTGAACCATGACAGATAATTCAACAGCCAGATTTTAATGCTGCTCATTTTGTCCTCTCCTTTCTGATCGCATTTCTATTTCAGTATAGCACACATTTTCTGCCGTGCAAACCGTCTTTTTTCCTTTTCCAATACATAGAACGAGAAAAAATACGTTTGGAATTCCGGCCTCCTTCAGCAGCTTTGCGAGCGCGTCTATGGTACTTCCGGTCGTATATACATCATCGATCAAAAGCACCCGTTGCAGCCTGCCCGGCGGCTTTTGCAATGCAAAGCTTCCTTCCAGATTCTTCATGCGCTCCTTTCGTCCGAGCTGTTTCTGCGCCGTATGTGGCCGGGTACAGTGAATCAGCGTCCCATCCACCGGAATTTCCGTCAGGTGGCTGAGCTTTTTGGCCAGCAATTCAGACTGATTATAGCCCCGCTTCTGTCGCTTTTTCCAGTGCATCGGCACCGGAATGAGCAACTCCGGCTGCCAGATATGCCGGTATTTCTGCAGCGTTTCTGCCATGAGGAGCGCATAAAAATCCAGATAATCCCTGCGATTGTCTGCTTTCATCCGATAGACGGAGCGCCGCATCGCACCCGTATAGGTGACGGCCGCTGCCCCCTGGTCAAACCAGTGCCGAATCTTCCGGCAATCGTCGCAATACTCTGTCTCCCAGCTTCCGACAGGCTTCCCACATCGAAAACAGGTCGGTGATTGCACCCGCGGAATCTTTTTCGCACAGGCGCTGCAGCAGCCTTCTTCGCCCTTTCCCAAAATTGTGTCGCATAAAGCACAGCGTGGCGGATAGAGCAGACGAAGTGCCACCCCGCCTGCTGTTTTTCCAAGCTGCAGCAGTGTGAATTTCTTTTTGGTTCCCTCCATCATAAATACCGTGCTCTCTCCCCCGGTATTTTCTTATCGTTATTTATTACATCGACGCCAGCTCCCGGATACGCGCGGCCAGTGCTGTATAGCGCTTCTGTTCCATCGTATTGTCGATCATCTGCGTGAATGTGCGCTCATCCCCGACGAGCGTCACGCATTTCCGTGCCCTGGTCACTGCGGTGTAGAGCAGGTTCCGCGTCATGAGCATGCGCGGCCCGGACAGCAGCGGAATCACGATCGCCGGATACTCACTGCCCTGTGATTTGTGAATCGTCACCGCATAGGCCAGCTCCAGTTCTTCCAACGCAGAATACGTATATTCCACCATGCGCTGCTCATCAAATTCTACGGTGATCCGCTCGGTCTGATCATTGATCTCCCGCACAATTCCCATATCGCCATTGAAAATGCCAAGCCCCTTTTCGACCGGAATCCCGTAGCGCCCCCGCACTTCCCACTCGATCTGGTAATTGTTCTTGATCTGCATGACCTTATCGCCTTCCCGGAACAGCATGCCATTCTGCTCATGCTCCTTTTTTCCGGCATCCGGTGGGTTCAGATACTCCTGCAAAATTTTGTTCAGCCGCTCGACTCCGAGCAGCCCCTTGCGCATCGGCGTGAGCACCTGGATATCATATGGCGACGCCTGCACATAGCGCGGCATCTTATCACGGACGAGCTGAATCACTATGCTGATGATGACATTCGCATCCTGCCGTTTCAGGAAAAAGAAATCCCGGCTCTTATTGTCGAGTGTCACCGGCTCGCCGCGGTTGATCTTATGCGCGTTGACGACAATGTCGCTCTCTTTCGCCTGTCGGAAGATCCGTGTCAGCTGTACAACCGGGATCTCTCCCGATTCAATGATATCTTTCAGAATGCTTCCCGGCCCGACGGACGGCAGCTGGTTCATATCGCCTACCATAATGAGCCGCGTACCGATCGTTACGGCATCCAGAAGCGCATGCATGAGGTAAATGTCCACCATCGACATCTCATCAATGATGATGACATCCGCATCCAGCGGGTTCTGTGCATTTCTGCCAAAGCCTTCCGCACCGCTGCCATCCTCCTGTACACCGGAAATCTCCAGCAACCGGTGCACCGTCTTCGCCTCAAAACCAGTCGCTTCCGTCATCCGCTTTGCCGCGCGCCCGGTCGGTGCCGCCAGAAGGATCTGCAGTCCCTCGGATTCAAAATAAGAAATCAGGGTATTGATCGTCGTCGTCTTTCCGGTGCCAGGGCCTCCCGTAATCACAAGCAGTCCACAGCGTACTGCCTCAATGACCGCCTTTTTCTGCATCCCGTCAAGCACCGTCCCGGTCTCCTGTTCAATGGACGCGATCTTTTTCTCAATCACCGCCGCATCAATCTCCCCGGTAATGTTCAGATCGACGAGCATCCGCGCCGTGCTCATCTCCATATAGTAGGCCGACGCACTGTACACGCAGTCCCGCTCCCCGTCTTTCCGGATCACAATCTTCTTCTGGATCGCCATATCGACCAAAAACGGATCAAGATCATCAATCGGCACGCCGAGCAGCTCCGTCGTGCGTCCCAGCAGCAGCTCTTTTGGCAGAAATACATGTCCTTCTGATGCCGCCTGCTGCAGGACATATGAAATCCCGCATTTTACACGGTATTCGGAATCAAAACTCACGCCTGCACGCTTTGCAATCTCATCGGCGATCCGGAACCCGATACCACTGATGTCATCCGCCAGCCGATAAGGATTCTGCTCGATCACTTCGTACATCCGCTGCCCATATTTTTCAAAAATCCTGACCGCCAGTGCCGTGCTCACACCAAACTGCTGCAGAAACAGCATTGCTTTTCGCATATCGCGCTTCTCATAGATCTGCTGCGCGATCTCCCGTGCCTTACGCTCGCTGATCCCCTTGATCTCCGCCAGCCGCTCCGGCTCTTCCTCGATGATCCGAAACGTATCTGCACGGAACCTTCGCACAATTCTGGCAGCGAGTGCCGTACCGACGCCCTTGATCGCCCCGGAACCTAAGTACCGCTCTACAGACTCCTCATCCTCCGGAGGACGGATCGCATATGTCTCGACTTTGAACTGTTCTCCATAGGTCGGATGTGCTATGTACGTTCCTTCGGCCTCCAGCCGTTCGCCCTCCCCGATATAGGAAAAGGTGCCGACACAGGTGATCTCGGTATCCTCCGATGTCAGCACCATGACTGTATAGCCATTCTCCTGGTTCCGGTATATGATATGATCTACATAACCTTCTATTTTTTCCATTCGCGTCTCAATTCTTTTCCATCATTTTCCCATTTGCAGCCATCAGCTCTACAAATTTTCCTGTGCCGACTGCCACTACTGTCATCGGATCCTCTGCAGTCATCGTATTGATGCCGGTCCGCGCCTCGATGAGTTCTTCCAGACCGCTCAAAAGCGCACCGCCACCGGTCAGCACAATCCCCCGGTCCACAACATCGGCCGCGAGCTCTGGCGGTGTGCGTTCGAGTACACTGTGTACCGCATCCACGATCTGTCCGGTCACTTCCTTTAAAGCATCGCGCGTATCCTCCGAAGTCACGCGGATTGTCTTTGGCAATCCGGTCACAAGGTCACGCCCTTTGACCTCCATCGCCTTCGGCTCCGGCTTTTCAAACGCGGTTCCGATCGTGATCTTGATCTCCTCTGCGGTCTGCTCCCCGATCATCAGACCATACTTTTTCCGGACATATTTTACAATCGCATCGTCAAAATCATCGCCTGCCACTTTGATCGAAGTGCTCACGACAATCCCGTCCAGGGAAATGACCGCGACATCGCAGGTACCACCACCGATATCTACGATCATATTGCCACACGGGCGCGAGATATCGATCCCGGCTCCAATGGCCGCCGCGATCGGCTCCTCAATGATGTGCACTTCTCTGGCTCCCGCCTGATACGTCGCATCCTCCACTGCCTTTTTCTCGACCTCCGTGACACTGCTCGGCACGCAGATACTCACCCGCGGCTTGCGAAAGGACAGCTTGCCGATTGCCTTCTGAATAAAATACTTGAGCATCTGCTCTGTGACTGTATAATCTGAGATCACGCCTTTGCGCATCGGGCGGACAGCCACGATATTGCCCGGCGTGCGTCCAAGCATGAGCCTGGCCTCTTCTCCAATTGCTTTTATCTTATTGGTGTCCCGGTCGTAAGCCACCACAGATGGCTCTTTTAAGACAACCCCTTTTCCTCTGACATAAACTAATATGCTGGCGGTTCCAAGATCAATTCCTACATCTGTTGCTGCCATCTCTCATACCCCTTTCCTGACTGTTTCTTCCTCATTCGATTCAGGATTTTCCGAACACGCAGCTGCCAATCGGATCTCCCCGCTGCGGTTGTTCGTAACTGTTCTATTATAATATAGCTTCCCGGAAACAGCAATGCTGTTTCTTGGAAAGGCGCGCACTCTTTTTCTTAAGATTCTCCTAAGTCAGCTTTCTGCACATTTCTTTTGCGCTGCTGTTTAGTATACCCTCCAGTTTCATTTTAGATGCAAAATACAGTACAGATCTCTGGCCGGACCCTGTTTGGTTTCCCTGATGCAATCGGTTCGTTTATACAGAAATGCTTTAGACGCCCTAAAGGTTTTCTTAACTTTTTTCCCGTTTTTTTTAGAAACTGGACATACTTTCAACATATTTTTCGATTATGATGTAAGAGTATTAGCGAGGAGCTAATATATTTCATAACTCACACTTGGCAGCCCCCACACGCTGCCAAGTACTCCCTCAAACATTACCTGCGCGAGGAGCCAAACCCGCGCAGGGCAAAACATTTTTCAACCCAAATTTTTCTCTTTCCTGAAAAAGTCTGACGAGCAATCGTCAGACTTTTTCTTGTTACAATCAGTTCAGCGCATCAGCCACATGCGAAGATAGTTCTCAGCAAATTTATTTGCTGAGGGCTATGTTTGCATGTTGGGATGGGCGGAACGCCCGCACTTCACAACCCTACTTTAAATATTTTTTCACATACTTCCCCGTATACGATACCGGGCTCTCGGCCACCTCTTCCGGCGTGCCCTGTGCGATCACTGTACCGCCACGGTCACCACCCTCCGGACCAATATCAATGATATAATCCGCGGTCTTGATGACATCCAGATTGTGCTCGATGACGATAACCGTATTCCCGCTCTCCGCGAGCCGGTGCAGGATCTCGATCAGCTTGTGCACATCCGCAAAATGCAGTCCGGTCGTCGGCTCATCCAGGATATAGACTGTCTTGCCGGTGCTGCGGCGGCTCAGTTCCGTCGCCAGCTTGACCCGCTGCGCCTCACCACCAGAGAGTTCCGTCGACGGCTGCCCCAGCCGGATATAAGACAAACCCACATCATTTAAGGTCTCGATCTTCCGGTAAATGGACGGGATATGCTTAAAAAATTCCATCGCTTCCTCGACCGTCATATTCAGCACGTCGTAAATGGATTTTCCTTTATATTTTACTTCCAGCGTCTCACGGTTGTACCGTTTGCCCTTGCAGACCTCGCACGGCACATAGACATCCGGCAGGAAATGCATCTCGATCTTCAGAATACCGTCTCCGGAGCATGCCTCACAGCGTCCGCCTTTTACATTAAAGCTGAAACGTCCCTTCTTATAGCCACGCGCCTTTGCATCCGCCGTCGCCGCAAACAGATCCCGGATCTGATCGAACACACCGGTATACGTCGCCGGATTCGAGCGCGGCGTCCGACCGATCGGTGACTGGTCGATATTGATTACCTTATCGAGCTGCTCCAGTCCGCGGATCTCCGTGTGCTTGCCCGGAATGACACGCGCACGGTTCAGATCCCGCGCCAGTCTCTTGTAGAGAATTTCATTGACAAGCGAACTTTTTCCGGATCCGGAGACGCCGGTCACGCAGGTCAGTACACCGAGAGGGAACTTCACATTGATCTTTTTCAGATTGTTCTCCTGTGCACCACGTACCTCAATCCAGCCGGTCGGGGTTCGCCGTACCTTCGGCACCGGAATCTGAATCCGTCCGCTTAAGTAGGCGCCGGTGATAGATTCCTCACAGTTCATCAGATCCTCCACCGTGCCGCTCGCAACGATGTGCCCGCCGTGCTCACCGGCTCCCGGCCCGACATCCACGATAAAATCTGCTGCCCGCATCGTATCCTCATCGTGCTCAACGACGATCAGTGTATTGCCAAGATCCCGCAGACTGTTCAACGTACTGAGCAGCTTGTCATTATCCCGCTGATGCAGCCCAATGCTCGGCTCATCCAGAATATAAGCTACCCCGACCAGACCCGATCCGATCTGCGTCGCCAGACGGATGCGCTGTGCCTCGCCGCCGGATAAGGTACCGGTCGCCCGCGCAAGGCTTAAATATTCCAGCCCGACATTGACAAGGAACCGAAGTCTGGCACGGATCTCCTTTAAAATCTGATGCCCGATCAGCTCCTGCTGCGGCGTGAGCACGAGCTGCTCCATAAACTGCTGCAGCTCGCCAATCGACATCGCTGTGATCTCCGCGATATTTTTGTCCGCTACCGTGACTGCCAGAGCCGACTTTTTCAGACGCTGCCCACCACAGGTCTTACACGGTGTGATCTGCATGAAGCTCTCATACTCCTGCTTCATCGTATCCGACCCGGTCTCCCGGTAACGCCGCTCCACATTTTTGATCAACCCCTCAAAGGCAACATCGTAGATGCCTTCTCCGCGCTGCCCTTTATAGTACACCTTCACTTCCCGGCCATTTGTGCCATAAATCAGCATATCCTGAATGTCCTGCGGCAGTTCCTGAAACGGCGTCGCGAGGTCAAACTGATATTCCTTTGCCAGCGCATCCAGAATGGCGCGGGTAAAGCTGCCTTTATCCGTGCAGGACTGCCATCCCGTCACGACGATCGCTCCATCCAGAATGCTTAAAGAGCGATCCGGAATCATCAGATCGATGTCAAATTCCATCTTGTAGCCGAGACCATAGCAGTCCGGGCAGGCGCCAAATGGATTGTTGAACGAAAAACTGCGCGGCTCGATCTCCTCAATACTGATTCCACAGTCCGGACAGGAAAAGCTCTGGCTGAAGCTGAGCATGCTCCCGCCTGCTGCCTCCCCGCCATTTACCTCGACAAGCGCGAGTCCATTGGCAAGATGCAGTACATTTTCCATTGAGTCGGTCAGACGCTGCTCAATGCCCGGCTTCACGATCAGACGATCTACGACGATCTCGATATTATGCTTGATATTTTTCTCCAGCTTGATCTCCTCGGAGAGCTCGTACATACTGCCATCAATCCGCACCCGGACATAGCCGCTGCGTTTCGCCTGCTCGAGCAGCTTTACGTGCTCACCTTTTCTTCCCCGCACGACCGGCGCGAGCAGCTGAATCTTGCTGCGCTCCGGAAGCGCCATGACCTGATCCACCATCTGGTCGACACTCTGCTTCGCAATCGCCTTTCCGCACTTCGGGCAGTGCGGCGTCCCGATCCGCGCATAGAGCAGACGGAAATAATCATAAATCTCTGTCACCGTGCCGACCGTGGAACGCGGATTGCGGTTCGTCGACTTCTGGTCGATCGAAATCGCAGGTGGAAGTCCCTCAATGCTCTCTACATCCGGCTTCTCCATCTGTCCCAGAAACTGCCGCGCATAAGAAGAGAGCGACTCCATGTACCGCCTCTGTCCTTCTGCATAGATCGTATCAAATGCGAGCGAGGACTTTCCCGATCCGGACAGCCCCGTGAGCACCACGAATTTATTCCGTGGAATATCCAGACTGACATTTTTCAGATTGTGCTCATTCGCCCCGCGAATCCGGATGTACTGCTTTTTATCGATGTCCGGCGCTTCTTCTTGAAGTCCTTCCGTAAATGTTTCTATGCTCATAGTTTCTATTTTCTCCTCATCTTCTACCATACCAGCCAAAGCAAATCTCCGTCCACTGCTCCCTGTCTGGAAAACCTCATCCTATTATTCCGCCTTACTGGCAATAAACTTTTTATTATTTAATCCATCTCCTGCAAATACTTCTTCAGGGAAATCATCCGATCACGCAGCTCAGCCGCCGCCTCGAAGTTCAGCTCGGCCGCTGCCTTCTTCATCTGCTTCTGCACCTCGCTGATCAGCTTCTCCAGCTCCTCCCGGTTCATCGACTCCGGATCCTTTTCGAGCTCCTTCTCTTCCTTCGCAACTGCCTTGGAAATGCTGATCAGATCGCGGACTGCCTTCTTGATCGTCTGAGGCGTAATACCATGCTCCTCATTGTACGCCTGCTGCAGCTCCCGGCGACGCATCGTCTCTTCCATCGCACCGCGCATGGAATCCGTGATCACATCTGCATACATGATGACATGTCCCTGCGCATTTCGCGCCGCACGGCCGATCGTCTGGATCAGTGATACCTCGGATCGCAGGAACCCTTCCTTGTCCGCATCCAGAATCGCCACAAGTGAAATCTCCGGAATATCCAGTCCCTCACGGAGCAGATTGATGCCGACCAGTACATCAAATACATCCAGCCGCATGTCACGGATGATCTCTGTCCGCTCTAATGTATCAATATCCGAATGCAGATACCGCACCCGGATCCCGATCTCTTTCATATAATCCGTGAGGTCCTCCGCCATCCGCTTCGTCAACGTCGTCACGAGCACCTTATTCCCGGCTGCCGTCTCCTTATGGATCTCCCCGATCAGGTCATCGATCTGTCCCTCCACCGGACGCACCTCGACCTCCGGATCCAGAAGTCCGGTCGGTCGGATGATCTGCTCTGCCCGCAGCAGCTCATGCTCCGCCTCGTACTCCCCAGGCGTCGCAGATACAAAAAGTACCTGATCCAGCTTGCTCTCAAACTCCTCAAAATTCAGTGGACGGTTGTCCTTGGCGGACGGCAGACGAAATCCATAGTCGACCAGCGTCGTCTTCCGCGACTGGTCGCCGACGTACATCGCCCGCACCTGCGGCACGGTCTTGTGTGACTCGTCGATGATCAGCAGAAAATCATCTCCAAAATAATCCATCAGCGTATGCGGCGTCGCACCGGCAGGCATCCCCGCCAAGTGACGGGAATAGTTCTCGACACCGGAGCAAAAACCGGTCTCCCGGAGCATTTCTACATCGTAGTTCGTCCGCTCTGCAATGCGCTGCGCCTCAAGAAGCTTGTCCTCGCTCTTAAAATATTCCACACGCTCTGCCAACTCTTCCTCGATCGCATTGGCCGCACGCAGAATTTTATCCATCGGAACGACATAATGGGAAGCTGGAAAGACAGCGATGAACTCCAGCCCTTTCCGGATCTCACCGGTCAGCGTATCGATCTCGGTGATCCGGTCGATCTCATCTCCGAAAAACTCTACCCGATACGCATACTCATCCGCATTTGCCGGAAAGATCTCGAGCACATCGCCCCGCACCCGGAACGTACCGCGATGAAAGTCCATATCATTCCGGTCATACTGAATATCGATCAGCTTATGGATGATCTCGTCCCGGTCACGCTCCTGCCCCTGCCGCAGATACAGTACCATATCCTTATAGTCCGCCGGGCTGCCCAGACCATAAATACAGGAAACGCTCGCCACGATGATGACATCTTTCCGCTCCACAAGCGAAGCCGTCGCCGACAGGCGCAGCTTGTCGATCTCATCATTGATCGCGGAATCCTTCGCAATATACGTATCCGAAGACGGCACATACGCCTCCGGCTGATAATAATCATAGTACGATACAAAGTATTCTACCGCATTTTCCGGAAAGAATTCCTTCATCTCACCATACAGCTGTGCGGCCAGCGTCTTATTGTGTGCCAGCACAAGCGTCGGCTTGTTCAGCTTCTCGATCACATTCGCCATCGTGAAGGTCTTACCAGAACCGGTAACGCCCAGCAGCGTCTCGAACTGATTCCCCTCCCGGAATCCTTCCACCAGCTCCTCAATCGCCTGTGGCTGGTCTCCGGTAGGCTGAAACTCGGAATGTAATTTAAAATGATCCATAATGCCCTCTCCCGATCGAGTAAAAACGATCTGCGGCAACCGCAAACCGTAATCGTATTCTTTGTATTGTTACTGGTCTAGTATACCATTCCGGCGAAAAAAAGTACAGAACAAAATCAAACATTTGTTCTGTACCTTTTCCAACCGTTCTGTTCTATTGTTCTCTCGTTCAGGGCTTTTACTCCTCTTTCCGCTTCCGATACAGATACTCGTCCAGCTCTTTCCTGATCTTCTCCGGAATCGTGCGGGATACCGGGCAGATGGCGGCGTTGGCGAAGCGGCTTGTAAAGGTGGTGAGGAAGTCGATGTCTTTTTGCAGTTGCTTCATCGACAGGACTTCTTTTAAATCGTACCGGCAGTGGATCGGTGCGACATTGCCGCTGGCGGCACGCGCAAAAGATAAGGCCGGAACACCATGATCGGCAAACGGGGTAGAGTCGCTGGAGTAGACGCCGGTCTTTGACTCGACCGGGAAGCCGACCTCTGCTGCCATATACGTGATGTAATGAGAGAGCTTTTCCTCAGCGGATACACAGGCAATGAATTTGCCCATATACGTTCCGATCATGTCCAGATTGATAGGCGGACAGCCTCGCCGGAATGAATCGTCGCGCAGAGTACCTTTTTGCCATCTCCGACGACTGCCTCGCGCAAGTCTCTCTGGTCAATATCGGTATGCGGATAATACCTGTTTCCATACTGGAAGAGGATCGCCTTTGCGCCCGCCTTCATCAGATCCTGATACGTAAAATACGTCACTCCGGTATCGAGCAGCACGATCTTGTCCGTTGCTCCGGCGATTGATACCGGATCGGTCCCCGGCATATAATATAGCTCGCCCTCCACGCTGCCACTGCCGCAGCACTGGCACGCCCGGCACTCGATCTCTTCGCCGTCCGCATACAGATGTGCTTCCTCAATGTCGCCCATTGGTACCCGGAAGCCTTCGATATGTGTCTTCGCCCCAAGTGCCTCACACTGCGCTTTCAAATACTCGGCTACCTGCAGTTCCTCTTTGTCCCACTCGTGTGGACAAAATCGGTATCATCGAATATCTTCTGTAAATTCATGTCATCTCTCTCCATTTTCCTTCACTAATAAATAGGCTCATCCCCACAAAAGGTCTGCGGAGCGCGCCTACCGCCTGGCCTAAACAGCCGACACATTGCCGGTAGCCCGCTTCACCACCTGCGCGGCTGCCCCCATAAAATGGCCAGTCAGGATCCCTGACAGAAATACGAGCAGCACCGTGCCAATCCCAAACCGGCCACCCAAAAGCATCCCTGCCAGAATGAGCACTGCATCGCAGCATAAAATGACCAGATCCGTCTTTTTCTGCAACCGCACACTCAAATGGCGCAAAAATAATTCCATCGGGAGCGTACCGCTGTCGCTCTGCGTCAGAAGTGCTATGCCAAACGCCTGTAACAGACAGCAGGCAAACAGGACGAGCAGCCGTACCGGGAAGATCAGCTCCTCGCCGATCCAGCCAGCAAACAGCCGGAGAAAGCCTTCTAAAATCCAGCCTCCCAGAAACGCACACAGCAAAGAGCCGGACTGCGGCCGGCTGCGAAAAAAGAGCAGCACCGCAAGCAGAATCAGGCTGGCAATCATATACAGGATGCCATAGGAACTCCCCGTGCGCCGCATAAGCCCCTGCAGAAATACGTGAAACGGATCTGCGCCCAGCGCAGTGAGCAGCGCAAGCGCATTCGCAAGCTGCAGCAGCACAAGGCCGACCGCCGCCAGCGAAAGCCGTATTCCTGTTTCCTGTATGCTTCGTTTCCTCATCTCCTGCTCCTTCTACCTCGAAGTCTGCCTGCATCCGCCCCCGGTATGCACTGTTTCCCGATCCTTTTTGTCTCATTTTGCGCGTATTTATTTACAGAATGTTGCGTTAATTTTTTCTAATATAACACATTTTACAAAATACGTCAATTCTTCTCCTTTTCCTCCTCCCGAAAATTGACCGGTTCATAATCCTTCAGTTCTGCCAGAAACCCTCTTTCCTGCAATTTCTCCTGAATCAGATCCAGAAGTTTTTCCGATGGTGCACTTACCGTATGATAATGATAATCCGATGTAATCTTTTTTAACAGTGCAGAATGCCCGTTCTGCAAGTCCTGAAGAAATTCCCGGATATCGTTTCTGCTGGCAATCTGAAGATCTGCCCGGACAATTCCATAGACCTTATGATATACAAATACATCTTCCACACGCCCGCCATAATCCACAATCAGGTTCAGCTCCTCTTCCACTTCTTTATCGCTGTGGATGACTTTGAATACACGGCTGATCTTTTTCCCGCCTGCCAGCAGATATCCCTGACTGGTGGAAAGGATTTCATGGTCCTGTGCCCGCAGAAGTGCCATATCCTGCACAATCACCTGTCTGCTTACGTCGAATCTTTTCGACAGCTCTTTTCCGGAAAGCGGTGTGCTGCTCTCCGACAATATCTGAATGATTTTATTTCTTCTCTCGCTTCCATTCATCTTCCGGCAAACCTCTCGATCAACTGTGTCATATATGGTTTCTGTAATCTGGCTTCCTTTAATACCGCATCCCCTGCAAACACTTCCTCCGCAGTTCCGTCTGCCAGTATCGTTCCATGAGCCATGACGATCACACGTTCAAAGTTCTCCGCTACAAAATCCATGTCATGAAGAATCGCAACGACCAGCTTTCCAGCCCCGGAAAGCCGCTCGATCATCTCACCGATCCGTTTTTTCCCCGGATAGTCCTGTGCGATCGTCGGTTCATCCAGTATCACTACATCGGTATTCATCGCCACCACAGATGCAATGGCCACCATCTTTCGCTCATACATCTCCAGATCATACGGATTCTCTTTTTCCTTTCCGGACAGTCCCATCATCTCTAATGCTTTTAATGCCTTTTCCTTCGCTTCTTCCTGATTCATTCCAATATTCAGCGGGCCAAACATAACTTCGTCCAGAACATTGTATTTGAAAATCTGATCATCCGGATTCTGGAATACATACCCCACTTTTCCGGCCAGCATCGCTACGGTCTTTTTGGAGATATCTTCCTGGCCGAAATACACCGTTCCGGATACCGGCTTCAGTAAGCCTTTTAATAAACGGACCAGTGTCGTTTTCCCAGCTCCGTTTTGTCCGATGATGGCGGTGGTTCTCTGATCCAGCGACAGGTGCAAATGCTCCAGCACCGGGACATGCTTCTGATAGGAAAAAGAAACATCTTCCATCTGGAACAGCGCCTCAGATCTCTGCGTCCGGGCTGTCCGCTTTCCTTCGGGTCGCACTCCCCTGATCCGATCCGTATCACAGCTCTGCTGTTCAAATAATGCGACCGTTGACTCCAGCGTAACCGGATACGTCCCATCTGCATTCACCAGTCCCATCTGCTTACTGATGCGCACAAAGGCCGGTGGCTGAATACCCATTTCATTTAAATCATCCCTTGCAAAGATCTTCTCCGGGGTGTCAAAATCCACCACTTTTCCATCCTGCATCAGGATCAGCCGGTCACAGTACTTTGCCATCTTTTCCAGCTTCTGTTCTACCATAATGATCGTCTTTCCCGTCCTGGAGAGCTGGTCAACCACACGGAATACCTCTTCCGTCCCTTCCGGATCCAGCTGAGAGGTGGGTTCATCCAGAATGATCACTTCCGGCTGCATGACCAGAATGCTGGCGATCGCCACCCGCTGCATCTGTCCACCGGACAGATCAAATGGATTGCGATCACGGTACTGCCAAATGTTCAGCTGCTTCAGCACCTTCTCGATCCGTGCCTTCATCTCCTCCCGCCGGATGCCCAGATTCTGAAGTCCGTAAGCGACTTCACCATAGACCGTGTCTCTCGCACCGGAAAGCTGATTAAACGGGTTCTGAAAAATCAGTCCCACATCCTCACACAGCTCCTGTACTGGTACTTTTTCTGCCAGACGCTCCTTTATTTTCACCGATCCGCCATAGGCTCCATGGTAAAACTGTGGCACCAGCCCGATCATCGCCTGACATAAGGTACTTTTTCCCGCACCGTTCTGACCGACAATTCCGATAAATTCACCTTTTTCAATCGAAAGTGTAATGCCGTTCAGGGCCAGATGATCTGCTCCCGGATATTTATATTTCAGATTTTCCATCGTAATGATTGCCATTACAGTACCCTCCAGACAATGGTAATGATCATAAGCACGACCAGAATCACACGGATCACCGGATCCCATTTGTATTTTGGCCGGTCATACAGCCAGGTCTTCTTCTGCTTTCTTCCAAATCCGCGCACATCCAGTGCAATGGCACGCTCTCTGGTATTGATCAGGGAGCTCATCACCACCGGTGAAATCAGCGGCAGAAACGCTTTGGTTCTTACCAGCAGATTGCCCTCTGTCTCCATCCCACGGCTTCGCTGCGCATCCGTAATCGTATCTTTCGTTGCCATCATCTGTGGCAAAATCTGAAATACGGAATTGATCACATATCCAAACTTCGGAGAAAATCCGCTTTTTTCCAGTTCATCCACGAATTCCTGTGGAGAGGTGGTCAATACAAATATGCCAAAGGAGAGAAGCATATTCAGGATATTGCAGCCTATTCTGGTGGCAAAGAGTGTCCCCTCTTTATAAAACGTAATGATCCCAACCGAAAACAGGACAGTTTCATTGTTGTGATTGAAAAGTCCCTGAATCAAAAAAATAACAACAATTAAGGTAAAAGAGAACGCTACCAGCGGCAGTGCCCTCTTCAGAATTTTTCCACTGGCCAGCAAAAGCAAACTGCTTACAATCATAACAGGGAAAAGCCAAAGCTTTCCCCCTGTCAATGGAATCATAATTGCTGTCAGAATATATAATAACTTCGTATACGGGTGCATTTTATTTAACCAGGAACCCTGATCGATATATAAACTGATATTTTTCATTAATCCAATCTCTCTATTTCTGCATTTACATCATACAACGCGGTCAGCTTCTTTGGAAGTCCTTTTAAGATCAGGTAAACAATAATCAGTGTCAGTATCTTATCCGGTACGTCTACCACGATTTCATCTAAAAAGGAACCGATTCCTACGGCCATTCCGGAAGCCTGTGTAGCTGCAAATACCGCATCGCCCCATACGTTACCGGTCGTTCCGCCCCAGAACAGGATGTTCAGCGGTGTGGAAATGCATACAGCTGCCAGGCCGCCGCCAAGGGCACATACAAAGGACTTTGGAAATGTCTTCATGAAGCCCATCCGTGCAAGAATCCCCACAACCAGACCGATCCCCAGACTGGTAAGCGCGTAAATCAGTGTAATATTGTCTCCCGTGGTCAGTCCATAGATCAGGTTATTCGCTGCTCCGCAGATCGCGCCAATCACCGGCCCGCCAAGACAAGCACCGATACAGGTTCCGATGCAGTCCAGCCAGAGTGGCAGTTTCAGAAGGGATGCGAATAACTTTCCCAGATAGTTGATTCCGATGCATGCCGGAATGAGTACAATTGTAGCTGTCGTCAGTTTGGTTTTAAAAATTTTTCCCATGTTCCTTCCCTTTCCGTTTGTGCAGTTTGCACATTCACGTGGTCTTCCTTTATTTGATATCTGTCATTTCAGGTGACAAGACATCAGACCTGACAGCTACTTTACACCTGATTACAAGAAATGTCAACTATTGGCGCAATTTCCTGTAATCGGGCGGTAACAAAAATACCCGGTCAGTTCTAAAACGAACAGATCCGGGTATCCTGATATTCTGCTTGCAGCTGTCACCGGGAATTTCAGACCCGGCGCCTCTACTGCCTACAGATTGATATGTGACCGCTGCTTCTCCTTCAGTCTGGAAACCGCGCGCGCCAGCGACGCCCTGGACATCCGGTATTCATAGACCGACTGTTTCTGCCGCAGCTGTTCCTCCGCGCGCTCCTTGGCCTCTTTTGCACGGATTTCGTCGATGTCTTCCGGCCGTTCTGCAGAATCGACCAGAATCGTCACACGGTTGTTTGCCGTCTGTGCCACACCGGCTCCGACGACCGCGTACTGCCACGTGCCATCCGGCTTCTTAAAACGAAGCTCCCCCGGACGCACCGCCACGACCATCTCCTCATGTTTTGCCATGAACGCATACTCGCCATCCAGTCCCGGAAGAATCACGATCTCGGTCATGCCATTGTAAAATACTTTATCACTGGCCACGATTCTAAGATGAAATTCTGCCATAATTCCCGCTCCTTCTTTCAGGTTCTGCCCCAGATGCGAAGACAGTCCTTACGCCTCCGCCTGCAGCTTCTTCGCATTCTCGATGACCTCGTCGATCGTTCCGACATTGAAAAATGCGGACTCCGGATAGTCATCCATCTCACCGTCAATGATCATCTTGAAGCCACGAACCGTCTCCTTGACCGGAACATATTTTCCCGGTACACCGGTAAAGTTCTCCGCCACATGGAACGGCTGAGAGAGGAAACGCTGAATCTTTCTTGCACGGTAGACGGTCACTTTATCTTCCTCTGAAAGCTCTTCCATACCAAGAATTGCGATGATATCCTGCAGTTCTTTGTACTTCTGAAGGATCTCCTGGACACGGCGTGCTACCTCATAGTGCTCCTTGCCGACAACATCCTCCTCCAGAATACGGGAACTGGACTCCAGCGGGTCAACCGCCGGGTAAATACCCTGCTCTACGATCTTTCTGGAAAGTACTGTCGTCGCATCCAGATGTGCAAATGTCGTCGCCGGAGCCGGGTCGGTCAGGTCATCGGCCGGTACGTAGACCGCCTGTACCGAAGTAACAGATCCTTTTGTGGTCGATGCGATTCGCTCCTGCAGCTCGCCCAGCTCCGTCGCCAGCGTCGGCTGATAACCAACGGCAGACGGCATACGTCCGAGCAGCGCAGATACCTCCGAACCAGCCTGTACAAAACGGAAAATATTATCAATGAACAGCAATACGTTCTGATGCTCCACATCACGGAAGTATTCTGCCATCGTAAGTCCGGTCTCCGCGACACGCATACGTGCTCCAGGCGGCTCGTTCATCTGTCCGAACACCAGCGCCGTCTTATCAATGACACCGGAGCCTGTCATCTCTGTCCAGAGGTCATTACCCTCTCTGGAACGCTCTCCTACTCCTGTAAAAATCGAATATCCGCCATGCTCCGTCGCAATGTTGCGGATCAGTTCCTGAATCAACACGGTCTTGCCGACACCTGCACCGCCGAACAGACCGATCTTACCACCTTTTGCATACGGGGCAAGCAGGTCAATGACCTTGATACCGGTCTCGAGCATCTCTACGACCGGGCTCTGCTCCTCGAAGCTCGGTGCCTCTCTGTGGATACACCAGTGCTCCTCCTGATCCAGCTGCTCACCGCCGTCGATGGTCTCGCCGAGCACGTTGAACAGTCTTCCAAGTGTTTTCTCACCTACCGGGACTTTGATACCGCTTCCGGTAGCCGTTACTTCCATATCCTTATGCAGTCCCTCGCTGGAAGCCAGCATAATACAGCGCACGACATTATCACCGATGTGCTGCGCGACTTCCATCACGCACCGCTTCCCGTTGTTGGTCACTTCCAGCGCATCCTTGATGTAAGGCAGATCGCCGTCTGCGAATTCCACATCAATGACCGGACCGGATACCTGAACGATTTTTCCTTTCTTCATAGTCTTAAACTCCTTCTATGCTCTGCATCTGCTTCTCCTGCATCCGCTTCTGCTTTTTCCGCTTCTGTGCCTTCGCACCTGCGATGACCTCGGTAATCTCCTGCGTGATCGCCGCCTGACGCACCCGGTTGTATTCCACCGACAGGTCGTGAATCATCGCCTGTGAACTGTCGTTGGCCGCCTGCATCGCGACCATACGCGCATTGTGCTCACTGCAGTACGACTCCACGAGCGCACCGTAAATATAACCGCACACATAGTTTGGAATTACGTTATTTAATACGGCTTCCAGTGACGGCTTATAGCCAAATTCTTCCTGGTACATATCGACCGGAACCTTTGCCGTCTGGAATTCCCGCTTATCAATTGGCAGAAGCTGAATCTGGTTCGTCTCTGTCTGCAGGCCATTTTTCATTGAAGTAAAAATCATATGAACCTCGTCCACCGCTCCGGACTCATACAGCTCAAAAATCTTTGCTGTAATGACCCGCGCCCGGTGCATGGTCGGATTCTGTGCGGTGTAAAGGAAATGCTCCTCCACCGGAATTTTTTTCATATGAAAATACTGACGGCCCACCTCGCCGACCACGAGCAGATGATGGTCTGTGTCGCCGTCCAACTGCTCCTCAGCCAGCTTCAGTACGTTGTGGTTGTACGCGCCGGCCAGACCTTTATCCGCCGTGATAACGAGAAATGCCTTTTTCCGACCTTCCTGCGCACCCTGCTCGGAACCATCGGAAATATATTTATGCTGAACCTCCGGCAAATGCCGGATAACCCGCGCCAGCATGCCCTGAAGCGTGTAGAAATACGGTTCTGTATCCTTCAGCTCCTTCTTTGCCCGACGCAGCTTGGTCGAGGAAATCATGTACATCGCATTTGTGATCTTCATGGTGTCCTCGATACTTTTCATTCTGCTTTGAATCTCACGTGTATTTGCCATCCGCTCACCACCTTTTCTGTCTTTTACTCTGGTTCTTATGCATTCTGGCTTTTCTGGGTGGTTGCGAATTCTTTTGCTGCCTCTACGATACGGGTGCGCAGCTCATCCGGCAGATCTCCGGTCGTCTCCAGCTCATGTACGATCTCGGAATGAACCTCATGGAACCATGCAAGCATTTTTCCCTGATAAGCTTTGATCTCCGGCACCGGGACATCCATCATCGTCTTTCCGGTCGCCGCAACAAGTGTGATGACCTGCTCTGCCATCGAGAGCGGCTGGCCAAGCGGCTGCTTCAAAAGCTCCATCAGGCAACGTCCATACTGCAGCTGCTCCTTGGTCGCTGCATCCAGATCGGAGCTGAACTGGGTAAATACCTCCATCTCACGATACTGAGCCAGATCGATACGGATGCTTCCTGCTGCCTTCTTCATCGCCTTCGTCTGTGCCGCACCGCCGACACGGGAGACAGACAGACCGACGTTGACCGCCGGACGCATACCGGAGAAGAACAGATCACTCTCCAGGAAAATCTGGCCATCGGTAATGGAAATGACATTCGTCGGGATATACGCGGATACATCGCCCGCCTGTGTCTCGATGATCGGCAGCGCCGTAATCGAACCGCCGCCATTTTCCTCATTCAGCCGGCTAGAACGCTCCAGCAGTCTGGAATGCAGATAGAACACGTCGCCCGGATATGCCTCACGTCCCGGAGAACGCTCCAGCAGAAGGGACAGCGCACGGTATGCCACCGCATGCTTGGAAAGATCGTCGTATACGATCAGCACATCCTTGCCCTGATGCATGAAATATTCTGCCAGCGCCGTACCGGAATACGGAGCGATGTACTGCAGCGGGGCCGGATCGGAAGCCGTCGCCGCAACGACGATCGTGTAGCTGTCTGCTTCCTGCTTTTTCAATGTATTGACCAGCTTTGCGATCGTGGACGCCTTCTGGCCGATTGCCACGTAAATACAGATGACACCTTTTCCCTTCTGGTTCAGAATCGCATCCATCGCGATCGAGGTCTTACCAGTCTGACGGTCGCCAATGATCACCTCACGCTGTCCACGGCCAATCGGGAACATCGAGTCAATCGACAGAATTCCGGTCTCCAGCGGAACGCCGACCGATTTACGCTCTACGATACCCGGGGCCTCCTCCTCGATCGGGCGGTACCCTGCCGCTGTAATTTTTCCTTTTCCGTCAATCGGTGCACCCAGCGGATCGACGACTCTTCCAAGGAAGCCATCTCCGACCGGAAGACCAGCCTTTTTGCAGGTACGCATCGCTCTGGTGCCCTCACGGATGCCGGTGTCTCTTCCAAACAGAATGCAGCATACCTCATCTCTTCGGATATCCTGCACCATACCACGCACCCCGTTATCGAAGATGATGATCTCTCCGTACATCGCATGATCCAGTCCGTCGATGTTTGCGATTCCGTCACCGACGTAGCTGACGACACCTACCTCCTGCTCCTTCGCCTCGAGGTCAAAATTTTCGATCTCGCTTTTCAGGATGGAGATGATGCCCTGCAGGCTCTGTCCCTGCGGGGTCTGCGTCTGTTCGATGCGCTCCTTTACCTGATCGACTCTTCCTTTGTCCGACCAGTCATATTCTTTTCCGTCAATGGCAAGTATGAAGCCGCCGCCAAGGGACGGATCTTCCTTCTTCTGAAAATCAACGTTCTCTGCTCCGCTCTTTTTCCGGACGAACTCTTCGATCCGTGCGAGCTGTTCCTCGCTCGGAGCCGTCACATAGCGCAGGGTCGCCTTTACATAATCCTTATGCTCCGGCGTCCGATTGCGGTATGCCTCGCAGATGTCCGGAAACAGGGTAATCGCATCCTCATCGCAGAGCAGCTTTAAAAAGCTCCGGATCTCTGTCGGGAATACCCGGTCGATGACATTGTGTTTTGCTGTCAGTTCATTCGCCGGGTTGGAAAAATCCTGCATAATTTCCGGAACCGCCTCAAAGATCCCCTGCGTCTGTTCGAGCACGCTGGCGGAGATGCCAAGGCTTCCTGCCATTTTTGCATATTTATCTATATCCTGTACCATAATTCACTCTCCATGCAAACCGTTCTGTTATGCTTCCTTCGTCTCTGCAAGGAACTTGTCATATAAGGCACGGTCGCTCTCCTTTGCATCCTTCATCGCTACCATACGGGCTGCTGCTGTCACAACCATATCCCGGACAGCTGCATCGGCCTGCTGCATAGCCGCTGCCTTCTCGTTTTCCGCGTCTGTCTTTGCCTTCTCGACAATTCCGTCTGCTTTATCCTTCGCTTCTGAGACAATACGTCCGTACTCTGCAGAAGCTTCCTGTCTTGCCTCTGCGACGATCCGCTTTTTCTCGTCCTCTGCGCCTCGTACCAGCGCATCGTAATGCTCCTGACTCTCCTTCGCCTCTGCCTTCTGGCGATCCGCCTCTGCAAACTGCGCATCGGCAGCCTGCTGGCGCTTTTCCAGAATCGCATTGACCGGCTTGAAGAGGAAGCGTTTCATCAGTAAATATAAAATAATCAGGTTAATAATATTAAAAAGTATATTCCAGTCTAACCGGAGCACCTGAATTCACCTTCCTTTCGTTTGTTAAAGGGGCTGCTGCACCGCACTATTATTTCAGCATCATGATTATTAATAATGCGATTACGAATCCGTAAATAGCGGTTGCCTCGGCCAGTGCACATCCGAGAAGAAGCAGCTTACTGATCTTGCCCTCTGCTTCCGGCTGTCTTGCTACAGCATCTGCTGCCTTTGCGGTTGCGATTCCGATACCGATACCTGCGCCAATACCTGTCAATACTGCGATACCTGCTCCAATTGCGATTAATGTGCTCATACGTTTACTCTCCTTTTCTTTTTTGGTGTCTGCACGGTGGATTCTGTATTTTTCTGTGCAGATTTAGTTGCTTACTTTTCCGGCTTTCCCGGCCGGATCTTCGATCCGGCGATGCCGCTACTACCTGTCTGTCTTTCATTTCTCGGCTCTCCCGGCCGGATCAAAGATCCGGCGATCACTCTATCGCCTCTTTGATGAACAGGGAGGTCAGGAATACAAATACATATGCCTGAATCAGTCCGTCAAAAATATCAAAGTAGAAGCTGAATACAAGCGGAACGCCGATCGGGATCAGCTGCTTGATCAGTTCCATGATAACGAATGCTCCAAGTACATTACCGAACAGTCGCATGCACAGCGACAGCGGACGGATCACGATCTCCATGATGTTGATCGGTGTGATGATCGCTACCGGTTCGGCAAAGCTCTTCAGCCATTTCTTTGCTCCTTTTTCCCGTATGCCGGATGCCTCGATCAGGATAATGCTCATCAGCGCAAGTGCGACTGTGACGTTCATATCCTTTGTCGGTGGCTTGAATCCAAACAGTCCGATCACATTCGAAAATCCGATGTAGACAAGGACTGTGACAAGATACGGGACATACTGTTTTCCTTTTTCACCGATCATCCCCTCGACAAAGCCGTTGAGCCAGAGCACTGCGCTCTCGATCGCGGCTTGCCGTTTGCTGATGTGATCGACCTTGAGGTTTCTGGTCATTAGCCATGCCAGAAGCGTCAGCACAGCCATGATCACCCAGGTGACGACGGTTGATTCGGAAACGCCAATTCCGCCGAATACCGGAATCGTGAACACGGTCTCACAATTCAGTTCTTCGAGCAGATTTGCTGCCAGTTTTTCCATATCACCGCTTCCTTTCTTCTGTATTTTATTGCTTTCTTACCGATTTTGTATTATACTCACAGAAAATTCGTTAGTAAAATGTATTTTTAAGATGGTTGGTATGTCAAAAATACATATCGGAGAACAGCATGAACATTACATACGACTATTACCGCATTTTTTATTTTGTTGCAAAATACCAGAGCTTTACAAAAGCTGCAAATATTCTGCTCAGCAATGAGCCAAATGTCTCGCGCGCGATCCGCAACCTGGAGCATGAATTCGGATTCAGTCTGTTTATCCGCTCGAACCGTGGCGTGACTCTGACACCGGAAGGCCAGAAACTGTACACCCGCGTCGCTGCCGCACATCATCAGCTCAGCGCCGCCGAAACCGAGCTGGCGGATGCCAAGAGCCTTACGAGCGGTACGATTTCTCTCGGAGTCAGCGAAGCTGCCCTGCAGATTTTGCTGCTGCCAAAGCTTCGGGAATTCCACCAGAAGTTTCCCAAAATCAAGATCCATATTTCCAGCGTCACGACGCCACAGGCCGTCTCTTCCTTAAAGAGCGGACTCGTTGACCTCGCGATCGTCACCAGCCCGACCGGTGTCACACGCCCGCTTAAGGAAATCCCGCTTCAGCCCATTCAGGAAGTCCTGATCGGCGGCCCGCGATTTTCCTCCCTATCCGGCACACCCCGGACCCTTCAGGAGCTTGCCAGCTACCCGTTTATCCTTTTGAACAGCCAGACAAACGCACACGACTTCTATCTGCACTTCTTTTCCGAGCACGGTGTCTCGATCAAGCCGGACATCGAAGTCGTGACAACGGACCAGATTCTTCCTATGATAAAGTACGATCTGGGCATCGGCTTCCTGCCGGAGCAGTTCGCGATGGACGCCCTCATGAAAAAAGAAGTCTTTCAGATCCTTCTCAGCACACCGCTCCCACCGCGCTCGATCTGCCTCGTCAAAAATCCCTCCCAGCCCGCCAGCATCGCCGCGCGGGAGTTTGAAAAGATGCTGCGGAGCTGAGTCAATGCGCTCTGATACATTCTCGCAGAACATTTGCCTTACAGGACACAAGTTCCTGCAACAAAAAACACCTCACGGTTTCACTTACAGTGTCCCGTGAGGTATCTGAACTTTCAGCGATTCTCCAACCGAATTTTCCTGATCGGCATGTTTTATATTAGCATAAAAAATTACAGTTTTTTATCTCCCTGCCAAATATCGTTTCACCAGAAAAGAACAAAAATACGGGAACGTGCAGACTCCATCTTCTTCCCCGATATTGCCATCTGACAGCTTGATCCCCCAGTGAATATCACGGTAGGAATCGCTGGATATCAGCTGCCGCAGTGACTTCGAACGATTCTTGTTCGCTTTCACTTCTACCGGAACCAGTTCCTCTTTCGTCCTCACGAAAAAATCTTCCTCCAGCGTCGCATTTTCCTTCTTATAGTAATACAGTCCAAGTCCCTGCTTCACAAATGCCTCAGCCACAAAATTTTCATACAGTGCTCCTTTATAAACACCCAGATTTTTATTTGCCCGGAGATCCTCCTGCGCCTCTTCATCCAACGACGCAATCAGCAACCCCGTATCCGGATAATAAATTTTAAATTTCGACTCATCATAATTCCCTTTTAATGGAAGCTCCGGATAGTTCAGGCAATAGCAGATCGATATGACTCCTGCATCCTCCAACCACGTAATACATCCCATATACTCACGGCTTCTGGCCTTTTTATCAATCTTACTCAGCTGAAACTTCTTATTCTCCTTTGCAAGCTGTACCGGCACTGCCCGGTACACGCTGACAATCTTCGTCTGATCCAGCCCCTCTGCATATTTTCGGATATCCTCTTCATAGTCCAGCTGAATCTGTCTCTGAATCTCCAGTGTATCCGAAAAAGTTCCCGTCTCAATATACCGGTTCACTACTGCAGGCATTCCGCCGAGCACACAGTACTCCAGAAATAATTTTTTATAAACGGCCAGCTCCGTCTCTGAAAACGGCGTAGCTGTCTGCATATGCTTCAAAAGGTCTGCGATGTGAGCATCCGTATACCCCTTTGCCCACAAAAACTCTTCAAAATCCATAGAAAACATCTCATAATCCGTCTTATACCCCACGCTGTTGCTGTGAATCTTCTTATAATTAATTCCCAGCAAAGAGCCACTGCATATCACATCAAATCTGCCGTCAATTTTAAACGCCTTCAGCGCCGTGGCGATATCCGGAAACTCCTGCAATTCATCAAACATCAGCAAGGTTTCTCCTGCGACAAATTTTTTTGTCGGATCAATCAGCGAAATATTTTTAATAATCTCCGCAACTTCATATCCTTCACTCAAAATAGTTTTATATTTCGGTTCCAGAACAAAATTAATGCTGACAATGTTTTTATAATTCTGTCTTGCAAAATGAAGGATCGATTCGGTTTTCCCGATCTGCCTCGCACCTTTTACGATCAGCGGCAGTCGGTCCGCCCGCTGCTTCCAGGCAAGTAAATATTCATCTATCTTTCTTTTTAAATACATAATCGCACCATCTCCCATATCATGGTATCACGTTTCATGAGCGAATATCAAGTAGATTTTCACGCTTTTTATAGATTTAAACGTTATCTTTTCACGTTTTTATTATGATTATTCGTTTCATTCTCACGTTTCCCACGTTGGGCGTCAAGCAGCTATTCACAATCCATCACTGTAAATCATCCTGCAAGCAGTTTTCTTATGATATGTCATCGCTTATTTCATAAAACAAATATGCAGGTAAAGCCCGCTTCATTGGCTTCACCTGCATATCGTTATTTCCTATCTTCGGTAGTAATCCGCTTCCCGCTCAAATTGTTTCCGTTCTTCATTTGCGCCCCATTTGTTGTCTTTATCACTCTCTTTGATCGTCACCGCAAAGGTCATCCCGATCCCGATTACCCCCGGTATAAGAAACCGGCATACGAGGCAGTATAAGGTCGACTTTCCGACATCATGAAAACGCTTGATCGTCAGCAAGGTCAGATACAAAAAGTGGAACAGACCAACTGCACACAGAGCTGCCAGCATATACGGAGAGTTTCCATTTCCATACTCCACCAGCAGCACCCACTCTTCCATCCCGCAGATCAAAGTGCAGAGCGCCCACGCGATCCAGTAATAGAGGCGGGGGATTCTTTTTACGCTTGGATAAAATGGTCTCATTTTTTTCCTTAAAAAGTGATGGCTTCACGCATCACCAGTCTAATATTCCTTCCCCGCCAGAATCTCCTTATAGTCCTTCAGATTCTTTTGCAGCAGTTCCGGTGTATTCAGGTGGTACGGGCATTTTTTCATGCAGGCACCACAGTGCAGACAGCCTTCGATCTTCCTCATCTTCGCCTGCATCTGCGGGGTCAGCTGAGCGGCGGACGGGGCGCGGCGGATCATCAGTGACATGCGCGCGCAGTTGTTGATCTCGATCCCGGCCGGGCACGGCATGCAGTAGCCGCAGCCTCGGCAGAAGTCGCCCATCAGCTCTTTGCGGTCCTTCTCGATCACCGCGCGCAGCTCGTCGTCCATTTTCGGTGGACAGACGATGTAAGAGAGAAATTCATCCAGCTCCCGCTCTCTTTGTACGCCCCAGATCGGCAGTACATTGTCATACTCCGCCTCAAACGCATAGGCCGCTGCCGAGTTCATGATCAGGCCGCCGGAGAGCGCCTTCATCGCGATAAATCCCATATCCGCTTCTTTGCAGAGCTCCACCAGACGTTTGTCCTCCTCCGTCGCCAGATAACAGAACGGGAACTGCAGCGTCTCATACAGTCCGGAGGCGATCGCCTCCTCTGCCACCTTCAGCCGGTGGTTCGTGATACCGATGTGACGGATCTTTCCCTGCGCCTTTGCCTCGAGCATGCACTCATACAGTCCGCTCCCATCCCCCGGCTTCGGGCAGAACGCCGGATTGTGGAACTGGTACACATCAATGTAATCCGTGCGCAGATTCGCCAGTGAAATGCCGAGCTCCTTCCAGAAGTCTTCCGGCGTCGTCGCACCGGTCTTCGTCGCGATGAAAATCTTCTCGCGCATCCCCTCAAATGCAAGCCCGAGCTTATGCTCACTGTCCGTATAGTAGCGTGCCGTATCGAAGTACGTCATTCCGCCCTCATACGCCTTGCGCAAAAGCCGCACCGCCTCCTCATCGCTGACCCGCTGCACCGGCAGCGCGCCGAAGCCGTTCTTGTTCGTGACGATTCCAGTCTTTCCAAGTCTTACTGTCTCCATTTTGTCGCTTCCTTTCTACTCGTTCTTTTATGTTTTATTCTTTTCTACCCATCAGGCATCCGGTACTGATATTTTTTCAGCGAAACCACTTATTTTTCCGGATCACCCAGAATTCAAGTACCAGACAAATCAGGCAAAGCAGACAGATGATCGCGTAGCCGTGCGGTGCACTCAGCTCCGGCATATTGACAAAATTCATGCCATACCAGCCGGCCACCAGCGTCAGCGGCATAAAGATCGTCGTCACGATCGTCAAAAACTGCATGATCTCATTCTGCCTGGCATCAATTCTCGTCTGATGAAGCTCACGCAGCTGATTGGAATACTCTTTGAGCATCTGCACCATGTCAAACAGCCTGCCGACCTTATTTTCATACAGGCCAAATAAAAGTTCCGCATGATCCCATCCGCGCTCTGCCGCCTCCTGCTGCAGCGTCTCACCCAGATCGGACAACTGCTCATAATAAGCAGCGAGCACCGCCAGTTCCTTCCTTACCTGCAAAATCCTGCGTTCAAAATTGTCCTGTTTTCGCGCGAGCAGATCCTCTTCCAGTTCATTCAGGGACTCTTCATAGCCCTGCAGGAACACAATATCGTCCTTAATCAGAAATTCCAGAAGATCAAAAAATACCATCCGCGGATCACCGATGTCCGTCATCTCATAGCCTTCCATCTGGTGAAGCAGATCCTTCACATAGCTCTGGTCATCCAGAAAAATCAGCCGGTCTTCCAGAATGCAATATCCAAAAGTCATCTTCTCTCCGGTCAGATCCTGCTGCCGCGGCATTGCATAAGTCCCAGCCGTTGCTTTGCGCAGCCGTTCTGCCTTGCAAAAATGAATCCCCGGATATACATATCCGGAAAAACTCCGACGGAACACCGACGGATGTGCATGCTGAAATTCCTGCGCCGTCATGATCTCGATCGTGCATGGCTGAACTGTATTTGCCCCTTCTTCCGCTGTTTCACTGTGTCTTTTCTGCGGCCAATGATACTTCACGTTCTTTCACCTCGTTTCTGATAGCTATTTTAGCATTTTCGCAGTATCTTTTGCAAGTAGGAACGAAGCACCGCGCTGTGCGGAACGCCTGTGCTCCCGCTTGTCTCAGCAGGCGAAAAAAGCACACAGGTGCAATTCCACGCTCTTCGCAGAACTGCACCTGTGTGCTTTTTTATAAACTCAACTCAGAACAGATTTCCGTTCTTCCGCAACCGCTCCTGCAGCACGGCCAGATCCACCGCCCTCGGCTCGATCTGCTGCTCGACACAGAGCGCTGCCGCCTCGCCGACTGCCTCGCCGACCGCAATACACGGGCCCATGACGCGGGCAGATGCATAAGTCGCAGTGTCCAGACAGATCGTGCGGCCGCTGAGCAGCAGGCCATCCGTCTGTACCGGCACCATGCATCCATACGGGATGCCAAACGGCTGATCGACCGGTGTCAGGTCGATGTGATCCTTCACGCCGCTGTGCACGTCGATGTTGTAGGCCGACTGCGCGACTGCCTGCTGCCGTACTTCCTCGGAATACATATTCTCTCTGGTCAGACGGAAGCAGCCCTTAAAATGCCGCGTCTCCCGCACACCGAGCGACGGTGCGATCATCGAGAGCCGAGCATGCTCAAATCCCGGGATGTATTTGTTCATAAACCGGAGCAGCTCATGCACCTGCTCATAGCCCGTCGTCAGTCCATCGGAGAGCTGATAGACATCGGATGCATCGATGTTCGTGATACGGGAGGTATTGATCGCGAGCTCGCCTTCCGTCGGCGTCGTAATGTAAATGAACTGGTTCCGCGGTACATCAAAGTCGCCGGCTGCCTTTGCCCGCCGGATCATCTCCGTCAGGCCGATGAAGCAGTGTCCCGGTGTCGCACGGAAAAAGTCCGGGTTGTACCCCTTTGCATAGTCTTCCTTGATCCCGAAGTCCTCCGGATGCTGCTCCGCATAGGACAGCAGCTTCTCCAGATCATAATTGGTCACAGTAAACATCAGAGTCGCCGGCTGCATAATGCCCGTCTCATCCTGACCGGATACATATGGTGCTCCTGCCAGATAAGCCAGATCTCCGTCACCGGTCGCATCGATGAACACTTTTGCCGTGAGCACGGTGCGCACACATTTTCCATATACGGTCACATTCTGGATCTTTCCATTGTCGACCGCGACATCGAGCAGCTCATTGTTGAACAGAATCTCGACTCCTGCCTCCCGGCACAGCTCCACTGCCACGATCTTGAAGCACTCCGGAGAAATCGGGCTGATCGAGTTGTGTACCGGGCAACGGAAATGTCCCATCGCCCCGTGCATCTCCTCCAGCCGATCCATCAGTTCCTGCGCAATGCCGCCAAGTGCTTTCTTCCCCTGCCGGTCCAGATAGCCAAGGATGCCAAGTCCGGAAGTCGCCGCTCCTCCAAGGAAGCTGTTGCGCTCTACGAGGAGGACTTTATGTCCGCGTCTTGCCGCTGCGATGGCAGCCGGGATGCCCCCCGGCCCACCGCCGATCACTACGATGTCATATGTTTTCTGTACTACACGGTTCATACCTCTTCCTCCTGCCTTAATAGGCTCTGACTTCAAACACGCGCACATCCTCGCAGCCGTTCGTCGCTGTGACATGCAGCACAACGGTATCTGCCTGGATGTCCTCCGGAAGCTTTATCACATTCAGTCTCTGATAATTCCCCGTCACCTTCGTGGTATAGACTTCCCTGCCGTCCGCATACAGCTTCAGCTCATAGTCTTTTACCAGCTCTTTTGGTACTCCCTTCGGAATTTTCTCGATAAATGCCTTCGAAAGGGAAATGCAATGCTCCTCCGACAGATTCGGGTCAAACGTGAGCCGGATCTCTTCTAAAGCATGCGTCTTGTCGAGCTTCAGGGTCAGTGTCTCGCCCTCCGCCGACAGTCCGTCGGAGCACCAGCAGTTCACATGGTCTTTCTCATCTCTGGAAACACCGTTGATGACATGCTCCGGCTCTGCACCTTTTTTATAGGAAGAAGCGGATACCGTCGCGGATCGTGCCAGATCGTTCGGATCCTCATTTTTACAGCCGATGATGTAGCAGTCATCCTTTAAAAGCTGCTGCCGAAGCTCCTGCATATGCTGCTCTCCGACTACCTGCGGCGTACAGCGGTACTTTGCTGCCAGTGCGGCTGCCGTACCCGCTGCCTGACCACCGACCGCGCAGGTCCCCATGACACGGGTAGAACCCATCGCCAGCTTGGAAGCGCCGATGATCCTTCCGACCATCATCATATTCCGGATCGTCTTGGAACAGTAACAGCCATACGGGATACCATACAATCCGTCAAAGCTGCGCACCTTGGACGGAATCTGACCCTTTGCCCGCAGTCCGCCTGCTGTGTGCTCATCCATCGGCCAGCCGCCATAGGCCACATCCTGATCCGTCACACGGTTTGCACGGATGTCATTTTCTGTCAGTGTCTCGACTCCTTCCAGCCTGCGTCCCTCACGGATGCCCGGCTGATTGCCGACCCATACGAGCTCATAATTTTCTGCGCCGTGATCCCCGCGGTTCTTGATGTGATCCCATACACCGTATACACAGCGGTACAGCTCATAGTGCAGATCCTCCGCCTGCTTGATAATATCGTCCCAGTCACCGCCGAGCTCGATCCACCAGTAGCCGGACTGTGTATCATATTTTTCCACCAGCTGATCCCGGTGATCCTCATACGACTCATCCGGCCCTAACACTACGACTTTATCCGCGTCATGGTACACGGTAATATTGCCGTGATAGCGATACTCCAGATCGTCCTCATCAAACGTATACGCCCACTCCGGTTTTACAAACTTGACCGGATGTCCGGTATCCCTTGCATTGAACATGATCGTATTGCCCATCGTCTCGCCGGAGACCTGATCGCGTGCGCTCGGCTCATGATAAGCTGCCTTGTCCTCACACCCGATCCGGTACTCTGCCCCTGCAAAATAGCCGAGGCTTCCATTTCCGGTCGCATCGATGTAGACGTTCGCCTGCATCCGATAAGTGCTCTCGGTCGTACTCTGATAGCACTCCACCCATTTGATCTCACTGCCATCGGACTTTACATGGATCATGACCGTATTCAGGTAGACATCCAGATGCTCTGTCTCCATCGCTGTCGACCAGAGCACACCATCCCAGATGGAAAAGTTGTGGTCGTAATTCAAATACTGGTTGTGCAGCTGCATCTCCATCATGATACCGGTCTCCACTGCGTTTTCTTTTCCCCAGTGGCAGGAAGCACCGGCGACATGCATCCGGATCTCCGAGCTGCCGTTTCCGCCAAATACACTGCGCTCCTGTATGATCGCGGTATGCGCACCGTTTCTCGCGGATGCGATCGCCGCACACAGTCCGCTCATGCCGCCGCCCACGACGATGACATCATAGTTCTTTTCGATTGGTCCTTTTTCTTTGTAGTCAGGGATTTCATGTATGTACTCTTTCATTTTGTAACTCCTTTCGCCATCGGCGTATCAGCCCTTTACCGCACCTGCGGTCAGACCGGATACCAGCTGCTTTCCAAGCACAGTGAACACAATCAGGATCGGGACAATCGCTACGGTAGCCGCAGCAGTCAGCGGTCCCCACTCCTGTCCGAATACACCCAGATAATCATAGATCGCCATCTGGATATTTTTAAATTTCTCTCCATTTACCATAACAGAAGTCGTAATATACTCGTTCCAGGAACCGATGAAGATAAAAATGCTTGCCGCTGCAAACGACGGCTTGAGCATCGGTGGAATCAGTCTTGTCACGACATAGAACTGGCTGCAGCCGTCAATTGCCGCCGACTCTTCGATCTCATACGGTACCGCCCGGATCCCGGCGATCAGAAGCCAGATACAAAGCGGAAGATTGTAAGCGGTATACAAAAGCGGCATCGTGTACCAGTGGTTTGCCAGATGCAGTTTCATCATCAGCAGGTAGTTCGGGATCAGCAGGACGGAACTTCCGGTCGAAAGCGGGATACCGATGACGACCAGATAGAACCAGAATTCTCTCGTCCGGAATACCCGTCTGGAAAATCCATAGGATGCAAGATATCCGAGCACGAGTCCCAGAATAATCGCCGCCGCTGAGTAGAGCACACTGTTGAGCAGGCTGCGCAGCAGGCCGGAAGCAAATACCCGGCGGTAGTGCGCTAAGGTCACCGTAAAGCCGAACAGCTTTGGCGGGTATGCGTTGATCTCATTTAATGGTTTTAAGGAAGTCACAATGCCCCAGTAGATCGGAGTCAGACTGACAATGGCGATCACGATCAGCACCAGAATCTCGACTACCCCTATTATTTTCTTTTTGGTTGTCTGTCGCATGTCGTCCTCCTTAAATCCGGTAATTACTTACCTTGATGTAAAGTACAATAATCAGGGAAGTGATCAGCATAATCAGCACGGAAAGCGCTGCCGATGTGCCGAACTTGTAATACTGAAAACCGAGGTTGTACTGATACAGCGTAATGACGTTGGTCGCATTGCTCGGACCTCCGCCGGTCAGTACCTTCGGAACCGTATTGTTTGTAAAGTTACTGATCGTCAGGACGATCGTGGAAAGCAATACCGATGATTTGATCAGCGGAAGCTTTATGTAGATCAAAAGCTGGAACGGAGACGCCCCGTCTACCTTTGCCGCCTCGATCAGTCCTCCGTCCAGACCTTTTAATCCTGCCAGAATCATGATCATTGCATATCCGACCAGTCGCCATACCATGACAAAGATCAAAGCGATGATCGCCGGGACTTTGTTTTGTACGACGTATATCGGATCAAGCCCGAGCATGCGCAGGATCATATTGAACAGTCCGAGATCTCCATGGAACAGCCATCTCCAGAGCAGTCCTGCAACGACCATGGAAATGACCCACGGTACCAGGCCGAGCATCTCGATCAGATAAGCAAAAAATCCGGTCTTGCGGTCAATCCACAGTGCCATCGCCAGACCGAGCAGTACAGACAGCAGGGTCGATATCAGCGTAATTCCAAGTGTGAGCAGCAGCGAATCCTGTACTTTGCGGTCAGTCAGAAGTGTTACATAATTTTTCATTCCGACGAATCCGCCGTTTACCAGATAATCCAGTTTGAAAAGGCTGCAGTATACGGTATAAAACAGCGGCAGAATCAGACACAAAATCAGAACTGCCATTGCCGGGGCAATATAAAATCCGGAAAGATTTCTATGTTTTGTCAATGATTTCTTCACGTTCTCGTTCCTCCGTCCAGCATTTGACCTGTGAATAGTCAGTGGGGGATATGCTCCCCCACCAACAGTCTCTTATTAGCGATCATTTGCCGTATTAAAATTATCTTCGCATTCTTTCAGTACATCCATCGGATCTGCGCCATCCGTTACTACCTTCTGAACAGCCGGGTTCAGATCGTATTTCCATCCTACGAACGGCATCTCATTCGACGGCATCCATCCTTCATCAAACGCCTGAATCATCGTCTGCAGATAACGGTTGCTGTCGTTGATCTCCAGATTCTCTACGGTAGACTTCCGGCACGGAGCCTGTCCGCCAAGCTCTACCCATTTCTGGTCGGATTCCGGTGAATACATCTTCTCCAGGAATTTTCCTGCCATCTCTTTGTTGTCAGAACCGGACCAGACACCAGCGAACCATCCGTCGATGATCGTGTTGCCCGGAATCGTTGTGATCTGGATCGTCGATCCGTCAAAGGTCGCCGCATCTCTTACCGTAGAAAGACGTACGCCGGAGCCGATACTCATCGCATATTTTCCAGATGCAAATTCGGTGTACAGATCCTCGATGGAAGTATTGACACTCTCCTTCGGAGTCACACCGTTGTTGATGCAGTCTACGGTCCAGTTGACCGCTTCTACACCGGTATCGTTCGCCCAGTTCGCGGTACCGTCCTCATTGAACAGGGATCCCTGCTTGTCAACAATGTAGTTCAGAAGCAGCTGCGGGTCATTGCTCTCGGTCGCAAACGACTGGCCAAGACCATAACGCATCTGCCCGGTCGCCTCATCCTCTCCGGTAAGCGCTGTCGCACAGGCTACGATATCGTCCCAGGTCTTCGGAACTTCCAGACCTGCATCCTTCAGCAAATCTTCACGATAGTAGAGCACGATGCAGTTCTTATTCAGTGTCAGGGTGTAATGCTTGCCATCCTTCTCACCAAATTTGAAATAAGCATCATCGACATCTGCGATCTCGTCCTCACTCCAGTCGCCGAGGAAAAGATTCTCCAGCGGCTCCAGCGCGCCTGCATTTAACACACCGCAAAGCTCGTCTCTCGCACACCAGATGATATCCGGTGCATCTCCGGATGTCGTCGCTGCCAGGAACTTCGCTGTCATCGTATTCCAGTCCTGCGGCTCTACGACTACCTTCACGCCTTCATTCTCCGCCTCGAATTCATCGATCATCTGGGAGAGTGCTACGGAACGTCCATTCTCCGTGTTCGTCGGGTCGAGGAACGTCCACATACGGATCGTCGTATCCTCTGCCATCGCGGTCATCGTCATACATCCCATGCCGAGTGCTGCTGTCATCAGTGCTACCACCAATTTCTTCTTCATACTGCTACCTCCATTACGTTTATTTTGCTCTGCAATTCAACCCCCTGAATTGCTTTCTCTTGATGACTAGAGTATAGCACTTTTCCCTGACTTCTGTCAATACTTTTATTAATCCTTTTATAATACATGTAAAAATATCTATTATTTTCTCTATTTTTTGTTTTTTCTTGTATTTTTTGTCAATGTAAAATCCATGTAAAAGGCCGCCACAGAAAATACCATCCATCTGTGTATTTCCTGCAGCGGCCTCTGTCAGCCGTCTCATTATTCTGTTTTATGCTCCGCCTGTCTGCTCCGAATGCAGATTCTCCACATACCGGTCCAGCATGTAGCAGGCCGCCCCGATCGCGGAGCTTCCCTGCTGGTACGGATCGACAGTCAGATAGGAAAAATCAAAATCCGTCACATTATACACTCGAAGGTGCGCCTCGAGCTGTGCCATGTACGGCGTGAGGTACCGCCCGACCTTTCCGCCTAAGATAATATCACAGTCAAACGCGATCCGGATATTCGCCGTCTGCCGCGCAAGGTATTCCAGATATTCTTCCCAGCGCTCTTTATATTCCGGATCCCCTGCTTCCAGCCGCTCAAAGAACTGTTCCAGTGCATACGCCCCGTGCTCGGTCAGCACTTCCGAGGAACAGTATGCGTTCAGACAGCCCTGTTTCCCACAGCAGCACATCCGCCCGCCCGGCTGTACGATCGTATGTCCAAATTCCCCTCCGCGGAAATTGTCTCCCTTATAAATTTTCCCGTCGATGAACACTGCTCCGCGGACGGTATCGCTCAAAGCCAGATAGACGGCGCTTTTCTGCTCCGCGTTTAAGACTGCATAAGCCGAACAGTTCGCGCTGCTCTCACAGCAAAATTCATGCGGAATGTATTTGGAGAAATGCCGGATGCTGACATTTTCCACCCCAAGCTCATGTGACTCCCGCAGCATGCCGAGGTCGTGGTCGATGATGCCCGGAACGGAGATCCCGACTCCTGCCAGCCGCGTCGTTCCTTTCGCCGTGATCCCATTTTTCCGAAGCAGCTCGCCGACCACCTCGCCCAGCCTGGAATAATATTCCTGTGTGTTTGCATAGGAAAGTGTCTTTCGTTCGAGGCAAACCAGCTTCTGATCCAGATCCACCAGTACAAAACAGATATCGTCCTTGGTGATCTCAATACCTGCCGCGCAGCAGAAGCCTTCCTTAATCTTTAATACCTTTGCCTTTCTGCCACCGGTCGATCCGTACTCTCCCGCCTCACAGACCATGCCAAGCTCCATCAGCTCCGTGACATTCTGAAAGACCGTGGGAAGGCTGAAGCCAAGTGCCACCGCCAGCTCCTGCCTGGATACTTTTTCATGCTTCAATATATATTGAACAATTTTAATTTTATTCTGCCGTTTTATCTCTACATTACTGTTTGTCGTCCTCATATCTCCCTCCGGCAGGTGCCTTCTTCCCTGTCCTGTTTTCTTTGATCCATTCATCCATCAGGCTTTTTCCTCATCTGCGTCATCGGTGCTTCCGATCCTGCGCACAGAAGCTCCTTCGTACAGTTCTGCCGGTACGACACTCGTCTGCTGCGGCAGCTCCGGGTGTGCAATGCGTTGCATCATAATCTTTCCCGCTCGTTTCCCGATCTCCTTTTTATGCACATCGATGCTCGTGAGTACCGGCGTCAGATATTCGGTCAGCATTCCTCTCTCATACGCCAGTACCGACACATCATCCGGCACACGCAGGCGCTGCTCATACAGATACCCGAGCACGCCCGCTGCGATCGTATCGCTTCCCGCAAAGATCGCAGTCGGACGAAGCTTCCGGTTCTCATAGGCCATCTTCGTCGCCCAGTAGCCGCCATCTCCGGAAAATTCACTCTGCACGCACCATTTTTCACTGACCTGCTTCGATATCTCATCAAATGCCTTCTGCAGTCCCTGCTCCTTTGGCAGCGTCGTCGCGCTGTTCGCCGGACCATTGATAAATAAAATATCCCGATGTCCCCGCTCCAGCAAATATTTGATTCCTTTATACACGCAATCCTTATAATCAGAAGTCACATAGTCAAGCTTCGGATGATCCCTCCCGATCAGCACCGTCGGCAGCTCATAGCGCTGCACCAGCCGGATCAGGCTCTCCCGGTAAACGCCGCCTATGATAAAAACGCCATCTACGAGATGCTCCTTCAGGATCTGTGGCACCCGAATATTCGAAGCCATCGCATCTACCCGCTCCACAATAAATGCACAATGGTTCTTCACCATCTCCTTCTGCAATCCGACCTCTATATCATGATAATAATTTTCACACATCGCATCAAACGTATTGCGCCATGTCTCCTTTGTCCCACAGGTGATAATCACGCCAATCTGCCTTCTCATTTCCCCGTTTTGCTCAAACTCCTGCATTGCCGCACCCCTTTGTCTTTCTGCTTTTATTATCCTTATCCCTGTACTTCTTATAATAGTTTTATAAAATATATTGTAAATCACAGGCTGTCACTTTGTCAAATACCAAGCGGATATTTGCAGCCTGGTTCGCCGCGGTGTTGTCCCTGCCGCTCTGCTGACGGAGCTTTGCTGCCTGGCCAGCTTTGCCACCCATTCGAGTGAAAATATGCAAAAAGAAGACCGCTGCTTTATAAATGATGTTCATTTATAAGGCAGCAGTCCAAGCTTTGGTTTACATCCTATTTTATACCTATTTCGCCCTCCGGCGCATCCATTTTTCTCTTTATTTGCAATCCGATTTTTTTGTAAATAACCCCTTACAGCTTCTCCCAGTTCGCCGCTGTATTATCCAGCATGCGATACTTTTTATAGCCTTTATAATACTTGTTGAAATACTTCAGATAGGCAGATTTTGATACCTTCTTCGCGGAAGTATCCGTCTTTCCGGTGTAATAAACAGCTTTTGGATTCGATGCTTCGCGCATATGATGCGTCTGTACCAGCTTATACTTGGAAATCCCAAACAGATTTCCCCACACACCGCCAATATAATTGGTCCATCCGGATGCATACAATGCTTTTGCCTTCGCAGAATAATAAACGTAAGCACCCATTCCCTTTCCGGCATAGCTGCCTGCCAGTACGACTTTATTGTTCTTTACCGTATAGACATCATAATGTATGATCGCTCCGCCCAATCCCGTTGGAATCGTAATCAGCTCCGGAACGCCCTTCTTGTCGACGTTGAGCACATAAAATTTTCCGATACTGCCCCTGTTCGCTGCAAGGAACTCCCGGTACAGCTTTTTGTAGTCGCCTTCCGTGACCGTCACCTTGCATTTGTAAGATTTCTTTCCTACCTTGGCTGTGATCGTCGCAGTCCCGGCCTTTTTAGCTGTGACTGTTCCGCTCTTCTTGCCAACAGATGCAACCTTCGTATTGCTGCTTGTAAAGGTCGCCTGCTTCGTCGTCCCGGTCACAGAGAGCGCTGCGCTCTGCCCGATCGCGAGCTTCAGGCTCTTCTGGCTGATCTGCACGCCCGCCGCCTGCGCCGTCATCCCAAGCGCAAATACAAGGGTCGCCAGAAGTGTCAGAAGCCACAGACTTCTTTTGTGTAATGTGTGTTTCATTTCTCTTCCCTCCATAATAGCAAAGAATATTTTATTATTATATTGATAATATAACATTTCTATTCTTTTTGTAAAGCATTTCCTGCTATCCATTTCTGGACTTCCCACACCCCAGAATTCGCTCCGCGTTCTCCACGCGCTCTCGCGTCGGCGTCGGGATGCCTTCCAGCGGGTAGGGGATGCCGAGCTTCTCCCATTTGAATACGCCGAGTGTGTGATACGGCAGCACCTCGACACGCTGCACATTGTCAAGCGTATCGAGAAAGCTTCTCA
>JAQXGF010000106.1 GCA_029006155.1 Lachnospiraceae bacterium
CGTTCTTTTACATATGCATGGAGCTTCTCCAGCTTTCGCAGCTCATAAAAATCAAAATCTTCCAGATTAATGCTGATGATTTGCTCTGCTGCAATGCCCTGCTCCATCAGGTACTCCTGGTAAAGCTCCAAAAGCGTAGACTTCCCGCAGCGCCGAATTCCTGTAATTACCTTTATCAGCTGTTTTTCCCGAAACGCAATTAGTTTATCCAAATATTCCGGTCGTTGAATTTTCTTTCTCATGCCGCCCCTCCTTTCTTCAATCATATCCAAAAACTTATTATTTTTCAATAGTTTTTGCATTCCATTCCAAAAACTTTTGATTTTTCAATTGTTTTTACGCAAAATCCCACCAGAAGCATTTCGTCTTTTCTTTCGTACCGTTTGCCTCTGGTGGGATTTTTCTTTTTTATTTTATTCTCTTTGGCGGGAATTATCCGTTATCCTCTTGCCATAGGATATACCCAAGTCCGGCAAGCAGCACAGCGCCCATTGCCGAGAGTTCTTCGGTCTGTGATACGCTGACTGCTACATCAGAAAAATCGCTCTGCAGCTGCATCAGATAAGCATTACCGGTCGGACCGCCATCCACCCGGAGCTCTCTGATCGCAAATCCACTGTCCTTTCGCATCGCCTCCAGCACGGCCTCGATCTGGAGCGCAATGCTCTCAAGCGCCGCCCGGATGATTTCATTTCTTCCGGTAAGCCTTGTCATCCCAGAAATGCTGGCCTTTGCCTCTGTCTTCCAGTATGGCATGGACAGGCCGGAAAATGCCGGTACCAGCACCGTCGTATCCTCCGGGTTCGCAGCCATTGCGGCCGCCTCGGTCTCTGCCGGTGAGCAAATCAGTCTCAGGTCATCTTGCAGCCATGCGATCACAGCTCCGGTATAGTTGATATTTCCTTCGAGCACATACGTCACTGCTCCATCGATTCCCCACGCTAACGAGGTCACAAGTCCATTTCTACTCTTCACACACGTATTCCCGGTATTCATCATAATCGATGATCCAGTCCCGTATGTCGTCTTGATCATCCCAGTTTTGTGACAGCCCTGTGCAAACAGCGCTGCATGGGAATCACCCGCCACACCATGGATTGGAATACGCTTTCCCAGATAACCATCCAGATCCGTCCAGCCAAAGCAGCTGTTACTGTCACAAATCTCAGGCAGACATTCTACCGGAATCCCAAACAGGCGGCAAATCTCCTCATCCCATTTCAATGTCTGCAGATTCAGCAGCTGTGTCCGGGATGCATTGGAATAATCCGTCTTAAATGCAGTTCCTCCTGTGAGGCGATAGATAAGCCAGCTGTCCATCGTTCCAAGACAGATTTTTTCTTTCGGACTATCCTGAATAGACTCTGTATGTTCCAGAAGCCATGCCATCTTTTCTGCCGGAAAGAACGGGGACAGTGGAATACCGGTACGATCCTGAATCAGCTCTGCGTATGGCTGCATACGCTCTGCAATCCCGACAGCCCTTGAACACTGCCATACAACTGCATTATTTTGTGCCTGTCCATCTCTGGTCCAGATCGCAGTCGTCTCCCGCTGATTACTGATTCCCATCGCACAGATATCCGCTTTGGAAACCCCTGTCTGTCCGACTACCTTTTTCACTGCAATTTTCACATTCCGATAAATTTCTTCCGGATCATGGGATACCCATCCCTTTTCATTTATGATCTGCCGGTGCGGCACATCTGCCCGGCCGATCATCTGCCCGGCTTCGTCCACAAGAATCGCTTTTGTCCCCTGCGTACTCTGATCGATTCCAAGTATATACCGCATCTTATTCCTCCGTAAGCGCAGCCTTTACCGTTTCTGCGATGCCCTCTGCATCCATATGGTAATATGCAAACACTTCTTTATTTGTTCCCGGAATCAAATGCCCGTCCGGCAGAGCGATCTGTTTTACCCGACACGGATGCCGCTCCGCAACCGTCTGGGCCACCAGACTTCCAAGCCCGCCGTAAATCGAATGTTCTTCCAGTGTCACGAGCAGTCTGCTCTTTTTTGCACAGCGCACGACTGCTTCTGCATCCAGCGGCTTTAAGCAATACATATCCAGCACTCCTGCATCGATCCCTGCCTGTTCCAGGATCTGCGCTGCTTTTACCGCATATGGCACCATCTCTCCGCACGCAATCAATGTCACATCTGCGCCTTCTTTTATCTCATTCGCACGGTTGAACGTAAACTCTATATCCTCATTATATACATCTTCCGTCGCCGAACGGCTGACCCGCACATAGGCAGGCTTCGTATCCTGCAGCAGTGCCTCGATCAGCTTCGCAGTCTGGAACCGATCGCTTGGAAGATAAACACGCATATCCGGAAGCGCCGCAAACGCTGCAATATCCTGACAAGAGTGATGGCTCATTCCCAATGCGCCATAACTGATTCCGCCACTGATTCCGATCAGGGTCACATTTGTATTCGAATATGCCACATCAATCTTCGCCTGCTCATAACTCCTCGTCGATAAAAAGCTGGCCGGAGACGCCGCAAACGCCTTTTTCCCGCAGGCCGCAAGTCCCGCTGCAACCGAAACGAGATTTTGTTCTGCGATTCCCACCTCCACAAACTGCTTCGGGTATTGCTTTGCAAATGCGCCAAGTGACGCAGAGCCTCTCGAATCTGAGCACAGCACAACAATATCCGGATCTGTAGCGGCTGCCTTCAGCAACACATCACAGATCGCCTGACGATTTGTCACTGTATTCATACCTGCGCCTCCTCTCTTTTCTCTGCTGCTTCCAGCTCTCTTACCGCCTGTTCATACTGTTCCTCTGTCATCACACCGTGATGCCAGCTCGCCATATTTTCCATAAAAGAAACGCCTTTTCCTTTTACGGTATGAGCCAGTACGACCGACGGCTTTCCTTTGTATTCCGCGGCTGCTTCATAAGCCTGCACAAGCTGCGCACAATCGTTTCCATCTGCGACTTCGATCACGTTCCAGCCAAAATCTCGGAATTTATCAGCCAGATCCGCACTGTTCATGACTTCCTCCGTCGTGCCGCTAATCTGCAGTCGGTTCACATCTACCGTCGCACAGAGATTATCTAGTTTATAATGGCCTGCAGCCATCATTCCCTCGAAATTCGACCCTTCTGCCATCTCGCCATCTCCGAGCACGACGTAAGTCCGGTAGCTTCTGCCATCCATCTGCGCTGCCAATGCCATACCGACGCCGACCGACAATCCGTGTCCCAGTGACCCGGAATTCATCTCCACGCCCGGCACCTCCGTATTCGGATGCCCGATAAACCGGCTTCCGAACTGGCTGAAGGTCTCGATTGCCTCCTGCACATCGTAGTAGCCGCGCTCGCCAAGTACGCAGTACAGTGCATCCGCGCAGTGCCCTTTACTCAGCAGAAACCGATCCCGATCCGGATCATTTACTTTCTCCGGTCCGACGTTCATGACCTTAAAATACAACACCGTCAGGATATCAATGACACTCAGGTCTCCGCCCACGTGACCGGCTCTGGAAATATGCACCATCTCGATAATATCCTTTCGCAATCTCCATGCTTCTTTTTTTAATGCATCCATCGCATGTCCTGCCTTTCTGATCTGAACTAAAATTTAGTAAATCGTAAATCCGCCATCTACTACCAGATCCTCACCGGTGATCATATTGGACTCAGGACAGGAGAGGAACAGGACTGCCGCCGCGATCTCATCGGTCTCTGCAAACCGATGTGCCGGAATTTTTTCGATCATATCCGTCTTTACCTTGCCCTGCCATGCCTTCTCACCCATATAGGTATTCACCACCGTCGGTGCCACACCATTTACATTGATTCCATACTCTGCCCACTCGAGTGCACATACTTTGATCATTCCTACGACTGCCGCTTTACTCATCGTATAGCCGACATGTTTATTGATCGCAATAAAATCTGCCTGTGAAGTAATGCAGACAATCTTTCCACCCTTACCCTGACGGATCATCTGGTTCGCCACCGCCTGGCATACCCGGAACACGCCGACCGCATTGATCGCGATATGTTTCTCAATCGTACTGATCTCAATGTCTGTCGCCCGGTAGAGATCTACAAATCCCGGCATTGCGGCCAGAATATTTACTTCTCCAAACGCGGCAATGACCTGTTCCATCATCGCATCTACGCTCTCCTGGCTTGTGACATCGCATTTCACACCAATTGTCTTTACCCCATAGTCCTTTGTGATCGCTTCTGCTACTTCCGGACAGGTATCCTTACAGTCTACGATGGCAACCTTCGCTCCCTTTGACGCATACATACGAGCCGTTGCCTCTCCGATTCCACCTGCACCTCCGACGACAATTGCTGCCTTTCCAGTCAGATCAAAGCTTCCGTTTACTTTTTCGTACTTAATCATTTTATTATTCCTCCTGAACATTTAGTTTTCTTTATTGAATTGTTTGTATTCTATCACTAAACATTTATTTTTAAAATACTAATTGTTCACAAGTTTTTTATCATTATTTTAGTGGATATTACTAAATCATGTCATTTTTCATTTTTTCCTTATCTTTTCAAGCTGAATTCCTTTGATTTTCTCTTATTCATTCGCATTAGTCTCTAAATATTTTCTAAATGATTTAGTAAACAGATTGACTTCCAAGCACTGGATACTTATAATAAACAGCAGTAACCATCGTTCGGTATTTACTTATTATTCTGGAGAAAAGATATGACAAACAAAGAAATTGCAAAGCAGCTTGGCATCTCTCCCGCTGCGCTGTCTCTGATTATCAATCATAAACCCGGTGTCTCTGACGCCACCAGAGAAGCTGTACTTGGCCAGCTTCAGGAAATGGGACTGGATCATCTCATAAAAAAAACGCCGGCACAGCCGGCGAATCACATTGCATTTATTATTTACAAACGACACGGAGAAATTCTTGATCTCCATCCGTTCTTTTTACTTCTGATGGAAAATATTGAGACACAGGCCCGTACCTATGGGTACAATATCCTGCTATACACGATCGATAAGCGGCGCCCACTTGAATCACAACTGGAGCATTTAAACGAACTCGACTGTCAGGGCGCTATCCTTTTTGCGACCGAAATGGATCCAGATGACATGACCACCCTCAATGGACTTACCATGCCTCTGGTCGTTCTGGACAACGACTTTACCTGTCTTCCTTGCAATACCGTCTCCATCAATAATGAAATGGGGACCTGGCAAGCCATTGCCCATCTGGCGGAACGCGGCATGACACGCATCGGATATCTGAAAAGTTCGATCCGCATCAGCAGCTTTGAAGAACGTCAACGCGGCTATGAGCAGGCGCTTCTTGCCCACCAGCTTACCCTTGATGCAGAAGATATCATCGAACTGCACTACAGTGAGGAGGGCAGCTACCGAGATATGCGCACCTATTTGCAGACGCACACAAATCTCCCGGAAGCCTTTGTCTGCGACGACGACACGATCGCCGTCGGTGCACTGCGGGCACTCTTAGAAGCAGGCTACCATGTGCCAGATGACTTGTCGATCATTGGCTTCAATGACCGTCCCTCCTGTGAAGTCACCGAACCGGCTCTTTCGAGCATTCACGTCTCCCGACACGCCTTTGCCATCGAAGCAGTAGACGAACTGATGCGTCTCCTGCGGCAGCCCGCCTCCACTTCCTCCTGCTCCCGGAAAATCCGGATTGGCACGCGGCTGATACAAAGAAAGTCTGTGCGGTAAAGAAGAGCGTTTTCGCATATTTGCGCAAAATCCCACCAGAAGCATCCGATCTTTTTTCGTACCGTTGCCCCTGGTGGGATTTTTCTTTAAAAACAATTTTTTATGAAACAAATCTTAACTTAAATTTTGATGTATCACTTTTTCTACCATCTCTGGCGCTATCCGTAATAATTCTTCTCTACTTTTTACATATATCTGTTCACTATATATTTGATCTATAATACGCTTTCCAAATATTGCAATAATTTCTAACTGCTTATCCGCCTGTTCTGACTTCGCATATTTACGCAAAGTTCTGGCACGATTAATCGTTCCTGTAAATCCAATACAAGTATCCATATCTTTATTTCTTACAGCTACCGGATAATCCCTTGTCTTTGTATGAAGATTTATCATAAAAAGACTATTTTGAGAATTCCCATAAATAATTTTATCAATATATTCTACTTTCATTGTCTTAAATTTTAATGTCGAGAAGTTATACTTTTGGTCTTCCAAAATATTTTGAACCGAAATAGTTTTGTCGTAGCATCTCTTAAAAAAATCAGATTCTGATAAGTCACTCAAAACACCTGTTAAATGTTGAAAATCTTTCGGAAAAAATTTTAATCTATGAATGCTGCCGTCTTCACAAATCACTATAAAGTCTTTATCCATCAGGTATTTTTTATAACGCTTTGCCCCTGTCAAAATCTTCTGCCGTATGATCAACCGCTTTTGTTCATTTATTTTATATGACATTTTAGAATTCCTTTAACTAATAAAAGCAGGAATCGCTCCTGCTTTTATTACTCATTCTTTCGTTAAGTTGAATGCAAGTTTTATGCTGGTTCCCAGCCGCGTATATACTATAGATATACTATACTTCGATATGGATGTTTTTACGACTTCCATCTGTCAATAGCTTTATGCTGCTATAAGCCGCGCATACTCTATAAATATGCATTAACTCGATATGGATGTTTTTACGACTTCCATTTGTCCTGAACTTATGATGCTTGCCCATCAAGGTCATTGCTTCCCTTATTAAGATAATATGCTATCTTATACATTTTGTCAAGTTGCATTTTGCATCTTTTTGTTTATTAATATTATATTTATAGTTATTTTTGCATCTTTTTATATGTTATTTCCATTCTATTTTCCGCTAATAGTAGTTTCAACTTCCGCAAATACATCACAGCCTTCGCTGCCTCACGCCAGCTTCAGAATCATCCCCAGCACCCGTTTTGCCGAAAGCTGCAGCTCTGCACGGCTCAGTGTGTATGGATGCGTCGAGTCTGCGAGTGCTTTCTGCATGTCCGCCTTATCGGATGGGATGCCCGGCATCGTAATGTCATTTCCTGCTTTAACATTCCCTGCTGCGGAAGCACACGGCCACTTTTCACCGGATGCGCCCATGCCGCCGGTCACGAGCCAGTCGGTCATCACGACGCCCTCAAAGCCCCACTCATCACGCAGGGTATACGTCTGGATATCCTTGCTGTTGCAGGCATGCTCGCCGTTGATCAGATTATAGGAGGTCATGATAAAGTGTGGCTGTGCACGCTTTACACAGATCTCAAAGCCCTTAAGATAAATTTCCCGCAGCGCGCGCTCGCTGACGCGGCTGTTCGAGAAATAGCGGTTTGTCTCCTGATTGTTGCAGGCAAAATGCTTGATCGTCGTCGCACAGCCCTTATGCGCCTGCACGCCGAGCGTCATCGCTGCCGCGATGCTTCCGGAGAGCAGCGGATCCTCGGAATAATATTCAAAATTCCGGCCGCACAGCGGAGAGCGGAAAATATTCATCGCAGGCGCCAGCCAGATGTGAACGCCAAACTGCTCCATCTCCTCTCCGACCAGATCGCCGCATGTCCGAACCAGCTCTTCATTCCACGACTGCGCCAGCTCCGTGCCGATCGGAATCGCCGTACAGTACTGATAGCAGGTCTCAGCTCCATCCGTGCCCTCTGCCTTCTCTGCATTCATCGCCGCACGCTCTTCCTCCGTCATGACCATCATAAATGCCTCACCAAAATTTGGTGCGGTCGCATGTACTTCACCATTCGCATAGGCGTAGGTCGGACTCAGGCGCAGTCCTGCCGGGCCATCTGCCATGACGAGTGTCGGTGTCCCATGCGCCTTTAACTGAGGAGTCGTCTCTCCTGCCGCACCGGCTACCGACATCGATGCATTTCCGACTACCTCCATGAGTTCGTCACTCTCCCGGTATCCGCCGATACACAGATACATCAGTTCCTCATCCGTCAGACCGCCGACAAATTCATCTAATGTCTTCGCCCCGCTCTTTACTTCCTCCCAGGTGCACGCCGCCACATGCGGAAGCTCTGCCGGAATTTGCTGATACGTGTGCTCCACCGTTTTCAGATCTGCCGCACGCAGCTCCACCGGAACCACAGCCGCGTTCTCTTCTGCCTCTTTTGCATCAGTGACTCCGTACTTCTCCGGCTTCAGATCCGTAAATCCACTCTCGCCACAGATATTCCGGTCCTGCTCCACGACTGCCTCTGCGTCCAGATGAATTGCCCCTGCGATCTTCGTATTTCTCGAACTGTTTCCGACGTGTACATAGTAAATGCCTGCGTTCATCACATAGGCTGCCCGCGCCATATCATAGCCCGCCATCGACGCTGTGGCAAAGCTTACCGTCACTTCTTCCTGCTCTCCCGGCTGCAGCTCCTTCGTCTTTGCAAAACCTGCCAGCTCCTGATACGGTCGGTCCACTGCCCCATCCGGCGCAGAATAGTAGACCTGTACGACTTCTTTTCCAGCAGACGCTCCGGTGTTCTTCACCAGCGCAGTCACCGTCACCTGCTTCGCATCTGCGGTAAACGCCTCTGGCTCTACGGTAAATGTCGTGTAGCCCATGCCATATCCAAACGGATAATCCGGCTTTTTCCCGACGGTATCAAAATACCGGTATCCTACGTAAATGCCCTCCCGGTAATCCGTATCATTCGGATCAGCAAATCCTTCCGTCGATGCATAGTCTGTGATCGGCGCCCAGGTCATCGTCAGCTTTCCGGACGGATAGGCTTTTCCCGTGAGTACATCGGCAAACGCATCTCCGGTCGCGCTTCCGAGCTGCCCCATCAGCAGCACCGTACCGACTTCTGCTACCGGCTCCAGATTGATCATACCGCCAACATTTAAGGCAAGTACAAAGTGCGCATACTTCTGGTTCAATGCAAGGATATCCCGGATCTCCGTCTTCGTCAGTTCCATATCTCCGGCCTGTATCTGCCGGTCTGCCCCCTCACCCGAATTGCGTGCCAGCACATAGACGGCCGTATCTCCCTCTCCATCCAGCGGCAGCTCATACTCCGGCTCCGGACAGGTCCGTCCCATCGCAAAGAGCATGATCTCCTGCCCTTTTACTCCGGCTGCCTCTGCTTCCTTCCGTACTCCGGCATAAAATTCTTTCTTTGCCTTCTGGCAGATCGCGTCGTAGTCGTCCAGCCACGCTTTTGTCGTAACTGTAAATCCGGCGCGCTCCAGCCCCTCTTCTACATTTACAAAATGCCGCACATTGACATCTCCGGAACCGGTGCCGCCCTTGATCGTATTGCGCGCACCGCTTCCGTACAGCGCCAGCTTTCCTGCGCCCGTAAGCGGCAATGTGCCGTCGTTTTTCAGCAATACCATACACTCCGGCGCTGCCTTGCGCACCGCCTCGGTGTGCGCGATTTCAAATGGCTGAATATCGGGTGACGTAATTCTGATTGGATTCATTTGTAAAGCCCTCCTATGTTTATTTTTTTGAAATTCTCCTACAGCTCCAGCACATCCCGCGCCATCGCCATTCGCGCTACAAACTGCGGATAAAAGTCTCCATCCTCATACGGCTTTAAAAAGAACAGCTTCAGCACGAACAGGTTCACATTTTTCACCTGCTCCTCTTCCATCTGTGGCAACTGTTCCGCTACCGTCTCCAGAAATGCGTGCCAGGTACGGATGTAGCCCTCATACTGTTCCAGCTGTGGTGTATCCACCCACTTACAGACCTTTACTTTTGTCTTATTCGGCATCGGACATTCATGTATCTGCAGAAAATACCGGAAGCTGCCCGCCTCCCGGCTTTCCGGAACCGCTTCTGTTGAATCTTCGTAATAGCGTCCCAGTGGGAACAGCCTGCAGATCCCCGGACGGTATGCATGAATACTGCATCGCCCCTCCGTATTTAAAAAGCCGCAGGCGGAAGTCTTCGGATTCATCCGCAGATTCGGAAGGATCATCCCGTCCACAACATGCAGCTCCAGCTTTTCCTGCAGCAGTTCACTGGCCGTCACTTTCAGATTCGTGGTCAGTCGCCACAGATCATACGGATCGAGGATGATCGATTCACCCATCCCGTGACAGCACGCCGAGCATCCCTTACAGTCACCACATCCGGCACGCACCATATCATTTTTGTCATACAGCCTTCCGTCTGAAATTTCCTCCAGGCTCACATTTCGTTTCATTTGTCTTTTCCTTTCTCACCTGCCACATAATGTCTCCATTATAGCGAAAATTTTCTTTATACTCAATATCAGTTGTACACTTCTGATATACATTTTTCATAATCCTCTTACACTGCAGTGCACATACATCCAACGCGTTTTCTGTAACTATAAAAAAAGATGCCGCCTCTGGCATCTCTGCCAGAAAGCGACATCCACATTTATGAAAGGGAGAGAAAATTTCTATTATTTATTTCAGGGGCGGAGCTTCCATCCGCCTTACGACCTCATCGAATCACCGATCAGTTCGTCTCCTGCTGGCTCTCCTGATAATCGGAAAGCTTTCCGAGGGTAATGGTGACTTTCTGCTCCTCGTACTCAGAGCCGTTCTGACGCTGGATTGTGACCGGAACTTCCTCGCCTGCTGCGTAGTAAGCAAGCTGTGTCTTCAGATCCTGCATACTGGTCACGCTGCTGCCATCGAACTTCGTGATGATATCACCCTTCTGAAGTCCTGCATCTGCTGCCGGGCTGCCATCTGCTACCTCGGTCAGGTAAATACCTTCCGGAATACCGTACAGAGAAGACATCTCGCCGGATACACCCTGTCCGGAAATACCCATGTAAGCACTGTCGGCTTCGTCTACCTTATCGGTTCTGGTCTTCTTGTTCATCAGATCCTCAAGGATGGACTTTGCATTTGAAATCGGGATCGCATAGCCCATGCCCTCAACGCCGTTGGCTGCTGCCTTTGCGGAGTTGATACCGATGACTCTGCCCTGCATATCCAGAAGTGCGCCACCGCTGTTGCCCGGGTTGATCGCTGCATCCGTCTGAATCAGATCTGCCTGATATCCGTCGATATCAATCGTACGGTTCAGTGCGCTGACAATACCGGTCGTTACGGACTGGCCATAGCCAAGTGCATTACCGATCGCTACGACCTGCTGACCTACGACCAGCTTATCGGAATCACCGATCTCTGCGATCTTGATGGCATCCATTGTATCACTGGAAATGTCATCCAGCTTAACTGCTACGACTGCCAGGTCATTAGAAGCATCCGTACCCTTTACGACTGCCTCGCAGACGGATTCATCTGCGAAACCAACGGAAAGCTCCGTTGAATTTTCTACGACGTGGTTGTTCGTGCAGATCAGAAGTTCGCTGTCGTTCTTGCCGATGATGATACCGGAACCACAGCTCGTGCTCTCCTGCTCATAGGTCGGGGCACCGTAGCCGTAAATGCTGTAGAGGTTCTGTACCTCCTGCACGGATTTATTTGTGATCGATACGACGGACGGCATTGCCGCTGCCGCTACATCGCTGACACCGGTGATTGTGCCGGTCGCTGCTGCTGTATCACTGTCACTGCTGTCTGTCTCAGACTCTGAATCCACATCTGAGGTAGAAAGCAGCTGTACTTTCTGCGTTCCGTCGCTTCCTGTCAGTGCTGTGTCCTTATCTGCAAATCCCATAAGTCCTGTTACTGCGCCTGCCGTCAAAACGCCTGCGCACAATAATGAAATCACTGTCTGTTTCCTCATATATAAGACCTCCTTCGATCTAAGCCGCGAAGCTTGCGGGGCATCTTGTTGCTCCTTTTGCTTCGTTCCTTTTCTTTTTCTTTATGACCACAGTATAATGGTTCCCTTTGACCGATTTGTGATTAAAATGTGGTTGTTCTGTGGGAGATCTGTGTTTATTTTGTGAATCGGCCTGATTATTCCGTTTTTCTGCACGATTCCTACTTTTTCTGCAAATCTGCCATACCGTACAGCCCGGTCTCATTCACTCAAATAATACCGCCCCGAACCACGTCACGATCCCGGCTCCGTTCATAAATTCGATCCCGGCTTTTCTGGCAAATTCGGCCACCACGATCCCATAGCCTTCAATGCACGGCACCATATAGTCCGGGTGACGGCATGGCCCATCCGGATAGGCACATTTTCCGCAAATCTCACAGGAATCCGCCGACAATGCCAGCGTCCGGTCAAATTTTTTCTGCAGGATCTTTCGGATCTCCTTTGTGACTGCCTCATGTTCTCCGCGCGTCGCTAATGTCTCCTCCAGATTCGCCGTATCCGCCACTTCCGCAATCGTCGTAAACACAAAGGCTCCCTGATACGTATTGCAGCGCTCCCGGCATTCCGTTACCGTCCCGACCGCGGGCGGGCAGGACCAGCTCGTCCCGTAGCGCGGGCATTCCTCCCGGCAGATCTCGCGCACTTTTTCCGAAAAGGTCAGCTCCTTTGCCGGCAACCAGGCATACTGGACGATCGGCAGCTCCAGAAACTGCTGCTCGATCTCCTCTTGCAGCCTGGGATCTATCTTAAATTCTTCTGTCACGATCAGTTTCTCCATTTTCTTCCGTAATTATTTCACAGCTTGCCATCTTTCCCTGCCGGATTTTTCCTTTTCACCGTCTGTACCGGGATGTCCAGAGATCGCAGGCACTGTTTGTTTAGTATAAGAAATTTCCGAGCACTTTTCAACCGCACTACCTGAATTTTTTAGATTTATCCACACCTTCCGGCGCTTATCCCACTCTGTAAAATAAAGAACGCTCCCGCAGGAGCACCTCGGAATTTTTCGTCCCATTCCGGTTTTGCCTCCCGCGAGAGCGTTCTTCTTTTCCCATTTGCTATGCATGATGGCATGCCACGGTATGTCCTTCCGCTACCGTCTGCAGTTCTGGCACCTGTTTTCTGCACTCTTCTGTGCATTTTGGACACCGCGGTGCAAACGGACAGCCCTCCGGCATCTGCAGCGGACTTGGCGGTTCGCCTTTTAAGAGCTGAATCTCCTCATTCTGATCACAATACACATCAAATACGGAATTCAGCAGCGCTTTCGTATATGGATGCCGGCAACTCGCCTCGAGATCCTCACTGTCCAGAAGCTCCACGATCCGGCCAAGATACATGACTGCAATCCGCCGGGTCACACTGCGCACAAGCGCCAGGTCATGCCCGATAAAAATGCATCCCATATTCTGTTCCCGGACCAGCTCCACAAGAAGCTTTGCGATCTGATTCTGAATCGAGACATCCAGCGCGCCTGTCGCCTCATCACAGATCAGAAGCTCCGGGCTGATTGCCAGTGCCCTTGCGATCGCCACACGCTGCAGCTGTCCACCGGAAAGCTCATGTGGATAGCGCACAATAAACTCACGCGGCAGCCCTACCTTTTCCAGCAGCTCTTCTGCCTCCGCAAGCGCCTGTTTTTTCGGAATCTTATCATAGTTTCTTCTCGGCTCTGCCAGATACGTCCCGATCTTCAT
>JAQXGF010000107.1 GCA_029006155.1 Lachnospiraceae bacterium
CTGGAGCGCAGGGAAGTAGAGCTTCGCGCATATGAAGCACTTCACAATGTACATTTTCCGGAGGAGCTTTTCAATCAGCCTCCGTTTGATCTGTCGGGTGGTCAGAAACGCCGTGTGGCTATCGCAGGCGTTCTGGCGATGAAGCCGGAGGTGCTGATTCTCGATGAGCCGACTGCAGGGCTTGATCCGGCAGGAAGGGACGAGGTCTTGGATCTGATCGCACAGATGCACAGGGAACTCGGCATTACGGTCATTCTGGTATCCCATAGTATGGAGGATGTTGCCAGATATGTGGATCGTATTATTGTAATGAACCAGGCACAGGTCATGTTCGATGATGTGCCAAAAGAGATTTTCCGTCATTATAAGGAACTTGAGTCCGTAGGCCTCGCGGCTCCGCAGGTGACCTATCTGATGCATGAACTGGCTGAGAGAGGTCTGTCGGTGGATGTGGATGCCACAACTGTGGAAGAGGCAGGACAGAGTATCCTCAGAAGCTTTGTTTAGTAAAGGGATTAAGGAAAACATATGTTACGAGATATTACAATAGGCCAGTATTATCCGGCGGATTCCGTCATTCATAAACTGGACCCAAGAGTAAAACTCGCAGGCACGATGGTGTTTATCATCTCCCTGTTTGCGTTTCATTCCATAGAAGCATACATTGTGGCGACGCTCGCGCTGGCAGCGGTGATCCGCATTTCAAAGGTGCCGTTTCGCTTTATGGTGCGCGGCCTGAAGTCGATCGTCATGCTGTTGCTCATTACCGTTGTCTTCAACCTGTTCCTGATTCCGGGTACGCCCGTCGTCCATTTCTGGAAGCTGACGATCACGCGGGAAGGTATCGAGACGGCGGTGGCGATGGCGGTCCGCCTCATTTATCTGATCGTCGGTTCGTCCGTCATGACACTGACGACGACGCCGAACAACCTCACGGACGGTCTGGAAAAAGCCATGCGTCCGCTCGGGAAAATTCATGTCCCGGTACACGACATCGCGATGATGATGTCGATCGCGCTCCGGTTCATCCCGATTCTGCTCGATGAGACTGATAAAATCATGAAGGCGCAGATGGCGCGCGGTGCCGACTTTGAGTCCGGCAATCTGATGCAGAAAGCAAAAAATATGGTGCCGCTGCTCGTGCCGCTGTTCATCTCCGCATTCCGCAGGGCAAATGACCTGGCGATGGCGATGGAGGCGAGAGGCTATCATGGTGGCGAGGGCCGCACAAAAATGAAGCCGCTCGTATATGTGAGACGGGATCATATGGCGTATCTGATCCTGTTGCTGTATGTACTCGTAATGTTTATCGCGAGCCGGATCAACGGGATCGAGATGGTGATTGCGTCGGTGCTTCGGTGGTAGAAGAGTAGAATCAGCCTTCAGCATATAAAGCTGCTGAGGGCTGATTTTGACTTGGCTGATATACAAAACGAAGAGGAGAAATAAAATTCAATGAAACGAGTAAAATTGATTGTCGCCTACGATGGAACCAACTACTGTGGGTGGCAGGTGCAGCCGAACGGGGTGACGATCGAGAGCATGCTCAACCGGCACCTCACGGAGCTTTTAAAAGAGGAGATCCATGTCATCGGCGCGAGCCGGACGGATTCAGGTGTCCATGCGGACGGAAATGTGGCAGTCTTTGATACGAATGCCCGGATGCCGGCAGACCGCATCTCCTATGCGATGAATACGCGGCTTCCGGCAGACATCCGGATTCAGGATTCCTGCGAAGTGCCGCTGGACTTTCATCCGCGCTTTCAGCAGACGATCAAGACTTACGAATACCGGATCTGCAACCGGCGCTTTCCGAATCCGATCGAACGGCTGTATTCTCTTTTTTATTACTGGGATTTGGATCTGGAAAAGATGCAGAAGGCAGCAGCCTATCTCGTCGGGACGCATGATTTTACGAGCTTCTGCACGAAAAAAGAAGAGGTGACGAACCACGTGCGAACGATCTATGAGCTGGATCTGACCAGAAGCGGCGATATGATCACCTTGCGCATCCGTGGCAACGGATTCCTCTACAACATGGTCCGCATCATCACCGGTACCCTGCTTAGGGTCGGTGGCGGGATGATCGCGCCGGAGGAGATTCCGGATATTCTGGCCGCAAAAGACCGGGGGCGTGCCGGGGAGACCGCACCGCCACAGGGATTGCGGCTCGTGAAGATCGAATATCCGGAGTGGGAAGCTTATAGATCTACGGCTTCATAGTCTTCGATATATTTTTGCAACTTCGGGAACGCTCCCTTATAAATGAGGGAGAGCAGCTTGTCCAGCCGGCGCAGTGCCATCTGCATCTGCTCGGCTGTGATGAGCTGATCCCGAAACGCATCGGCCAGCTCGTCCAGATCTACGACGCGTACGAAGCCATCCGGGTAGACGATGACATCTGCAAGCAGGTCGGTGAAGACATAGGTCTCCGTCTCCGGATCGTAGGTATGGCAGATGATGTCACAGTACCAGCTGATCAGATTGCCATCGTGGTCATAAAATTTGCTGACCTTAAATCCCCGGTCCATAAAATAGCACGAATATCCGTGGTGCAGTGTTTTCTTCGGGTGAATCGTGTTCCACTTTGTAATAATCACTTCCGGATCCCGGTAGAGGATCACATCTTTATCAAGAAGCAGACATTCTTCTGGTATCACTCGTTTTCGATATAATTTCACGTCACCCATCTGATTTCTCCCCTCCCAGCCCGGAGCCCTATGATGCTTTCGGGCTGTATGAATTTTTGTATTCACACGTAAAATTTATAATGAGAATAGCAGAAAAGATGCAGAAAGTCTATATGAAGATGCAGTTTTATGCGATTACTTTTTAAATTTACGACAGTACGCCCCATCCTCCCACAGGATGCAAAATCGTATAGGACGTAAGCGATATTATAAATAATATGAATAGTTTAAATAGATAATAAAATAAAAATGCTTGCAATATCTATCAAAAAGTGATAAACTACACGTAACATCTAAAGATCTCTGGCATACGCATAATTCCCTGTAAGCAAATGGTCAGGCAAGATTTTCGCAGAAGAGAGTGGATGAGATTTCCTCTGGTCTGGGGTGGTTTTGTGCTACCAAAAAGAAAGGGAAGACGGATTTATGAAGAGAAAGACATGGATGAGAGGTCTTGCCGGGATACTGGCAGCCGGAATGATGTGTCTCACACCGGTGACGTCGTATGTAAATGCGGAGGAACAGGGATATGTGCAGACGGCAGAGAGATCAACAGAATTTTATGAAGGAAATGCAGAAGAGCATTCCGGTGAGGTGGATACGGGAGAAGCGAAGTCTGAGACTTTGGATATCGCAGGTGCCGGCGGCGACAGGTCAGATACTTCTGCTGTTGCAGATGCCGAAAGAAGCGAACAGAACGACGCTGGTGTTGCAGATGCGAAGGAAAATACGTCAGAAGATTCCTGCATGGATCGAGAACCGGACAAAGAGTCTCCGGAAACAGATCAGACAAATCAGTCGGATGAAATGCCGGATGAGAATGGTCAGAGCGAGCCTTCTGATATGGACGAGACAGAGGCGGATACCGGATATACGACCGGGAAAATAGAGCCGGAATCCGATGTGGCTGGGAAGATGGAGTCAGAATCGGATGTGGCGGAGGAGACGGAGTCAGAATCCGATACGGAAAGTGAGAGTGAAGCGGCACTCCCGGATTTTTATGAATACTGGCAGGACGGCCCGATGCGTCGGCTTGGAGCATCCAGAATGAGCCGGGCTGGGAATCCGACGGTAAAGCGGGATGATTCTCTGATCCTGCATTATCTGGATTTTCCATGCTATTTTAAATATGTGACGAACCATGGGATGAGCACGGGCGGCAAGACCGTGGCGGCTTACTGCGTTTACAATACGAGGGAGGCTCCGGAGAATGAGGCATACAAGCCGTCTGGCGATGGTTCTTTTTCAAAGGAGATCACGTACTGCCTGTATAATGGGTGCCGGTATCGCGGCAGTACGGCACACAATTCCAAGTATTCTGCCGGTGACTGGAAGAAGGATTACTACATCACGCAGATCGCGATACATATCATCAACTATCAGCAGGGGCGGGAGACCTCGATCGAGAAGAAGCTGAAAAAGTCGATGGATACGAAGGTTTATGATCTGGCCTACAAGATGGTAGCGGATGCCTATGCAGATACGGTACAGGTCAGTGCAGATAACAACCAGACGATGGAAGTGACCTGCAGCATTTCTCCGTCGACACAGGATACGTGGGTGCAGCAGCCGGATGGCACCTGGCGGACGCAGGCCGATTTTGTCTGCACTTCGAATCTGCCGAAGCGGATTGTCGATGCGGCTCTGACACCACAGGGGACACTTCCGGACGGCGTGAGCATCGTAAAAAAGGATGCAGGAGATCTGCTGTCGCCTTTCTGGTTCACAGCGACCGATGAGGCATACCGGAAGATGAGCCGGGAGCGGACGACGGTCGGGGCGACGCTGGAGGTAAGCTGTGAGGAGTATGGAGGCTGGTGGTATGTACCGGTGAACAGCAGTGTAAAGCGTCAGTATGTCACCTACCTGTCGATGGATGAGACGACCATGGTACACCCGGAGATACGCACGGTGACTGCTTCTGCGTATGCACCATATTTTGGGGTGTCCTTGCAAAAAAGAGATGCGGCAGATCAGGCCGGGGTAGCGGATGCCGTGTATGGATTATATGCGGATGAGGGCTGCAGCATGCTCGTGGCACAGTTCCCGAAGACCGATTCGAATGGTGTTGCAAAGCTTGAAGATCTGGAATTGACACAGGATACCTACTATGTGAAAGAAATGACTTCGCCAGCCGGATACTGTGTGGATGAGAAGGTTTATCCGATTCAGGCATCTGCACAGGCAGAGGTGCAGTTGGAGCTGACCGATCAGGTACAGATGACACAGCTTCAGATAAAAAAAGAGGGAGAATTGCTGACCGGAGCACAGATCGGCGAAGACGGTGTACAGTTTTGCTATGAGGTGCGGGCATTATCCGGAGCCGTGTTTGATCTGTATGCAGCAGATACCGTAAAGAATGCAAGGGGTGCGGATGTATATCAGAAGGATGCGCTCGTCGAAGGCGGACTGACGACCGGGGATGATGGCTATGCGATCAGCGGAAAGCTTTATCCGGGAAGTTACTATCTGATCGAGCGAAGTGCACCGGCGCATATGGTGAGTGACGGTACAAAAATTCCGGTAGAATTGAAGGCAGAAGATCAGCGGAAGGAAGTGACCGTGACACCGGTGACGGTTCGCAATCGCCGTCAGCGTCTGTCACTTCAGGTGAACAAGAAGGACAGCGAGACGAAGAACGGAGTCGCTTCGGCTGTATTTGGTGTGTTTGCGCAGGAAGAGATCCGGGACTGGAATGGTACGGCGCTGGTACAGCCACAGACGTTGCTTGGTATGGCGCGCTCGGACGAAAATGGACTGGCAGCTTTTTCCGTCGATTTACCGTGCGGATACCGTTATTTCGTGCGTGAGCTTACGGCACCTGTCGGGTATCAGTTAAATCAGGCATGGAAGTATGAGTTCTCTTTTGAAGATCGGCCGGAAATGGAAGTTCAGGAGATGACAGCCGAATGTATGGAGGAGCGTCTGCGCGCTTCCCTGCGGCTTCAGAAGGTGGATCTGGAGACGGCAGAAGCACTCCCACAGGGGGATGCCTCTCTGGAAGGAGCCAAATACGGACTGTTTGCAAGGGCAGACATCGCACATCCAGATGGCAGGGGCAGTATGCTTTACCATGCCGGCGATCAGGTGACGGTCCTTACGACCGATGCTTCCGGACGGGCAGGGGTTACGGATTTATATCCGGGACGCTACTATGTGAAGGAACTGGAGGCTCCGGTGGGGTATGTACGGGATGACACGGAATATGAAGTAACGCTTACTGCAGATCAGGAGCCGGATGCAGACGGGATCATTCGCTGTGAGCTGACGGTCGCAGATCAGGTGAAAAAGCAGCCGTTCCAGCTTTTGAAAGTGTCGAACGACGGCAGTACGAATCCGCAGCCGCTTTCTGGTGCGGGCTTTACGGCATGGCTGATTTCGGATTTGCGGAAAGATACGGCTGGCAATTATGTGACGGAAGGGATTTCACCGGTCGTACTTGGCGATCAGGGTGAGACGGAGCTGCTTACGGATGAGCGGGGCTATCTGCGTACGATTGCGATGCCATATGGTACTTACCTGTTTCGGGAGACGACGGTTCCATCCCAGCACAAGCCGGTAAAGGACTTTGTCGTAGTGATTTCCGAGCATCACCCGAACGAACCGCAGCCGTGGCAGGTGTTTATGGACGACCTGTTTATGGTTCGGCTGAATATCACAAAGAAAGATGCGCGGACACAGGAGCCGATCCTGATTCCGGGTGCGGGATTCCGTATCTGGGATAAGCAGAAGGAAGCTTACGTGGAGCAGGCGTCTTCCTATCCGGATAACGGGCGGATCCACATTTTTTATACAAATGAGACAGGAAGGCTGACTTTACCGGAGAAGCTTGGACCGGGCGAGTATCGTCTGGAGGAGGCAGAAGCGCCGGATGGATATGTGTTGTCAGAAGAGACGATTGAATTTACGATTTCAGATGACATGGCTTATCGGGTGGATCCGATCAGTGGTGATCCGCTGATTGAGCTGGAAATGGTGGATGAGCCTGTGGATGGAATCATTGAAGTGTTGAAAACCGGAGAGAAGCTGACTGGATTTGTGGATAACTTTACTTATACGGTGCTTCCTCTGCAGAAAATCACATTTTCCATTGTGGCGGATGAAGATATCCTGACACCGGACGGACAGAGGGATGATGACGGCAACCGCAGAGTTTTGTACAAAAAAGGCACAAAAGTGGCAGAGATCACGACGGACGAAGCGGGACATGCTATCTCTGAACACCTTCCGCTTGGTGTGTATCGGCTTTTTGAGCAAAATACGCCGGATACTTATCTGGAGGATTCCGAAGGCGTGCAGGTATGCCTTGCATACGAGGGAGCAAAGCAGCCAGTCGTGCAGAGGCAGGCAGTGATCGAAAATATCCGCAGACGGTGGAAAATCGGTGCCCGGAAAGTGGATAAAGAGACGAAAAAACCATTGGCTGGTGGAAAATTCGGTTTATATGCAGGGGAGACGCTCTTGGATGCGAAAGGAACCGTGCTTTGTGAAAAAGATCAGCAGGTAGCCGTCGCGGTATCGGATACGAGTGGAGAAGCGGTGTTTGATGCTGATCTGCCGTTTGGACTTTATTATGTGAAAGAGCTGGAAGCGCCTGTGGGCTATGTAAAGGATGAGACACCAGTGGAAATGGACCTCAGGGCTGGCATACCGGAAAAGGTAGCAGAGCAGACCGGCGGCAGAGAGGAGCTGGAGCTGGTAGCAGGGCAGGATGGAAGCAATGTTCTTTATCTGACGGTTTCTGACATCCAGACAACGATGGAGATTTCGAAGCAGGATGTGACAGACTGTGCGGAAATTCCAGGGGCGAAGCTGACGGTATTTGATGAGCAGGAACATATCGTCGATACGTGGACATCCGGGGAGAAGCCGCACAGCATCCGGGGACTGGAGATCGGACACACGTATACCTTGCGTGAGGAGACGGCACCGTTTGGTTATGTAGTCGCAGAGGACGTGACATTTACCGTCGAGAACACCGGAGAAGTGCAGCCGGTGCATATGTTTGACAAACATGCCATGGGACAGCTCCGGGTCGAAAAACGTGACAAAAAAACGGATCAGCTGCTGGCAGGCGCGCACTTTGAACTGCGGGATGCAGACGGGAAGGTGCTGGAAGAGCTCGTGACGGATAAGAACGGTGAGGCAGTCAGCAGCGTGCTGGAGATCGCGACATTCGCGAACGGCCGGATCGACAAAGAAAAGACGTATACGCTTGTGGAGACAAAAGCACCGGTAGGCTATCAGAAGGACGAGCAGGAATATAAGGTTCGCTTTGTATATGAAGATGACCGTACCGAGATCGTAAAGGTACTGCAGAAAGTGCAGAATGAAAAAGAGCCGGATCGCGAGACACCGCCGAAGACCGGAGATGAGATACCTCTTGGGGGATGGATGCTTGTGCTGCTTTTTTCTGCCGGAATCTTTGCCGCGGGGGTCGGCCTGGCTCTGCGTAGGAGAGGCTGGATGCAGAAGCGGATGTAAGGGATTGCTCTCCGTAAATATTTATGTTAAGCTGTGCAAGAAGGAGCATATGGACGCTTGTTATAACAAAAATATGGCGGGGTGAAAAAGAATGAAGAGGATGGCAGAGATTGTTTTTACAGAAGAGGAGCTGAAAAAAGCGAATTTATTTTGCCGGTTGGACAAAGGCATTGAGGATATGGAAGAAGGAAGAGAACGGTCCGTTTCTGACGCTTTCCGGGAAATTTCAGCGCTAAGAGAAGCATGGAGGAATGCAGGAGTATAAAGTTATTTTAACAAAAAGTGCGATTGAATAGAGAATCGGGACTGCGCTCGGGTTTTGAGTGACAGTCCCTTCTTCTTGTGGTATAGTAGAGGGGTAGGCCGGAGAAGATCCGACCGTATTGGAGGGATAAGGAATTGGAGACAGGAATTAAAAGTACAGACATGTATCGTTATATAGAGCTGCTGGAGACCGGAAAAAAGTTCATGAAAATGATGAATAAATACCGGTGTGCAATCATGGAAGTGGAGACGAAGCTGAAAGTGCTCAATGCAGAATTTTCACTTCAGTATGACCGCAATCCGTTTGAGTCGATTGAGAGCCGCTTAAAAAGCCCGGAGAGCATTATGGAGAAGCTGGTGCGCAGGGGCTATGAGCTTCACGAGGAAGATCTGGAACGCACGATCGAGGAGAACCTTTATGATGTGGCAGGGATCCGGGTGGTCTGCGCGTTTCAGGAGGATATTTATCATTTATCGGACCTTCTGATTGAGCAGGACGATATTCAGCTCATCCGCACGAAAGACTACATCAAGAACCCGAAGCCAAACGGTTACCGCAGCCTCCATCAGATTCTGGAAGTTCCGGTGTTTTTAAAAGAGGGAAAGACCTTTGTGAAGGTCGAGGTACAGTTCCGCACAATTGCAATGGATTTCTGGGCAAGTGTGGATCATAAGCTGCGCTATAAGAAAGATGTAAAAAATGAGGAAGTCATCACGGAGCGCCTCCGCGTCTGCGCTGATGCAATCACCTCTCTGGATGAAGAAATGCAGAACATCCGGAACATGATAGAGGCATAAAATACTTTTCTTCATTTAAAGAGTGTGGTAGAATGAATTTTATCAGTTCCGCACAAGACAGCCTGGCTCAGACAGGTGGAGGCAAATTTATTTGCCGGAGGCTGTGTGAGCCAGGCTGTGAGGGGCGGGACGCCCCTCAGCCACAGACAAAAGCTACCGCGTGCGGTAGCGGATAGCTTGCGAAGCAAGCGGCGCTGAGTCCCAGTGGGACTCGTTTAGCGCCGACCGAAGCGGAGCGTAGACCTGTGGCTTGTGCGGAACGTCCGGTACAGAACGCGTAAGGTGCTGCCGGAGGCTGTGCGGGACGCCCGGTATAGAACACATAAAAAGCTACCCACCCACAGTACACAAAACAGGAAGGTTGACGACGAGATGGATCACGACGTATCAAAAAATAAATCTCAGATGAAATACAGTGGTAAGCTGATGCGTCACTGGTACTGGTGTATTTTTCTGACATTGCTGCTGCTCGTGCTGACGGCAGTGGTACTTTATATCAATACATTAGCCGGAGCGATTGTCGGTGGCTTTACGGTTATGGTATATCTGACGATCCTTGGCCTGGATATGTATTACCGGCCGAAGGTACTTGCAGAGCTGCTGGATTTCTCGCGCAAATACAGTGAGATCGAGCAGGACATGCTGAAGGATTTTGTTGTCCCGTACAGCCTGGTCCAGGCAGACGGGAAGATCCTGCGCATGAACGATGCGATGTGTCAGCTGACTGGAAAGAGTGACAGTTATCACGGAAATATTTCGACGGTTTTTTCGCAGCTGAATTCGGCACATTTTCCGCTGGATTCGGAGGAACGCGAGGTCGAAATCGAATATGCAGACCGGAAGTACCGCGTGAGCATGAAGCGGATTCCGTTTGAAGAGCTGATTGATGACAGTGCAGTGGTGGAACGGATTTCCGGTTCGTGCTTTGCAGTGGCGCTGTGCCTGTTTGATATTACAGAGCTTTCCGAGTATAAGAAAGAGGCTTATGAGCAGAATCCGGTAGTCGGACTTTTGTATATGGATAATTACGATGAGGCGATGGAGAGCGTGGAGGAAGTGCGCAGATCCATGCTGGAGGCGCTCGTAGACCGACGGATCACGAAGTACGTTGCGACAGCGGACGGGCTGATTAAGAAGCTGGAAAAGGATAAGTACCTGCTCGTCATCAACCGCAAGAGTCTGGATACGATGGAAGAGGATCGTTTTTCCGTGCTGGAAGATGTCAAGACCGTGAACATCGGGAATTCCATCGCAGTGACGGTCAGCATCGGAATCGGTATGAACTGTGGCGGATATGCACAGAATTATGAGGCGGCCCGTGTGGCGATGGAGATGGCGCTGGCGCGAGGCGGCGACCAGGCGGTCGTAAAGGACTACGACAAGATGGCATTTTTCGGTGGCAAGACGCAGCACTCTGAGAAAAATACCAGAGTACGGGCGCGTGTAAAGTCGCAGGCGTTGCGTGAAATGATTGCGTCCCGTGAGCGTGTGATCGTCATGGGGCATCAGATGACGGATATTGACTCCTTAGGTGCCTGTGTCGGTGTCTGCCGCGCGGCAATGCAGGTCGATAAGCCGGCGCATATCGTGCTCGGCGAGATCAACAGCAGCATCCGTCCATGGGTCAATATGCTAAAGTCCAGTGATGAGGCTTATGAGAACATTTTTATTACACATGAGAAAGCGATCGAGCTGACAAATCAGAATACGGTCGTGGTCGTAGTCGATACGAACCGCCCAAGTATCGTAGAATGCGAGGAGATTCTGTATCTGACGAAGACGATTGTCGTGCTGGATCATCACCGGCAGGGAACGGAGAAGATCGAAAATGCTTCCCTGTCCTACATTGAACCGTCGGCATCTTCCGCCTGCGAGATGATTTCCGAGATCTTGCAGTACTATGATGATGAGACGAAGCTCAAGCCGTATGAGGCTGATTGCATGTATGCCGGTATCATCATTGATACGAACAATTTTGTCGCAAAGACCGGAATGCGCACATTTGAAGCGGCAGCGTTTTTAAGAAGATATGGCGCGGATGTGACGCGCGTGCGCAAGGCATTCCGCAGCGATATGGAGACTTACAAGGCAAAGGCGGAGGCGGTCCGGCATGCAGAGGCGTTCATGGGCTGCTATGCGATCAGTAATTGTCCGAGTGAAGGTCTGGAGAGCCCGACGGTCGTCGGCGCGCAGGCAGCGAATGAGCTGCTGAATATTGTCGGTGTAAAGGCATCCTTTGTACTGACCGAATACGAAGGGAAAATTTATATCAGCGCCCGTGCGATTGATGAGGTAAATGTTCAGATCATCATGGAGCGCCTTGGCGGTGGAGGCCATATGAATATCGCCGGCGCACAGCTGAAGGATACCGATCTGGAGGGCGCAAGGGTGAAGCTGAAAGAAGTACTGACACAGATGACAAAAGAAGGAGCGATTTAATTATGAAGGTTATTTTATTACAGGATGTAAAGGCACTTGGGAAAAAGGGTGATGTGGTAAATGTCAGCGACGGATATGCAAGGAACATGCTGCTGAAAAAAGGAATTGGAAAAGAGGCAAACGGTCAGAATATCAATGACCTGAAGCTGCAGAAGGCCAATGAAGAGAAGATCGCGAAGGAAAATCTGGAAGCGGCAAAGAAGCTGGCCGAGGAGATGAAGGACAAAGAGATCAAGGTTTCCGTAAAGGCAGGCGAAGGCGGACGGGTATTCGGCTCCGTATCGACGAAAGAGATCGCAGAAGAGATCAAGAAGCAGCTCGGCTATGAGATCGATAAGAAAAAGATTTTATTGGACGCACCGGTGAAAGCGCTTGGCTATACGGAGATCGGTATCAAGCTGCACACCAAAGTGACGGCGAAGATGCGGGTGCATGTGGTAGAAGGATAAGCATTGCAGTTTATACGGCAGTGGGACCATTATGGTTTCATTGTGCAGGAAAAAGATTCCGGTAACGGATCAGCAATGACACAGAATAACCAGACTTTGCAGGAAGCTGTGTAGTCTGGTTATATTTTGACCATTTGGCCGGAGCGTTTCTGGAGCAGCGATCCGGTTTTGGAGTCACGAGGCGGAGGCGTTCTCCGTTTGTTTAGGAGGAATAGATTGTGGCAGATGAATTACTGAAACGGGTCATGCCAAACAATGTAGAAGCAGAGCAGTCCGTCATTGGCGCGATGCTGATGGATCGGGATGCGATCACGATTGCGTCTGAAATTCTGACGGTGGATGATTTTTACCAGAAGCAGTACGGGATTTTGTTTGAAGCGATGGTGGAGCTGTATACCGAGAATGTCCCGGTCGATCTGATCACCTTGCAGAATCGGCTGAAGGAGAAGGATGTGCCGCCGGAGATCAGCAGCCTGGAATTTGTCCGGGATATGATCACGAAGGTTCCGACCTCAGTAAATGTAGGCACTTATGCAAAAATTGTGTCGGAGAAGGCAGCCCTGCGCAGGCTGATCCGGGTAAATGAAGAGATCGCCTCCGCGTGCTATGCGGGAAAAGACAGCGTAGAGGAGATCATGGAGGACACGGAGAAGAAAATTTTCCAGGTGCTGCAGCGAAAGACAAATGATGAGTTTGTTCCGATCAAAGATGTCGTGCTCAACGCGCTGGATAAGATTGAGGCGGCCAGCCGGATGAAGGGAAGTGTGACCGGAATGCCGACGGGCTTTATCGATCTGGATTACAAGACATCCGGCTTTCAGCCGTCGGATCTGATTCTGATCGCGGCTCGTCCTTCTATGGGAAAGACGGCATTTGTACTGAACATTGCAGAATATATGGCGTTCCGCAGCAATGAGACGGTAGCGATTTTCAGCCTCGAGATGTCCAAGGAGCAGCTCGTGAACCGTCTGTTTGCGCTGGAGTCCAGAGTTGATTCTCAGATCCTCCGTACCGGTAATCTGAGTGATAACGACTGGTCCAGCCTGATCGAGGCAGCCGGCGTGATCGGACGTTCCAATCTGATCATCGATGATACGCCGGGTATTTCTGTCTCAGAGCTCCGCAGCAAATGCAGAAAATACAAACTGGAGCACAATCTCGGTATTATCATGATCGACTACCTGCAGCTGATGCAGGGCAGTCGCAGATCCGAGTCCCGTCAGCAGGAAATCTCGGATATCTCCCGTTCTCTAAAGGAGATCGCGCGTGAGCTGCAGGTGCCGGTGGTAGCGCTGTCTCAGCTGTCCCGTGCGGTAGAGCAGCGTCCGGATCACCGGCCGATGCTTTCTGATCTGCGTGAGTCGGGAGCGATCGAGCAGGACGCGGACGTCGTCATGTTCCTGTACCGCGATGACTACTACAATCACGACACCGAGAAAAAGGATGTGGCCGAAGTCATCATCGCCAAACAGAGAAACGGCCCGATCGGAACCGTAGAGCTGGCATGGCTCCCAAGATACACCAAGTTCGCAAATATGAAGAAGTAACAGTTCTGAGCAACAGCAAGGTGCCTGGATAGACCGCAGCAAATTTATTTGCGAAGGGCTATGTTGGCACCTTGGGATGGGCGGGACGCCCATCAGCCACAGATAGGAGCTGCTTTAGCAGCGGATAGTTTGCGAAGCAAACGGATCTGTGGCCTGCTCAGAACGCCCGCATGAAAAACGTATAACAGTTCTATTTCCCCTCTCCCCCGCATATATATGTATCAAATGCCACAGCGCCCGGCATAAAATGCCATAAGATACCGGATGGAAAAAGGGGAGAGGATTTATGGGAGAAAAAGAATATTCTGTATCAGAAGCAGTGCGGCTCGTCGGTGTAGAGTCGCACGTTTTGCGTTACTGGGAGGAGGAGCTGCATATCCCGGTCGGAAGAAGCGCGCAGGGACATCGCATGTATTCAGAACGTGACATTGAGCTGTTCCGGCGCACGAAGGAGCTGAAGGACTGCGGTATTCAGCTGAAGGCGATCCGGCTGCTGTTTGAAGGGGAAGAGAAGCTGAAGGATCGGGCGGAAGACTCCGAAACAGAAGACGGGCAGGAAGCGAATCAGATTGCAAGAAGTGTCTGGAAACTGGACCGGCTGCAGCCACCAAAGGAGATTGTACAGGCTGATAAAACATTAGAGACAGGGGCACAGATAGAAGCGTGTTCAGGTGAAAAAAAGGAATATGGATTTGGCGAGGAGAAAAATATACAGGACAAACGAGAAGAAAAGCTTGCAGATTTTACGAGAAAAATAGCGGACGACCTGAACCGGACAGAAAGAGATCAAGCGCAGGATGCGGACGACCCTTCAGAAGAATCTGAGCCGCCGCTCTACGAGATCATCCCGGATGAGAAAAAAGAAAACATGCGCCGATTTGAAGCGATCCTGAAACGGCTGATCGCAGAAGTCGTGGAAGAGCAGAATGAAAAACTGGAAAAAGTACTCTGCGAGACGATTCAGGAGGAGGCGGCAAATCTATTTGAATTGTATCAGTCCGCTTTAGAGGAGGCTGCCGCAGAGCGTGAAGCGAAGAAAAAGCGCTGGATTCGCACATTTTTGGAGCGGTGTTTTGGAAAACAGTAAAAATACACGATACAAATATAGGATGGCATAAGCGGATAAAGTAAAAAAGCAGCTGGATGATAATGATCCAGCTGCTTTTTGGGCGGATTTTGCAATCCGTTTACATTTGAATTACTCAGCAGAGATAGCGCCGGTCGGACAGGCTGCTTCGCAGGTGCCGCACTCAAGACATGCATCAGCGTCGATAACGTACTTGCCATCTCCCTCAGAAATAGCGTCTGCCGGGCACTCGCTTGCACATGTTCCGCAAGCTACACACTCATCAGAAATAACGTATGCCATGATCGTATCCTCCTTATAATTTACGTATTAGATCTCGTTGGAAATCTTTCATTCATTGTAATACAAAACGTCGGATTAGACAAGTGTGAAATCCATTTTAGGGTGTATTTCTGCAGAGACATGGGTTAGTCTTGCCTTTTCAACGAAACGGGCTTGCCGTTTCTTGGAAGCTATACTATGATAGAGTCAGCAAGGCGAATTTACAGAAAACGGAGGAAATTATTATGGCATCAGTTACTATCACAAAGGATATGACAATCGGAGAACTGCTCAACATCAATCCGGGGCTGGCACCGGTACTTATGGCTGGCGGTATGCATTGCATCGGCTGTCCGTCTTCTCAGATGGAGACACTGGAGGAGGCTGCAGCCGTACATGAGATCGAAATCGACCTGCTTCTGGCCAGACTGAATGCGTTTCTGGAAGCGCTGGAGAGCTGAGAGGAAAGAGAAGCGTAACAGAGATTTAAAAGTATCTTTAAAAAATTGAGATAAATTTGCTTGTATTTTACTGGGAAAAGTGTAAGATGAGACCGAAAGTGAAAACAGAAGATACAGGTGGGAAGATACGAATATGGAAGAAAAGAGAAGCGGATCGCTTCATGAAGGCAATAAAAAATCCGGAGGGCAGGCACAAAAAAACAGCGCGCCGCGTTCCAGAAGAGAAAAGGAACAGATCTGGCTGGAGCATCTGAAAAAGACGATGACACCAGCGCAGTATGAAGCATATGTAGAAAGAGAGAAAAAGCGGCGTTTGATGACCGGAATTGGAATCGGAGCAGGCGCTGTTTTTTTCCTGCTTCTGGCAGGATCGATCGGCGGACGGGTGGTACACAGTCTGAAAAAGCCCGCGTCAACAGGACAAAGTGCAGCGGTAGTGCAGACGGAGGCAGAGACGGAAGAGGTGGCCGTTTATGCAGAAGCCGATGCGACGCTTGGAAGCACCGGCTGTGTGTTGCTGCACTCACCGTTTATCAGCTCTTATCCGGATGCGAATGGCAATTATGATTTTTCGTCGATTTTCGAATATATTACGCCATATTACAGCGCGCCGGATTTTATGACCTGTGAGTTCGAAGGAACTTTATCGGGATCGGATTATTCCGGCTACCCGAATTTTAAGTCCCCGGATGCGATTGTAAAAAATGTGCGGGACAGTGGCGTAGACCTGCAGATGTTGGCAACGAATCATGTATATGACGGGCTTTCGGCTTCTTTTCACCGGACCATGGAAGTTTATGAGGAAAATCAGATCGCCTATACCGGTGTGCGCGAGACGGTCGAGGACAAGCCCTATTATATTGCGGATGTTCAGGGGATAAAGGTCGGCTTTCTGGATTATGTATATGAGACAAAAGGCAGTGGCGTGGATATCAATGGCATTCCGGTCAGCGCGGATGATGTGGGGCTGATCAATACGTTTGATTACGATGCGCTGGACGATTTTTATACTGAGGCTGATGAAAGGATTCAGGAGATGAAAAAGGAGGGCGCGCGGTTTATCGTGGCGAATCTCCACTGGGGTACGGAGTACCAGCTAAAGGAATCTGATCAGCAGCGGGAGATTGCACAAAAACTGTGTGACCTTGGCGTAGATGCACTGATTGGCGGGCATCCGCACTGTCTGCAGCCGATCGATGTCTTTCAGAGTGCGGATGGAAAGAGGCAGATGTTCTGCATCTTTTCCGTTGGGAATGCACTTTCGAATCAGCGAACATACCTGATGGATGAGATGCCGACCGGACATACCGAGGACGGTGTGATGGTCACACTTTCCCTGCATCAGAATACGAATGGCACGGTGGATATCTCAGGGATCGATCTGTTGCCGACCTGGGTCTACCGGTTCCAGAACAATGGATCGAAATATTATATCCTTCCGCTGGATGATGTAGATGCGCTTCCGGAAAAGACCGGGATCACCGATCTTGGCGATCAGCCGGCGGATTCGTATGAGCGGACGATGGATGTGCTCGGGGAAGGACTGGAGAAGGCGCGCACGGCGTTTGGATGTTAGGCCGTTAGGATAAGAGTGAGACAGGCAGTAGTTTTATGTCATTTCAGGCATAAAATTACTGCCTGTTTTGATTAAGTCGAGTAAATAAGCGAAAAATAATTACTGAACACCACTTTACAACTTTTTGAATAAAAAATATCGTACAGGGACTTTCTGATGTATAATAAGTTTGCGACAACTATTACAAAGGAAAGTGACCCTGTACGACAAACTCATTATACAACGAAAAGAACCTGATTGGTAGAC
>JAQXGF010000108.1 GCA_029006155.1 Lachnospiraceae bacterium
GTCCGACCGGTAATGCTTATCTGATGCAGCTGCAGAGCGATTTTTCTGATGTAGCAGTCAGCGTATCACAGACCGAAGAACTCTCGGCAATGGGCGCTGTGCTGCTTGCCGGACTTGGGTATGGACTGTATTCGGAGACCCAGCTGAACAGCCGAAAAGAGAAGGCCGTATATGCCCCTAAGATGGCTCCGGATCGAAGAAATGCAAAGCTGGAGCGATGGCAAAAGGCAGTGGCGGTGCTGTAAAATGCCGGGGAAGGATCAACTGCCGGTCAGTTCTGTCAGATAATGTTTCAGATACGGGATGGCACCACCGCGCGCGATGGGGGATTCCGTACAATGACTGATTGAAATAAAGCGTGAGCTGGTGGGAAATGCCGTATTCTCATAGACCAGTTGATGCAGGATGTCGAGATCCGGCTCCGTAAGGTAACAGGCCAACTGCCCGCCCAGAATGACTGGGTAGTCAATAAACATATGAAGGTTATTAATTGCAGATGCAAGAAACTTCAGATAGACCCTCCAATTTTTTTCTGCTTCCGGATCGTGGGAGCGGAGCTTTGAAAAAAAGTGATCCAAATCACCATAGACATCCGATAGAGGCTGTGTGGAACAATAAGTTTCCATGCAGCCTTTGTGTCCGCAGTAGCAGGGGCGTCCGTCCGGAACCAGAGTCATGTGTTCAAAAACGCCGCTTTTTAATTCCGTACCCTTTAAAAAAGTCCGGTTCACGATGATCGCGCAGCTGACATGGCTGCGGATATTCATGTACAGTGCATTGGTCAGTGCAGGACGTTGCCAGAGCTCATCTGTAGCTGCGGATTCCGCATCGTGAAAGAACTTACACGGATAGGGCAGGCGGGAGGTAAAGGGCTCGGTTGTAAGTCCGGTACAGTTCAGGATTTTTCCATAGGTCACGCAGGTCTCATCGGCGGAGATCAGTCCTTGAAGGACAATACCGATGCCGAGAATGTGGTCCGGAGCAAGTGCGTTTTGCGCAATAAATCCGGAGACTTGTGCGCATACAACAGCATAATAGGCATCCACATTCTGAAACGGCGTGCGGATGCGGGTCTGGGACAGTGTCGTTCCATAGAGATCAAGAGCGACAATTTCATAGTATTCGGCACGGAGTTCCAGCCCGATTGCAACCCGGAAATTTGCACAAAAAGAAATGGCGGCAGCTTTACGGCCGCCGGTGGACTGAAAGAAGCCCTGCTTTTCAATAATCCCTTTATCCTCCAGTTCCCGCAGAATTGGAATGACGGTCGGCCGGCTGATCTGCAGTGCGGTGCAGATCATTTGCTGGCTGGTACATGTTTGTTCGTAAATATACCGGATAATCCGTTCGGTATTTTTTATTTTTACATCTGCTGTAGTAAGTGACTTCATAAGATTCTCCCTGAATGCTGCAATCATGAAATGCTTTCTGTATTGTAGCATGCTTCAAAAGGAATGCAAAATCCTTTTTTCTGTGATTCTAAACAAAAATCAGTATGCATTATTGGTAATCCATGCTAATTGACAAACATAAAGTACAACGTTATACTTATGTAAAATACATTTACAAAAGGAGCGGAAACAATGAGTAAATTACCAGAGAAAATGAAAGCAATTGTAGCATATGCACCGGGTGACTATCAGTTTGAGATCGTAGATACGCCACATGCGGGAGAAGGAGAGATGATCCTGAAGGTCGAGGCGTGCGGAATCTGTGCCGGGGATGTGAAAGCCTATGCAGGTGCGGCAAGCTTCTGGGGACTGGACGGGCAGCCAAAATACATTAAGGCACCGATGATTCCGGGACATGAGTTTGTCGGCACGGTCGTGGAGATGGGGCCAAACGTAAAGGGAAACTGGAAGATCGGAGACCGCATCTGCCCGGAGCAGATCGTTCCGTGTGGCGAGTGCATGTTCTGTAAGACAGGAAGACATTGGATGTGCGAAAAGCATGACCTGTTCGGTTTCCAGAAGAATGTAAATGGCGGAATGGCCGAGTATGTAAGACTTACGAAGGAAGCGATCCCGTACCTCGTTCCGGCAGATATGCCGCTGGAGAAAGCAGCGCTGATTGAGCCGTATGCCTGCGCATTTCACTGTGTGGAGAGAGCGAAGGTCACGACCACAGATTTTGTGGTGCTCTCCGGGGCAGGGACGCTGGGGCTTGGCATGGTAGGTGCAATCCGTCAGGCCAATCCGAAGTGCTTTGTTGTGCTGGATATGAATGAAGAGCGGCTGAAGAAAGCGAAAGAATTTGGTGCGGATATCGTGATGAATCCGGCGAAAGAAGATGTGGTGGCAAAGATCAAAGAGATGACAGGCGGCTACGGCTGTGACATTTACATTGAGGCGACCGGCCATCCGTCAAGTGTACAGCAGGGACTCGACGCCATCCGCAAGATGGGCCGTTTCGTAGAGTTTTCGGTATTTGGAAAGCCGGTAACCGTAGACTGGAGCATTATTTCGGATCGAAAAGAGCTGGAGCTGCTCGGTTCGCATTTAAGTCCGTTCTGCTATGATACGGTCATCGAATGGATCGGAAATGATAAGCTTCCGACCGCTGGAGTAGTCACCCACAAATTTGCCCTGGAAGACTGGGAGGAAGGTTTTGAGATCGCAAAAACAGCAAAAGACGGAGCACTGAAGGTAGTACTGGTTCCAGAAAAAGAGGGGGAAAAGTAAGAATGCAGAGAATATTAAATGATCCGGATATGATCGTAGATGAGATGCTTCAGGGATTTCTGAAGACACATGCTGATCTGGTGGAAGCGACAGAGAATCCGCGAGTTATCAAAGCAAAAAATATTCCGGAAGGAAAGGTGGGCGTGATTACCGGAGGAGGCTCCGGACACAAGCCGGCATTTATCGGGTACTGTGGAAAGAACCTCTGCGATGCGGTAGCAGTAGGGGAGATCTGTTCGTCCCCGACGGCGGCAGCCTTTCTGGATGCAGCCAAGGCAGTGGATCAGGGAAAAGGAGTGGCCTGCCTTTACGGAAATTATTCCGGCGATAATATGAACGTAAAGATGGCGGTGAAGATGGCGAAAAAGCAGGGCCTCACAATTAAGACTGTTGTGGCAAATGACGATGTGGCATCTGCACCGAAAGATCAGAGAGAAAAGCGCAGAGGTGTGGCCGGTGAGATTCTGATGTGGAAGGCCGGTGCGGCACGGGCAGCGCTCGGCGGCGATCTGGATGCAGTCATTGCATCGGCACAGAAGGCGATTGATCAGACCAGAAGCATTGGAATCGGCCTGACGCCATGTACCCTTCCGGCGGTAGGCCATCCGAATTTTGAGATCAGGCCGGGGACGATGGAGGTTGGAATCGGTCATCACGGAGAACCGGGCATCGAAGTGTGCGAGCTGGAGAGCGCAAAGAAAATGGCAGAACGGATGGTGCAGGCGGTGACAGAGGATTACCCGTTTGTTGCCGGGGACGAGGTGGTCGTGCTGGTATCCGGGCTGGGCGCGACGCCAGTCATGGAACTCTATGTACTGTATAATGAGGTCGATCAGCTGCTGAAAGAAAAAGGCATTCAAACATATCGGGCATACGTTGGAAACTACTTTACTTCCTTGGATATGATGGGCGCGACACTCACGGTGATGAAGCTGGATGAGGAGCTGAAGGAACTTATGGATCTGCCGGTGGCAAGCATGGGGCTGACGCAGCTTTAGAGAGGAGGATGTGTATGAACGGATTTCAGAATGCGGATGGAAAAAGTATCCTGATAATGATGGTAAAACGGATTCAGGAAAATAAGGCATACCTCGGAGAGGTGGATGGCCTGATCGGTGACGGCGATCATGGAATGAATATGAACAAGGGCTTTTCCCTTTTTGGAACGCGCCATGCAGAAGAGGAGCTCAGCTTTACGGAAGGGCTGGATGCGCTTGGCACGATTCTGTTTTCCGAGATCGGTGGCTCGATGGGGCCGATCTACGGGACAATTTTTATGGATATGGCTTCTGCGGGGGAAGGCTATGAGACAATCGGTGTGACAGAGTTGCGGACAATGCTGGAAGCCGGGCTTGCCGGACTGCAGGAAATCGTAGAAGCAAAGGTAGGTGATAAGACACTGGTTGACACGTTAAGTCCGGCGGTCGATGCGCTTCGAAAGGCGGAAGAGACACAGCAGGATATGAAAGTGGCACTGGAAGATATGAAGGCGGCAGCGGCGGCCGGAAGAGACTCTACCAAAGATATGGTAGCAAAATATGGAAGATCCAGCCGGCTCGGTGAGCGTTCCAGAGGTGTGCTGGATGCCGGAGCGACATCCTGCTGTATCATTCTGACCGCGATGGCGGATGCGATGGAAGCATTGCTGTGAGGAGGAAACAAAATGAGGCTGATTATTGGATGTGATGAAGCGGCCTATGATCTCAAAATGACGATCATAGAGCATCTCAGAAAAAAAGGAATTGAACCGGATGACTTTGGAGCAAACAAAGGGGAGGTAGTGCTGTATCCGGATGTGGCTTATCGGGTAGCTGATGAGATCGCAAAGGGAAACTACGACAGAGGTATTTTGCTGTGCGGTACCGGGATCGGAATGAGCATCTGTGCAAATAAGGTGCCGGGGGTGCGTGCGGCAGTCTGCCATGATCCATTTTCTGCAGAGCGTGCAAGAAAGAGCAATGATGCGCAGATCATGTGCCTTGGCGAGCGGGTCGTCGGACCAGAGCTTGCAAAATATCTTGTCGACATCTGGCTGGAGTGCGACTTTGCTGGAGGCGGGTCTGCACAGAAGGTGGCACGGATCAATGAGCTGGAGCAGGAACATATTCACAAAGCCTGTGTGTAATGAGGCAGTTTCAGAGAATTGAATTTGTCATATTGCATGAAAGACGCTTTGTAAAAAGATTTCTTCGGTGATACTCGACAAAAAAGACAGAAACTTTTGTAAAAATAGACTAATTGACAATCGAAAAGTACAACGTTATACTTTCAATACTACATGAAAACAGGACAAATATAGAAGATGTGAGAGATTTGTCAGAAAACGCCAAAAGCGATTGACACTGTTTCAAACGGCCATGTATAATGAAAAATAAAAGCAACGAACCGTAGCATATAAAAAGAAATGGCATCAGCGGGAAGGCGGATATGTGAAAGATCGCAGGCAGAAGACAGGAGAAAAGTATGGCGAGTATTAAAGATGTGGCTGAGATGGCCGGTGTGTCGCTCAGCACGGCATCCATTGTGGTAAATGGAAAAGCGAAGGAACGCAAAATATCAGAGGCGACGCAGAAAAAGGTGTTGGAGACGATGAAGGCACTGAACTATATCCCGAATGTATCGGCGAAAACGCTCCGACGGGGAGAGTCACAGAAATATGTCGTCGCATTATTCTGGAATTTCGACTTCCGAAGCATTATGATGCACCGTTTTCTGTTTGGCTTCCAAAAAAAAATAAAAGAACTGAACGCGGACATGTCTATTATCATTCATCCATACCAGACGGGAGAACTTCGAAAAGAGGCGTCGAGCTTTACCGGTGGAGAGTTTCATGCAGCTGTTATCGGTAATGCGGATGGAAAAGATATGGAATTTTTGAAGGAGAGCAACTTTCAGGTGCCGATTATCCTGTACAACCGTCTCCTGGAAGGATTCAGCTCCGTAAATATTGACGATCGTGAGCTCGGTACGATGGCAGCGGAACATCTGTATACACAGGGGTACCGCAGACCTGCGATTATTCACGGCACCCAGAATTTTCCGGGAGCGACCGGACGTGAGCAGGCGTTCCGAAACAGGATGGAGGAGCTTGGCTGTGAGATTACGAAGCCGAGGATGATTCTGGCAGGAAACTCTGTGCGGGGCGGCTATGAATGTGGTGAACAGATCAAGGAGAAGCAGGCAGAGATCAATGCGGACAGCTTTTTCTGTGCATCCGACTCTATTGCACTTGGACTACTGGCAGCATTAGCGGATACAGGGCTTGTCCCGGAAAAGGCAGGCGTACTGGCGATTGGCAACAGTGATCCGCAGTACAGCAAATACCATGCACCGTCGGTAAGTGTCATCAATATTCCGATTGAAGAGATGGCAGAGGAGTGCTGTGATTATCTGTACCGGAATATGTATTCTCCTACTTCTGAGGCAAAGACCCGGTACTTTGAGACGAAGCTCTATGCGAGAGAGACGACAGAACGAAAATAAAATCATGGATTACCAGAAAAGACAGTCGCGCGTGCGGCTGTTTTTTTCATGCTGAGAAATCCGATGAAGATCGTGTGAATGCAAGATGACGAAGATTTGTTAATTTTCGACAAAAAAATTATGCGAAAAAAGTGAAAAACGTCAATGGACAAAGATTAAACTGTGTAATATGATAAGTACAACGTTTTAGTACAACGTAATATACAAATTTTTAATGGAGGAAAGGATATGAAAAGAAAACTGATCGGCCTTGTGGCAGCTGTGGCAGCTTCCCTCGTGATGGCGACCGGCGCTTCTGCTGAGAGCGCAGAACCGAAGTACGGAGGAACTCTGAAGTACGCATCCCACAACACAACGTCAACCCCGGGCTACACGCCGGACAACTCAAACAACGCATCCCTGATTTTCCTGAACACCGCATATGAGTCCCTGACTTACTACGATGAGAGCGGTGCGATCATCCCGAGACTGGCGACCGAGTGGACAACAGACCCGGAGGAGCCAAGTATCACCTGGACGTTACGTGAGGGCGTACAGTTCGCAGATGGTACCGACTTCAATGCAGAGGCAGTAAAAGTCAATATCGAAGAGTACCAGAAGTGCTCCAGAAATGAGACCGCGAACGTTGCTTCCGTAGAAGTTATCGATGACTACACCGTAAAGATGATCCTGAACAGCTGGAATTCTTCCACGCTGGAGTCTGTCGGATTCTTCGTATATTATATGTCTCCGGCTGCACTTGAGGATGTAGATTCCCTGAGAAATTCT
>JAQXGF010000109.1 GCA_029006155.1 Lachnospiraceae bacterium
CCGGAGTAATCCCGTCCGTCTTCCGCGTCCGCATATATTTATAAAAATATTCGCCACAGTCGCCGCCCTTGTAAAGCTTGTCAAACGTCACCCATATATTTTTATGTCCGTACACCGGGTAGGTCAGCCAGTAAAGTGCACGCACGGCAAACATCCGCTTCGAGCCGTACGGCGCGCGAAGAATTTCCTTCATCAGCCGCAGCTCCTGTGCCATGCGCGATGCCCTGCCCGCGTGTCGGATGCGGATCGAAAAGACAGCCGGAAGCTTCTTTTGCTGCTCATTTCCACAGGGATCCATAATCCCGCCCCGCTCCAGCGTTACCATGTAGTTATCAAAGCACCAGTAGGAATGCTGAAGCTCCCCCGATATCTTTACCTCATAGGAGGCTGTATCTATAGGAAGCGTTGTCCGCTTCTGTCCGTCTGCAACGGTAAAAAAAATCTGTGTCACCTTCCCCAGCCCGGCGATCGGCAAGACAATTGCAAATGTATACTTTCGATCTGTGAAACGTCCAAAATATGTCTCATCGGAAAACCATCCCGTCTCCTGCACCGGACAGTCCTTTCCATTCACCAGTACGCTCAGACTGCCATGCTCTTTAACAAACTGTTCCACAACACAGTCCAAGCGAAGCACGCCCTTCTCCGCCTCCATCAGCTTCAGTGTGACATACGGTAAAAAATCCTGCGTACTCCAGCTTGCAGCTGTTCCATATTTAAGTCCTCGCAGGATCCACCAGAGTGATTTGGACGGCTTACGAGTGCTGTGTGCATAAAATACTGGGCAAAGAATTTCATCGGAAATCTTCTGCAGACACTGCCTGCAAAGGCAAAAAAAGTGATCCATCTCTGTTTCTGTCAGGTTTGCCTTACATTTATTTCCCTTATTTTCCCGAAAACATGCAATGATCTCTGCTGCGATCTGCGCCTGCAAAAACACAGGTACCCCTTCCGGATACGCCTCGCATCGTCCTTTCCAGTCTTTCGCCAGATCTGCATACCAGGCTGCATTGACATCACCAGGTCGAAATCTTTCCTCACTGTACAGAGCATCCCGCTCTGCAAAAAGCACACGGTCGCAGTCACAAAAAAGCTGCTCCGGTCCTTTTGCATTCCACCATCTGACAATCTCATCTGCCTGAAGCGCTGTTCTGCCCTGCAAATCTTCCGTGCGCAATATGACACCGCGCATATCGGCTGGAAGCCGAAGCACTTGCCTTGGATCCCGCAAGGATAAGACTTTTCCTGGCATGCTTCCCCTCTTTGGAAGCGGCTTGCCCGGAACGCATACTGCCGGAATAGCTCCGCTGCAGTCTTTCTCCTCTTCCAGGCGTCTTGTCAGCTTTTCCGGCATCCCCGGATCGCTATAGTATTCTCCTGCCCGCAGAACCGTCACAGCGCCAAATGCAATCGTTGTACTTACGTCCTGGAAGATATTCGGATATTTTTTCAAAAGCGTTTCCGGCATTGATGTCCCGGCGGGATTCCATACACTCACCCGAATTGCTGTTCCTCCTCTTTTTGGCAGGGACTCCAGCGTTTTTTCCAGCTTCTCTATCTCATTATCCCATAAAATAATCACTGTTATCATGTAATTCCGTCCCCTTCTGTTCAGAAGCCCCTGCCCTCAAGCTCAACCGCATCCAGTGCTGCCCGAATGACCTTATCCATATCATAATATTTATACTGCCCGAGGCGCCCGCCAAAAATTACCGTTTCTTCCTTTTTGGCAAGCTCCTGATACTTCTGATACAACGCCCCGTTCTTCTCATCATTGACCGGATAATACGGCTCGATGCCCGGCTTCCACTCCGTCGAATACTCTCTGGAAATAATTGAATAGTCCTTCGGGTGCTTCTGCTCCTCTTCCGGTGCAAAATGCTTGTGCTCAATCACACGCGTATATGGCACAGCGCGCTCAGTATAGTTTACGACCGCATTACCCTGAAAATTCGACTCCTCCACCCGCTCTGTCTCAAAACGCACCGTGCGATACTCCAGATGCCCATAACAGTAGTCAAAATATTCGTCAATCATGCCTGTGTATACCACCTTATGAAACATTTCCGGATGTTCCTTCCGATACGCAAAGAAATCCGTCTCCAGCATGACATCTACATTTTCCAGCAGCTTCTCCACCATCTGCGTATAGCCGCCGACCGGAATTCCCTGATATCGGTCGTTAAAGTAATTGTTATTATAAGTAAAACGCAGTGGAAGCCGCCGGATGATAAAAGCCGGAAGCTCCTTACAGTCCCTCCCCCACTGCTTTTCCGTATAGCCTTTGATCAGCTTCTCATAGACATCCTTCCCGACCAGTGAAAGTGCCTGCTCTTCCAGATTTTTTGGCTCTGTAATATGCAGATCTGCGATCTGCTCCTGAATCTTCGCCTGCACCTCTTTCGGTGTGCGCAGATTCCAGAGGCGGCTGAACGTATTCATATTAAATGGAAGATTGTAGAGCTCATCCTTGTAAACAGCTACCGGAGAGTTTATATAATTATTAAAATCGGTCAGCTTATTGACATATTTCCAGACTTCCGTGTCACTCGTATGGAAAATATGTGCGCCATATTTATGCACCTGGATTCCATCGACATCCTCCGTATAAATGTTACCGCCGATGTGATTCCGTTTATCAATGACAAGACATCGTTTTCCTTTTTTTGTCATCTCTGAAGCGAATACCGCACCATACAGCCCGGCTCCCACGACAAGATAGTCATACGGCTTCTGCTGTTCCCGAAGCTTTCTGCGCTTCTCTTCCTTTTTTTCCCTTGCAATCCGATCCTGTTCCGCCTTATAGGCATCGCAGACGATCGCAGACGGACCCGCCATGCGCACAACACCTTTATCGAGCCAAATCGCATTGTCACAGAGATTCTTTACCGTCTGAATATTGTGCGATACAAACAGCAGGGTCGTCCCACCGGAAAGCATCTGCTGCATTCGTTCCTGACAGCGGCGACGGAAATTGTAATCACCGACCTCGAGCACCTCATCCACAATCAGGATATCCGGATTCACAACTGTCGCCACAGAAAACCCCAGTCGCGCCTTCATACCGGAAGAAAAGTTCTTGATCGGAGAGTCCAGAAACTTTTTCAGATTCGCGAACTGTACAATCTCATCAAAATGCTCATCCATAAATTTTCTGGAATGCCCCAGCACCATACCATTCAGGTAAATATTCTCCCGCCCGGTCAGATTTCCATCGAAGCCCGCGCCCAGCTCGATCAGCGGTGCAATGCTCCCCTTCGTCGTCACTGTCCCTTTATAAGGCTTCAGGATCCCGCTGATCGTTTTCAACAGCGTTGACTTTCCCGAACCATTTGTACCGATCAGCCCCCAGGATTCACCTTTTTTTACCTTCAAAGAGACATCCTTCAGAGCAAGAAATTCCTGAAACATCAGCTCATGCTTCACCAGCTTGATCGCATATTCCTTCAGATTGTCGACCTTCTCACTCGCCAGATTAAAACGTATCGATACCTGATCGACGTCTATTACATAATCGCTCATTTTTTCTCCTTTATTAGATGTACAGAATAAATTTATCCTTCGCCTTCTGGAAGCACCACACGCCGATGCCGAGCATCACAAACGCGATGATCCAGCCGCCGAAGAATACTCTCGATCCCGGAAGCCTTCCATAATAGATCAGATCCCGGAACTGCGCCACATAATAGTAAAGCGGATTAAAGCCCTTGATCAGAAATACCAGCGGCTTCACATTTTTCAAAGCATCCAGTGGATACATGATCGGAGTCAGATACAGCCACGCCGTCAGCACCGCATTATAAATATACTGTATATCGCGGAAAAATACGGTCAGCTCCGCTAACAGGAAGCCAAGGCCACAGCAGAAAATATACAGCTGCAAAATGACCACCGGACAAAGCAGAAACTGCCAGTAAAACGGCGCACGTGTCACGACCATAACGATCAGCAGCGCTCCCATCGACAGCACCATATCAACCATACAGCTGGTCACCTTGGCAAACGTAAAAATATACTTCGGAATATACACCTTTTTTAAAAGCGCCGCATTTCCGGTCACGGATTTCATCGCATTCGTTGTACTCGCCTTCAAGAAGTCATAGAGCATACGTCCGGTGAACAGATAGACCGGGAAATTCTCAATGGACTTATTGAAAATGTTTGAAAATACGACCGTCAGAACGATCATGATCAGAAGAGGATTCAGTACACTCCAGAGATATCCCAGAAAGCTTCTCCGGTACTTCAGCTTCAGATCCCTTTGTACCAACTCCCGAACCAGATCCTGGTACTTTAAAAATGTTTTGATACGGTATTTCATCAGTCTCCTAACCTTTCTTTTAAACGGTAATGCGGATATCTTATCCCGCTCTGTACCGTGACTTGTATACGGTTTTTCACCCAACATCTTACCATAAGAACCCCTGTATTTCAACGGTTGATCCTACAGCCGCCTTTTGACACAAAAAGCAGAAGTATCATATGTTCTTGATGACACTTCTGCTTCTCTCTTTTCAGTAGCACAGATTCTGCACCTCAAAGATTTTATATTCGGAAATTCTCCTTTTATTTCTTCGCATACTTCTCAATAATTCCGAGCACGATCTGTACCGCCACATCCATGCCCTCTGCCGTGATATGCTCAAACGGGCCGTGGAATGCATATCCGCCGGTGCCAAGATTCGGACACGGCAGACCGTCATAGGACAGACGTGCACCGTCCGTGCCGCCTCGAACCGGTGTAACCTCCGGCTCATAGCCAAGCTCCCGCATGACTGCCTGCGCATTT
>JAQXGF010000110.1 GCA_029006155.1 Lachnospiraceae bacterium
AAATGCGCAGGCAGTCATGCGGGAGCTTGGCTATGAGCCGGAGGTTACACCGGTTCGAGGCGGCACGGACGGTGCACGTCTGTCCTATGACGGTCTGCCGTGTCCGAATCTTGGCACCGGCGGATATGCATTCCACGGCCCATTTGAGCATATCACGGCAGAGGGCATGGATGTGGCAGTGCAGATCGTGCTCGGAATTATTGAGAAGTATGCGAAGCAGTAAAGATAAGAAGGGCGCGTGGCAGGAATGCATCACGTGCGAGAATGTGGAAAAGAAAGAGTGACATCTTCTCATAGATGTGACATGTGAAAAAGGCAGGAAAACGATTACTCATGGAGTGATATGATCCATTACTCATGAGTGGCGGTTTTCCTGCTTTTTTATTTCTATAATTTTATCAGACAGCTTTCATAGCTGTGTGTATCCGGATGGCTTTCTCGAGAGGCTTCGGTGGATTATTTATGATTCTTTGCATGGATATTCTCCTCGTGTGCAAGCAGGTGCGGATAAATCCGTTCACAGTTATGGTCATCAGAGAAGGCGAAGAAATCATCCGCACGCTCCCGGTACATCTGCGGCATGACGCAATCATGCTTCATATATTCGCAGAGCACATCAATCAGTTCATCATTTGTATGGCAGATTTCACCGAAGCCCATCGTATCATAGAAGAAGGTGCCGTTCTCATAATGCTGCGGGATATCATTGTGATGCAGGTAGACGACCGGCTTGCGCATATAGGCAAAGTCGAACTGGACGCCGGAAAAGTCTGTGACCATCAAAGCGGCCTCACAAAACAGTGTTTCATAGCTCATTGCACCGGTCGAAGGAATGATCTCTACGAGGTCATTTTTTGTAAAGTCATCTGCCTGCGGGCTTACGATCGGGTGGAGCACATACTGGATCCGATAACCGTACTGACGGGCAGCAGCTAAGAGTCGCGGATCGTTCATTAGGCTGTTGTAGACCTTGAAATAGTCGGTATGTCGGAAATTTGGATTGTAATCGCGGGCAACACCCTCGCTTGCGGACACCGGCATTGCAGAGTTCATACGCCAGGTCGGCGAGAACAGAAGGATCTTCTGATGCCGGTCATGAAGTCCGTCAAAGCGCGGAACACCGGTCAGCTTCAGAATGTCGTAATCGGCGTAGTCGTAAATTGGCTTGGACAGATTCTCAATTTCGTATCTGGAAGCACAGAAATACAGCTTGATGTTGTCACGCAGCCGGTTCTGGGCGATCGCAATTTTCTGGATGGACATTCCATGCTGTACGCAGGCCACATCAAAGTGAACCTCACCCCGGATCGGGAAAGAGGTGTCAAATGTGTAGTCGTTGAATGGAAACACAGTTGAATTGGAAACGATCACGATATCGGCGTTCAGGAACACGAGCCGGTGCAGGAGCGAGCCGCGTTTCAGCGGACGCAGACCCTCCTGCTTCATACGGGTATAATCCGGAACTTGCTCATCCAGCAGATAATATTTTTTTATGCCATCCTTCTGCTTGTTACAGTAGCGATAAAGATATTCTGCAGAATCTCCGCCCTTATAAATTTTGTCAAAAAACAGCCAGATCCGCTTACGGGAAAAATAGGGGCGCAGAAGAAAATTCAGAATTTTCAAAGGAAGCTGCGGGCGGTAAGCGCCGTCTTTTTTTAACCAGATTTCCCGCCAGAGACGGAGCTCGTGGTAGAGCGTGTTGAGTTTGCGGGCAGGCTGAATATGAATGCTGTTTCCGCTTCGAAACGAAAAACAGGTACCAAATCGCCAGTAGGCATGCGGAAATGCCTTGGAAAAGCGGCTGGTATAGTTCGGAAATCCTAATGTTCCGACATATTTATGGTCAGAGGTAACGAGATAAAACTGCAGAATACGATCCTTTTCAGAGGGCGGTACCGGGATGGAAACATGGAAGGTATTCAGCTTTGCGTAAGTGATGTGAAAGCACTTGGAAAGAGAATACCGGCTGTTGTAGCATACCGGATATTGGACGCCGTCAAAATCAGCATACAGAGAAAGATCCTTTGAATGGTACAAATCCGGTATGGAACCATCAATTTCAAGGTGTCCGTCTGCATAGTCAATCAGGGAAAGCTGCACGTGCAGATCTGAGAGCCCGGCAAATAAAAGATCGTTGTCGAGCAGGACAAGTGCGCCGTCGCGGTCAGCGGTATCCGGATACCAGGTGTAGTCATTCTTTTTGATACGCAGAAGTAGTAATTTCAGGGTCAGTACATGTCCGGAAGAAAGCAGCGGGCTGTGGATGATAATCTCCTCATCCACATAGGAGAGGATACGGGTGAGAAGCTGCATATAGTCCGGAAAAATTTCTTCTTTTGTAAAAAGTCCGCGGTCACGATTGTTTAGATTGGGAAGCAACCGGCATAGGATCATGATGAGTGCGAGCTTTTGCGGCAATACAGGTGACAGACCGGGTATCTGAGCCTGCAGGAGCGGCAGCAGGAATTTTTGCAGAGGTGCAAGGTACCAGTCTTTGGAATAGCTGCGCGGATCATACAGAAAGTCGGATTCACGTGGCCAGGCATACGTCAGCCCGGCATCGGAGGCAAAAGAGAAGATGGGATATGCACTCAGCAGCTTTAAAAACAACAGTTTTTCCGGCTCTTCACTGGTAAGACAGTCCGGGAGAAGCCGCTGCAGGATCTCCGTGCGGAACAGAATACCGGCCAGCTCAAATGGCAGTATGCCAGGTGCTGTCCGGACATCAATCACGTCCTCCTTTCCGGAAAAAGGAGAGAGAGAAGATGTCTGATTGCCCGGATGAATGGTAGACTGGTACTGTTGCTTTGGAAGGACAAAGGCAGAGTCGGATCCATCCAGGCTGGAAATGAGCTGTGCAAGGAACTGTTCGGAGAACTGATCCTGCTCATCTAGTAAAATGGTATATGTGCCAAGTGCACGATTTATCGCATTAAGTGCCTGCTTTCTTGGATGAAAATTATCATTTTCACAGACAGGAATGACCTGAATCTTTGAAGCAGGAATCGTCTGCGCCGGAAAAGCAGTTACGTGGTCTTTATTATGCGCGGCATAAATGACAGTGATTTGATATTTGTTCATAAAAATATGCCTTTCTTGAAAAAATAAAGTAAATTTCGATGGTGAAATTATAACAGTTTCTTTTCGTGTGCGCAACTTACATTGGATCGGAAGCCTGCCGTCTTGCCGGAAAAACCAGAATCTGTTATACTGAAAAAAACACAGAGGGGAGTCGAAAAGATGAATCTGCAGTCAATCAAAAAAAATATTCAGAAAAACGGCCTTCGCGGGGCATTGAAAAAGTATACAAAAAAAGCAGCGCAGATGACACTCGGAATAGAGGATCATGAGAAAAAGTATAAGATACTCTTGTTGACCAATAAGGATTCGGACAATACTGGAGACCAGGTGATTGAGGCCTGTGACCGTTCTCTTTTGTATATGATTATGAAGAATCTCGGAATTACGAATTACCGGATTAACAGCAAACCGGCCACCCTGGTCAGAAAACCATATGAGGTTGCGACAGGGGAGCATTTGGTTCCAGCAGAAAACGCAATCAAAGACTGCGATGTGGTGGTGTTTGGCGGTACACCGGTATTTAATTATTTATATCAGCCGATTTACGCGAGGACTGCACGGACGATTGAACTGGCAGAAAAGTATGGGAAACCGGTGATTTTTGCGGCAGTTGGCGTGGATCGCTATGACGAGGGAAATGAAAAATGCAGGCTGCTTGAGGAAGTGATCAATAAGCCGAATGTGCTTATGGTTACGACACGGGATAATTTCGACAGTCTGGAAAAATTTAAATATAAGGAGAATACGCAGCTTGAGATCGGCACCGTTTCAGATCCGGCTGTTTTTTCAAGAGCGGTATTTCGCCCATATCTGACAAAAGAAAAAGGGACAAAGAAAAAGATCGGCGTATTTATTTTGCGCTCGGCAGGATTTACCGACAATCAGATTGATTTACCAAGGGAAAAAGCGTCAGAGCTGTGGATGCAGGTGATACAGGAGCTGGAGCAGCGCGGATATGAATATGAGCTGCTTACAAGCGGGCACTGCTCTGATGAGGCGTTCCTGGATCATCTGATCTGTGACTGCGGTGTAGCTCCGGAAAAAGCCGTATTTAATGTGAATACGCCGGAGAAGCTTGTGGGAAAGATCAGCGAATACGACGCGGTGATTTCCTGCCGACTGCATCCGAGCATCATTTCGTTTGCGCTTGGCGTTCCTTCCATCGGGATTAACTGGAACAATAAGGTAAGAGGCTTTTATCATAATATCGGATATGACAATCGAGTGCTGTACGCAGAAACGATTACAGCGGAACAGATTGTCGATAAAATGGAGGAAGCGCTTGCGGAAGGCGTGGAGCAGAAGGAAGAGTACCTTATGAGCGTCTATACGACCCTGTTTGCTGCATTGAAGAGGGTACTGTGTCCGGATAATCTTGCAAAGCCGTATACATATCAGCAGCTGGAAAGTCAGCTGATTCCATATGAAGGGACTTCGCCGGAGGAGTATCAGGCAAAGCTGCGCAGAAAATTCCGCCGTGCCTATGGCAATTACAACCGTCTTGTAGAGAAGGAGGCAGAAAATAAGAAGCGTATAAAAGAGTTTGAAGAGCGGAGCAGCTTGTGATAAGATGTTGGAGGCAAAGACGTATAAGATAAAGGAGAGATTATGAATCTGCTGAAATATCGAATAAAAACTTTTTTTAAGTATCAGGATCTGGTTCGGGAGCTGGTACAAAGAGATCTGAAGCTGAAATATCGAAGAAGCTTTCTCGGATATCTCTGGAGTGTGCTGAACCCTCTTCTGATCATGATCGTCCTGACGGTCGTATTTTCAAATCTATTTAATAAGTCGATCAAGAATTTTCCGGTCTATCTGTTCACCGGACGTATGCTCTACGACTTTCTGAAGGCGAGCACGACGAATGCGATGAAATCCGTGACCGGAAATGCGGCGCTCTTGAAAAAGGTGTATATTCCGAAATATATTTTTACGTTTGCAAAGGTGACGAGCTGTATGGTTGACATGGTGCTGTCGATGGGAGCGCTGCTGATCGTTATGGTGGTGACACGTGCACCATTTTACTGGCAGTTTCTGCTCTGTCCGGTGGTCATCTTGCAGCTGTATATTTTCTGCTGTGGCCTTGGGTTTTTGCTGGCAGAACTTACAGTCTTTTTCAGGGATATGCAGTACATTTATAACGCGGTGCTTACGGCGTGGCTGTATCTGACACCGATCATGTATCCGCTGGATGCCCTGAAAGATGTGAAGCCGCTGGTGATTCTGATCAAGGGCTTTAATCCGCTTTACTACTATGTGGCACAGTTTCGGGATCTTATTTACTATGGAAGGCTTCCGGGACCAAGAGTGTTTTTCGGTGGCTGGATCATCGCATTTGTGATGCTTGGCATTGGTGTGTGCTGCTTCCAGAAGGCGAAGGATAAGTTTATTTTGTACATCTAATAAAGGAGAAAAAATGAACGACTATGTAATAGACGTCGATCGTGTGTCGATACGTTTTAATCTGGCGAGCGAGAAGGTCGACAATCTGAAGGAATACGCGATCAAACTGATGAAACACGAGCTGATGTTTCAGGAGTTTCTTGCACTGCAGGATGTTTCTTTGAAGGTAAAAAAGGGAGAGTCCTGGGGGCTGATCGGTACGAATGGCTCCGGAAAATCCACGCTGCTCAAGACGATCAGCGGAATTCTGCAGCCATATAAGGGTACGGTGACGACAAAAGGAACCATTGCACCGCTGATCGAGCTTGGCGCTGGCTTTGACGGAAATCTGACAGGCAGGGAGAACATTTACCTGAACGGTATGGTGCTGGGACATTCCAGAAAATTTATGGATGAGCATTTTGATGAGATTGTACAGTTTGCGAATCTGAAAAAGTTTCTGGATTCTCCGATCAAGAATTTTTCCTCTGGTATGAAGGCGCGACTTGGATTTTCAGTGGCAACGGTAGTAAATCCGGATATCCTGATCGTTGATGAAGTGCTGGAGGTCGGAGATTACAATTTCCGTCGCCGCTGTCAGGAGCGAATGCAGCAGATGCTGGCAGGCGGAACGACACTCCTGTTCGTTTCACACAATATTCAGACCGTGAAAAACCTTTGCGACAATGCGATATGGCTCGATAAAGGTGTTGTGCGCATGGCAGGCCCGTCCGAGCTTGTATGCAATGCCTATAAAGAGGAGCAGGACCGGATTGCAAAAGAGAAAAAAGAAGAAAAACGAAGAAAGCTTCGAGAAGCGAAAAAACCATATGACTACCTGATTGTGGGCGCCGGACTGTATGGTGCGGTGTTTGCTTCTGAAATGACCAAAAAGGGAAAACGCTGTCTGGTCATTGATAAGCGGGATCATATTGGAGGAAATGTTTATACGAAGGATGTCGACGGCATTCAGGTGCATCAGTATGGCGCGCATATTTTCCATACGAGCGACAAGCAGGTGTGGAATTATGTAAACAAGCTGACCGAATTTAATAATTATATCAACTCACCGGTAGCTGTGTACAAGGATGAACTCTACAATCTTCCCTTTAACATGAATACGTTTAGCCGCCTCTGGAATCTGCGTACGCCCAAGGAGGTGCAGGCGAAGATTCAGGAACAGATCGCAGATCTTCATATTACAGAACCGCAAAATCTGGAGGAGCAGGCGCTTTCCCTGGTCGGAACCGATGTGTATGAGAAGCTGATCAAGGGTTATACGGAAAAGCAGTGGGGAAGAGACTGCAGGGAGCTTCCGGCTTTTATTATCCGAAGGCTTCCACTGCGTTTTACTTATAATAACAATTACTTTAACGACCGATATCAGGGAATTCCGGTCGGTGGCTATACGCAGATGGTAGAGAAGCTGCTCGATAATATCGATGTAATGCTCGAGACCGATTTTTTCACATACCGGAAGGAGCATCCGGAGATGTTCAAAAAGGTCGTTTATACCGGTATGATTGATGAATATTTTGACTATTGCTACGGACATCTGGAATATCGGACAGTACGATTCGAGACAGAACGCCTGGAGGAGGAGAACCACCAGGGGAATGCGGTAGTCAATTATACGGAGCGAGAGGTTCCGTATACCCGGGTGATTGAACACAAGCATTTTGCACCGGAAGAGGAGCGGGAGCATCCGAAGGATTTTACAATTATTTCGAGAGAGTATTCGACGGAATGGAAGCCGGGAATTGAGCCGTATTATCCGGTTAATGATGAAAAGAACAGCGCACTGTATGAGCAGTATGCGGAGCTTGCCAAAAAGGAAAAGGATGTCATTTTCGGCGGGCGGCTCGGACAGTATAAATATTACGATATGGACAAGGTGATCCGGGCTGCACTGGATGCAGTGAATGAAGCTGGCAGAAAGTAATTGTCAGGCGGAAGGAAAACTATGAGCAGAATGATGATTATTGTTCGCTGGAGCGGAGCGTGCGAAAAACTGGAGCAGACACTTCGATCCTGTCAGACGGATAATCCGTTGCCGGATCTAGGATGTGAGCTTGTGATCGCAGCGGATTTCGCAGGAGCAGAAAAGCAGGCAGCTGTGTACGAACGGAAGTATCCGTATATAAGTTTTGACAGAAATCAAAAGATTTTGGCGGATTTTGTCACCGTGCTGGATGCAGGCGAATATTATGAGGGAAAGACACTAGGGCAGCTGCTTTCTCTTCTTGAGGATTCGAATCAGGAGAATATCCTGCTGCTTTCAAATGTAACGCCTCATACCGTTGTAAAAAGGGTTGAGTCGCTGACAGGCAAAAAGAGAAATGTGACAAAAGTAAATCAGATCCTGAAGCTTCCGGCGAGCATGAACGGCAGCATTATCCGAACGGGGCTGTGGAAAAGCGAGCCTGACGAGGTGCTCGATGTCAAAACGCTGCTTGCGCGCTGGGACAGGTTTTCACTTAGCCGGAAAATTGCAGAAAACGGGAGTGTTCTGTATGTAGAGAACGCGTATTTCCATGGAAATCGCACATACCCGGATTTTGGCTCTTTGCCGGATGCCTGGTTCAGAGCATCCTGGTATGAACAGCAGGAAGCGCGCTGGAAGCAGGTGCTGGCTGAATATGGTGAGAATCAGGTGCCGCTTTTTGTGCAGGCGCAGCTTCTTGTGGAGCTTCGGGACTGTCTGATGGCAAATAAAGGGAACCGCAATACCGGGGCATTGTGTGGTGCAGATTTAGAGCGGTTTTGTTCTGTCTGCACAGAGGTGCTCTGGAATATTTCAGATGAACTGATTACGCCGGATGAGCATGTGCAGGAAGAGCGAAGGCTTCTTTATCTGACCTGGTCTGCCTTGATGTGCCTGAAGTATGAACGGAAGAGCGAGGCAGTAAAGGATCTGATCCCGATGGTCATGCTGGATCTGATGGAGTATGATCATGGGATCTGGAGAGTGGATGTATCGGTCGATCAGTTTCTTGCGGATCGGTTTGAATTAAAAGCACTTTATAATGGACAGATGTTCGAGCCGGAGAGAACCCGGCGATTTTCAGAAGCTGATTTTTTCGGAGAGCCATTGGTGAAGAAGGCAACCTTTGCTGTGAAGATACCAAAACAGGAACTTTCTTCGGATACGAGCGTTTCTTTTGTATTTACCGATGGGAAAAATCAGATTCCGCTTGCAATTGTATCAACCGATTATGAGGCAAAGATTACAACAACCCTTCAGCATTCCTACTGGTGCTTTGGCAGCTACATGGTAACGCTGGAGCGGGGCGGGATCATGGATCCCTGTGGAAATGAGCAGCAAAAGAAGCTTCCGGCGGTCTCTTCGATCCGCATCCGACGCGCGGGCAGGGCATCGCGCATGGCACAGGAGCTGCGGCTGATGAAGGAAATTCTTCGCGCGCCGTACGGCTCGAAGCGGATGTTTGCCGTGCGTGCACTTTACTGGCTGACCTACTCGGTGTACGGACATAAAAATATATGGGTGACGTTTGACAAGCTTTACAAGGGCGGCGACTGTGGCGAATATTTTTATAAATATATGCGGACGCGGAAGACGGACGGGATTACTCCGGTGTATGTGATCCGGAAGGATGTGGCGGATTATGAGCGGCTTGTGCGGGAGGGCTGTGCGCCGGTGGCGTATCAGAGCCTGAAGCAGCGGCTGCTGTATCTGCATGCGTCGATGATCTTTGCCACACATAGTGCCGTGCATTCCTTTTGTGGTTTTTCCAAATGGGAGGTGCGGTTCGTGCAGGATCGGATCCGTGCAGTCAATACGTGTATTCAGCACGGGCTGTCGGTACAGGACCTGACCGTGGACTCCAACCGGATCATCAATAACAACAAGCGCTATTACTGTGCGTCTAAATATGAGATCGAGAATCTGTCAAAACCGGCCTACGATTACGCACCGGAGGTGCTGCGGCTGACCGGACTGGCGCGCTATGACGGGCTGGTAAACCGTGATCAGAAGCAGATCCTGATCGCGCCGACGTGGAGGGCGTACATTGCGATGCCGCCGGTCATGGGAAGCACGAGGCCGTACAATCCGGAATTTAAACAGACGGATTATTTTAAAATTTTTCAGTCCCTGCTGGAAAATGAGCGGCTTCAAAAAGCGGCCGAAGAGGCAGGTTACCGGATTTTGTTTTTACTGCATCCGGTCATCAGTGCGCAGAAGGATGATTTTCAGGTGCATGGAAATGTGGAGCTTCTCTCTGCGGCAGAGAGCAATTACGAGAAGCTGCTGACGGAGGCAAGCCTGATGGTGACAGATTATTCCGGGATCCAGTTTGACTTTGCGTATATGCGAAAGCCGGTCGTCTATTTCCATCCGCCGAAGCTTCCTCCGCATTACGTGGAGGGCGGTTTCTTCTATGATACGATGGGATTCGGAGAGATCTGCACAGAGACGGAACAGCTCGTCGATACGCTGATTGATTATCTGCAGCGCTCCTGTGCGCTGAAGGAATTTTATCGCGCGCGGCAGGATGCATTTTTTGCGTTTGACGATCATGAGAACTGCCGGCGGATCTTTGAGGATGCGTTGGAGTACCAGAGGAAGCGGTAGCACCGGTGGAAAACCGATTTGCGTCGGAAGATAGTAAGAAAGGCAGGGATACCTATGTTCCGAATCAGACAATATATCAAAATGCTTCTGCAGAACGTGTGTCTGCCGATGCTCTATCGCTTCTGGGCGCGGCGCCCGGTGCAGAAGGGTAAAATACTGATGGCAGATGCGCATCACACAATGATGCCGTTTTCTATGCGGCGGATGTATGAAACACTAAAGGAAGAGGGAAAGGAACCAGAGCTGTTTGTGGCGGATTTCGGGACACTTGGATTTGGTGCGATGCTGCGCTTCCTTGTGCGTTTTATGCGGGCATATGCGACTGCGGAGTATGTGTTTATCTGTGACTACTTTCTCCCGGCGGCGTCCTGTAAAAAGCGTCCGGAGACGACGCTGGTACAGCTCTGGCATTCCTGTGGCCTGATGAAGAAGATCGCCTTTGATACCGGGGAGGACATTCCGAAAAATTATCGGGGAAATATGTTTGGAAATTATTCGTATCTGACGATGAGTGCGCAGGTCTGTGTCCCGGTACATGCGCATGCTCTGCGTATTCCGCAGGAGCGGATCGTGGCAACGGGCATCAGCCGGACGGATTACTACTTTGATCCGAAATGGAATGCGCGCTGCCAAGAACAGTTTTATGCGCAGCATCCGGAGGCGGCAGGAAAAAAGATTGTTGTATGGGCGCCGACCTTCCGTGGGAATGCGGCACAGCCGTATCTTATCGGGCTTTCGGACATTCAAAGGGCGGCGGCTGCACTCGGAGATGACTGGCAGCTGCTCATCAAGGCCCATCCGCACATCGATGCACACGGCCGGGTATCCAATTGTACGATTCCGACGGAGGAGCTGTTTGCGGTGGCAGATGTGCTGATTACCGATTATTCTTCCGTGATGTTTGATTATCTTCTTTACAAAAAGCCGCTTGTGTTGTTTTCTCCGGATATTGCGGAGTATGAGGCAAAGCGGGGCTTTTATCTGGATTACCGGAGCATGCCGTTTCCGGTTGTGGAGGATGGCGGGGCGCTTGCCGGAGCGATTGAGGGAAGCGCGGCATACGCCGAAGCGCACCGGGCAGAGCAGGAGGACTTTTGTCAGACCTATACCGGAGCGTGCGACGGACAGGCGACAGAGCGGATTTTGAAGCTGATCGGATTGACATGCTGAGAAATCTTCAGTAATGATAAAGGGAAATGTGATAAATCAAAAGGAGGACAGGCGCACATGAATATTGCAATTATATTTGCAGGCGGAAGCGGAGTGCGGATGGGAGCGGGTGTCCCGAAGCAGTTTCTTGAGATTAACGGGAAGCCGATTCTGATCCATACCCTGCAGCTGTTTGAGGAGCATGAGGAGATCGACCGGATTTATCTGGCTATGAATGAGGATTATATCCGGTATGCGCAGCAGCTGGTGCTGGATTACCGGATTACGAAGATGGCGGCGATCGTGCCGGGAGGGGCGACTGCGCAGGATTCCATCTATCATGCGCTTCAGAGGGCAGCAAAAGAGAATCCGATGGATTCGATCGTCCTGATTCATGACGGTGTCCGTCCGGTCGTCGAATATGAAGTCATCAGTGAAAACATTGCATCGGTAAAGCGGTACGGAAGCGCGATTACATCGACGCAGTGCTATGAGACGATTCTGGTCAGTCACGATGGCTGCAGTGTGGATGATTTGCCATTGCGCAAGGAGAGCTACTCCGCACAGGCGCCGCAGAGCTTTTATCTGAAGGACATTATGGAGGCACATGAGGCGATCCGTAGGACGAACCCGGGCTATGAAAATATGGTCGATGCCTGCACGATTTACAATGCACTTGGCAAAAAGCCGCATATGGTTATGGGCAACCGTGGAAACATTAAGGTGACGACGCCGGAGGATGTGTATATGTTCCGTGCACTTTTGCAGTATAAGGAAAATGAGCAGGCATTTGGCTTCGGGCTGACAAACCGGCTGGCGGCGAAAATGAACCGATATAAGAAGAAGGATACGGATAGTACAGAGGATTGTAATTAACCATTTGTGGCATCGCGTGAATTTAGGTAAGAGGTGTAGCAGATGGATAAAAAGTCAGAACAGGATATGAACAGGAAATGTGCAGGAATCAGAAACGAATTGTGGATAAGAAGGAGAAATTGGCATGAGACAGTGGACAGAGGATGAAATACTGCAGCAGGATCTGGAACGGATCGCCGCAGATGACAGCATCGACTGGGAAAAGCTGCGGGGGGCACGGATTCTCGTGACCGGTGCGACCGGACTGATCGGCGGACTCGTGGCAAAAGCACTGATTGCGGCCGGAGAGGCGCGTGATCTGAAGCTTCATGTGCTGGCAGTTGTGCGCAGTAAGGAGAAGGCAAAGCAGCAGCTGAGTGCATTTCTGGAATATGGACTGGAGCTGATCGTCGGGGATGTCCTCTCGCCGCTTCCGGTGGAAGAGCCGGTCGATTATATCTTCCACGGAGCGAGTGTGACAGCTTCGAAGGATTTTGTGGAGCATCCGGTGGAGACAATTCTGACGACATTAAAAGGGACAGAGCATCTGCTGGAGCTGGCGCGCGAAAAGCAGGTAAGGAGTATGGTCTATCTTTCTTCCATGGAAGTCTATGGAGTCGTGGATCCGGAGCACTGGAATGCGAAAGAGACGGATTATGGATATATTGATCCTCTGCAGGTGCGAAGCAGCTATTCGGAAGGAAAACGGATGGCGGAGGGACTCTGCGGAGCTTATGCGCATGAGTATCACGTACCGGTGAAGACAGCCCGGCTCGCACAGACCTTTGGTGCCGGTATTTCAAGGCAGGAGAACCGTGTCTTTGCGCAGATGGCGCGCAGTATTCTGAAGGGTGAGGATATTGTGCTGCACACAGACGGAAGCAAAGCTCATTGTTACTGCTATACCTCTGATGCCGTACGCGGTTTGCTGACGATCCTGCTTGAAGGAAAGGCGGGAGAGGCTTATAATGTTTCAAATGAGGCGACCTTCGGAACGATCCGGGAGATGGCGGAAATGCTTGTCCGCAATTATCCAAAGAGCGGATCAGAGCTTATATTTGATATTCCGGAGGATGTCGCGAAGCTGGGCTATGCGCCGACCTCGCGGATGCTGATCAATGCCGGAAAGCTGCACAGTCTCGGCTGGGTGCCGGAATATGACCTGCCACAGATGTTTGAGCGGCTGCTTGCAAGCATGCGCGCGTGGGAAAAGGAATAAGGAACAACAGGGAATCGAGGAGTATAGATGGAGAACACAGGTGAAGCGATCTGGAAATCCTTTTCAGAGAAGGGGATTGTGCTGGCCGGAATTGACGGGCCGGAATATCAGGCTTTTTTTCAAAGTCTGGTGCGCGTCAGTCAGACGAGCAGGGCAGGCTTTCGCGTGCTGGATGGCGTGGAGAATGTGCAGGATGGGGACTATGTGCTTTTGTTTGCACGTCCGACGATAGCAGAACATCTGCCGTCTGCACAGAAGAAACGGAGCGGGGCCGCGGCCAGGAGACGGCGGGAGGCCGGGAAAAAAGAAAACAAAGACTGGAGCACGCCGTTTGAAGAGGCGGAGCATCCTGCCGGATGGGAAAAACCATCAGGACTCTGGAAGCAGGCGGGCGAGGACTGGGAGGAGACACTGCAGCTTCTTTCTCAGCTGCAGAGCCTTGCAAAGACAAGACCGGCCGCAGTGCTTTTAATTTCCGGAAATGAGGTTTACGGCAAATGCTTTGGGACGCCGCACGCGCTCCGGGAGGAGGAGCTGGGCTATATATCCCATACTGCGGGAAGCGATATCCGGGCACAGTGCATGCGGACGGCGGAGCATTTCGCCTGTGCACTGGCGCAAGATGGGCTGCCGGTTCGAATCGGGAGAATGGGACAGCTTTCGGCGGAATTGCCGCAGGGACTTCTGGAAACCTGTGCGAAGATTCTTTTATATGGTGCAGATGCGGAAATTTATAACCTGCCGTGTGAACAACAGGATCTGTCTGAGGAAGCTGTTTTGCAGCTATCCGATCAGGCAGATGAGTCGGGAGAGATCACGGTGCCTGTGTCTGAACAGCCGGGTACAACGAAAGCTTCAGAGGCCCCGGTATGTCCGGCAGCAGACCGGAAGATTGTCTCTTTCCAGAAAAAGGCAGAGGCGATGCATCGACTCACCCTGCAGCCTGCAGAGGTGAAGAAATCCGGTGTGCAGGTGAAAACCTACACAGAGCCGGGCACGGCGGCTGCGGGGGATCGATCCGTTCTTGCCCCGATGCCGATTGTGACAGATACCGGGAAAGCACTCTTTAAATGTGATCTGGAAAAGTAAGGAGAATTATGTTACTTCGGGATTTTTTAAATGAATTTGAACTGGACTGGGCGCAGGCGGCGGTGCGTTCCGGGCAGATTCCGCAGCGCTCCTTAAAGGGGGCAAGGATCTTGCTTGCAGGAGACCAGATGGAGCTACAGGAGGCAATTGCCTGGTCTTTTATGGCCTGGAATGATGAGAAGCACAGTGACGTAAAGGTCGCAGAGGCGGCGATACAGGCAGATGGCACACTTGCGGTGACGCATTCGTTTACTGCAGAGCCGGTTACAGGCGTGACGGCGGATTATGTGATCCTGACCGGCCTTTGCTGTGCGCAGGTGCCGCAGACACCGCCGGAGCAGCTGGAATATCTGCAGACGTTCGGTGCGCTGGCTGATGGTGTTTGCCGCCTGAACTGTAAGCGTATTTTGCTTTTGTCAGATGGCCGGGTATATGGGGCGCTTCCGCCGGAGTTTGCCGCGTCAGAATACGAAGCCGGAAAGACAGATGTCGCAGCAGAATCATTTTCAGAGCAGTATCTGCTGCAGGCGATGGAGAGTCTGCTTATATCAAAGGCGAGGGCAGCGGGGAAGAGCTGCAGTATTTTGCGTACCGGACGAATGTATGGCGCATGCCTTCCGCTTAAAGAACACACGGCGTTTACGATGGCAAAATATACGGCAATGGAAATGGAGCAGCCACTGATGCTCTCGGCAGTCCGTTCCTCCTATGTGAGCATCCATGATGTGCTCACGGCGATCCAGTTTGTGCTCACGGTGTGTCCGGAAAATAAAATTTTCAACGTAAAAGGAAAGGATTCGGATCAGTCTCCGGCTCAGCTGGCGATTCT
>JAQXGF010000111.1 GCA_029006155.1 Lachnospiraceae bacterium
TTGCCGACACCCATGATGCCGCCTCCGCCGCCTCCCATTTTGCGCATCAGCAGACCAAATACGATCCACAGTAAAACCATCGGCAGTACAAACGTCAGAACCACATTCAGCACAAGATCCGAGATCCCGCTGCTGACCTCACGCTTGTACGTAACGCCTGCCTTCTCCAACCGCTGTACAAGCAGCGGATCGTTCATATTTCCGGTGTAGTAAGTCACCGTCCGCTGTCCGATCGCAGAACGAAGCGCATCTCCCTTCAGCTCGATCTCAAGGTTGGATCCATTCACGGTCACACTCTTGATGTAGCCGTTGTCCAGCCATTCCAGGAACTTGTCATAGGAAATTTCTTCTGATCCACTGCTGCCCATCAGCCCGTTGAACAGCGCCATGCCAAGCAGCACAGCCACAGTGATCGCCAGAAATACCATAAAAGCAGAACGGTTCCGGTTCGGCCCCTGCCCGGAGCCGCCCGGACCGTTCGGGCGATTGTCATTTTGCTGATTATTATCCATAGCTTCCTCCTCATTCGCTTCCTGTATCTGCAGTTGCTCTGCACAGGCCAGTTTCTCCCCGCCCTTTTATACAGTCTCTACCATTATAAGTATACACAAAATATAAATCAATACCGAAAACCAAATGGTTTCTAAATTTTTTGTGAAATTCCGGCAAAAAAAGGATGGAATTTGGCAAATGATAGATGTATAATAAAACAGTTTTTTATAACACACCATCACACACCACAGAACAGTACAGGAGGAAAACTATGCCAGTAAAATATGTATTCGTTACAGGCGGTGTCGTTTCCGGACTTGGAAAAGGCATTACCGCGGCTTCCTTAGGACGTCTGCTCAAGGCACGCGGCTACAAGGTAACCATGCAGAAATTTGACCCGTACATCAACATTGACCCAGGCACGATGAACCCAATCCAGCACGGCGAAGTATTCGTGACCGATGACGGCGCTGAGACCGACCTGGATCTTGGCCACTATGAGCGTTTTATCGACGAGAGCCTGAATAAAAATTCGAATGTCACCACCGGAAAGATTTACTGGTCCGTTCTGCAGAAAGAGCGGCGCGGCGATTACGGCGGAGGCACAGTGCAGGTCATCCCGCACATTACAAATGAAATCAAGAGCCGTTTCTACCGCAATTATACGACGGATGAGACACAGATCGCGATCATTGAGGTCGGCGGTACGGTCGGCGACATCGAGAGCCAGCCGTTCCTTGAGGCGATCCGCCAGTTCCAGCACGACATCGGCCATGAGAACGCGATCCTGATCCATGTCACCTTGATTCCTTATTTAAAGGCATCCGGGGAAATGAAGACAAAGCCGACCCAGGCCAGCGTAAAAGAGCTGCAGGGTATGGGCATCTGGCCGGACATCATCGTATGCCGCTCAGAGCATCCGCTCGACAAAGGCATCAAAGATAAAATCGCTCTGTTCTGCAACGTTCCGAGCAGCCATGTGCTCCAGAATCTGGACGTCGACTACCTCTATGAGGCACCGCTCGCCATGGAAAAAGAGCATCTGGCCCAGGTAGCCTGCGAGTGCCTGAATCTTCCGTGTCCGGAGCCGGATCTGACCGACTGGAAAGCCATGGTCGAAGCACTGCGCACCCCGACCCATGAAGTAACGGTCGCACTGGTCGGAAAATATATCTCCCTGCATGACGCTTATATCAGCGTCGTCGAAGCACTCAAGCACGGCGGCATTGCCAGCCATGCAACCGTCAACATCCGCTGGATCAATTCCGAGGATGTCACAGCGGAAAATGCAGACAGCCTGCTCTCAGATGTCGATGGCATTCTCGTTCCTGGCGGCTTCGGAGATCGCGGTATCGAGGGAAAAATCGAAGCCATCCGCTATGCGCGCGAGCACAAGATCCCGTTCCTCGGCCTCTGCCTCGGCATGCAGCTTGCCATCGTCGAATATGCCCGCCACGTAGCCGGCCTGGAGGACGCACACAGCATCGAACTGAACCCGCAGACCCCGTATCCGGTCATCGCACTTCTGCCGGATCAGAACGGCGTCGAGGATATCGGCGGCACCTTACGGCTCGGCGCTTATCCGTGCATTCTGGATAAGACGACCAAAGCCTACGAGCTCTACGGCAGCGAGGAGATCCACGAACGCCACAGACATCGCTATGAGGTCAACAACGACTTCCGCCGCATTCTGGTCGACAAGGGCATGACCTTATCCGGCCTCTCTCCGGACGGACGTATCGTCGAGATGATCGAGCTCAAAGATCATCCGTTCTTCATCGGCACACAGGCGCACCCGGAGCTCAAGTCCCGCCCGAACCGCCCGCACCCGCTGTTCCGCGGCTTTGTAGAGGCAGCTTTAAAGCAGCATGAGGCAAAAGAATCTGCCAAAGAGCAGTAAGCCATATGCACAAACGGTAAACGAATCTGATATCCCGTTGGCAAATTCGCGGGAATCGTAAAAAAATATCACCGGTACTGGTTTTGGCCGTACCGG
>JAQXGF010000112.1 GCA_029006155.1 Lachnospiraceae bacterium
GTACTTGTCGGAAAGGAAAAGAAAGACCGGATCCTGAGTCCGGAGGAACGCCGCATTGTATCTTACCACGAGGTGGGACATGCGCTTGTCAGTGCATTGCAGAAAGATTCTGAGCCGGTACAGAAGATTACGATCATTCCACGTACGATGGGGGCGCTCGGCTATGTCATGAATGTGCCGGAAGAGGAGAAATACCTCAACACGGAAAAAGAGATCCGTGCCATGCTTGTTGAATTTGTTGCGGGACGTGCGGCGGAGGAGATCGTATTTGACACGGTTACGACCGGTGCGGCAAATGATATCGAAAAGGCGACCCGTGTGGCACGTTCGATGGTGACCCAGTATGGTATGTCGAAGAAGTTCGGACTGATCGGACTGGAAGTACAGGCGAATCAGTATCTGGACAACCGTCCGGTGATGAACTGCTCAGAAGCGACAGCCGCGGAAGTGGATGAGGAGGTCATGAAGGTGCTAAAGGAGTCTTATGACGAGGCGAAGCGCCTGCTCACCGAACACCGCAGGACACTGGACAAGATCGCAGCCTTTCTGATTGAGAAAGAGACGATCACCGGCAAGGAGTTCATGCAGATCTTCCACGAGGTGGAGGGGATCTCTGAGACGGATCACAAAGAGCCGGAAGCACGGATTAAGCAGCGGCCGACGGAAGAAGCTTCCACAGCGGAAGGTTCTGCAGAAGCACAGCCGGGAGAGGTCATCGCGCTGCCGCCGGCATCGGATGCAGATATCGCACAGCCGGAAGCTGCTGTGGAGGGTACACCGGCAGAACGGCCTGCGGCCAGTGAGACTTCAAGTGGTGCAGCGGAAAGTGCAAAAGGCGAGGGTACCGATAAAAGCGATGCACAGGACGAGGTGACTGTGACAGCGCAGGCAGAGACGGATGAAGCCGGGGAGACATCTCAGGAAGAGCAGACGGATCGCCAGTAACGAATTACAAGATTCATCTGGCTGGATAAAAATCAGAAAAATGGCGAGAGGCCATAGACCGGCCGGGAGCATGCAAATATACATGCTCCCGGCCATTTTTTTTGCCGGAGGGGCGGAAAATGTGGCAGATATCTCTCGCAGATGTGAATTTTTATTAAGAATTCCAAAAGAAAATTGATCTCTTCGAACAGGTGTGGTATGGTATGTAAGATGTTTTTGAACGCAGATTGCGAAGCGGATTGCGAATATCCGCTTGCCCAGAAAGACGAATGAGGTGATCAATTGAATATTTTGGGAAAAATACAGGAGTATGCCTGCAAGCGGCCGGAGCAGATCGCGATCCGGTGCGGCGACCGTGCGCTGACTTACAGCGAGCTGTGGAATTATTCAGACGGGCTGGCATCCTGGTTTTTACAGACACAAGGAGACGACCGGTCGCCGGTAGCAGTCTATGGACATAAGGATCCGTGGATGCTTGTATGCTTCCTTGCCTGTGTAAAAGCCGGAAGAGGATATTGCCCGATCGACCGCTCTGTCCCGCAGGCGCGGGTGGAGATGATCCTGCAGGCAGTGCCGTCAAAGGTTGTGCTCACGACCGAGACGATGGCGGCAGATGCCGGGACAAAGCAGGTGCTTACGCTGGATACGCTGAAGGTACTGGCGGTACAGGAACATGCGGAAGTGCCAAAGACCGCGTGGGTATCAGGAACAGATACCTGGTACATTATTTTCACATCTGGAAGTACCGGCACACCAAAGGGCGTGCAGATTTCTGCTGACTGCCTGAACCATTATCTGGACTGGTCCGTCGGACTTGGATCCACAGCAGAAGAAAAGGACGGACAGGTGTTTTTGAACCAGGCTCCATTCTCGTTTGACCTTTCGGTCATGGATCTGTATACTTCTCTGGCGAGCGGTGGTACCTTATACTGTCTGGAAAAGACGGTGCAGTCGGATTACCGGCTGCTGATGCAGTCACTCGGGGAGTCCAAAGCCAATGTGTGGGTATCGACTCCGTCTTTTGCGGAGGTGTGTCTCTCGGAGAAAAGTTTTTCGGAAGAGCTGCTTCCGATGCTGCGGGTATTTCTGTTTTGTGGTGAGACGCTTGGCAACCGTACGGTGCTGAAGCTGCAGGAGCGTTTTCCGAAGGCAGTGGTGGTCAATACATACGGACCGACGGAGTCGACGGTGGCAGTCACGGATGTGCTGGTGACGCCGCAGATGGCACGGGAGACGGAACCGCTTCCGGTAGGGCGTGCAAAGCCGGGGACGCGGATCGAGATCCGGGATGAAGCCGGAACGGTACTGCAAGATGGCGAGAAAGGCGAGATCATCATTTTAGGGGATACGGTGAGCACCGGCTACTACCGGCAGGAGGAACTGACGAAAAAGGCATTCTTTGAGCAGGAAGATGGCGCGGGGATGATCCGTGGATACCATACCGGTGACAAGGGCTATCTGGAAGACGGTATGCTGTTTTACTGTGGCCGGATCGACCTGCAGATCAAGCTGCACGGTTACCGGATTGAGCTGGAGGATATTGAAAACAACATCCGGCGCATTCCGGGAATTGAGCATGCAGTCGTATTGCCGAATGTGCGCGACGGTAAGGTAAAGAGCCTGACCGCTTATGTGGTGGAGCGAACGCTTCCGGCGGCAGAACGCGAGGAGATGGCAAGGCTGAAGCAGGAGCTGCTGCAGTTTGTTCCGGACTATATGGTGCCAAAGAAGTTCGTATTTCTGGAGCACATGCCGATGACAAATAATGGAAAGGCGGATCGGAAAAAGCTCGCGGAGCTTGGAAAAAAGCCGGAGCGTAAGGTGATGGCATGAGTTATTATGAAGGACTTGCATTTTTTCTCTGCCTGATCGGAGTGCTGCTGATTGCTGCGGTACTCGGCTATCTGGAAAAACCACTGAAGTGGTTCGGGCTGGTTGTCTCACTGCTGTTTGTGGCAGGTGTGTTCTGGGGCTCCTGGCTGAATCTTCTGTACCTCGTACTGTTTTATGTGTGGTCGCTGACCCTGATCCTCGGATACTTTGCCATCCGGCAAAAAGGAGGCAGAAAGGAACGCATTTATCACGTTTTTGTACTGCTTTCCCTTGTGCCACTTGTGATCTGCAAGGTATCTCCGCTGTTTCATGTGAGCCTGTTCGGGTTCGTAGGCATCTCATATCTGACGTTCCGGGTCGTGCAGATGATCATTGAGATCTATGACGGGGTCATCAAAGAAGTATCGGCGGTCGAGATCACTGCGTTTCTTGCATTTTTCCCGAGCTTCAGTTCCGGGCCGATCGACCGCAGCCGCCGGTTTCTGGCGGACTGGAACCGCGTGCTGAAGCGGGACGAGTACATGGAACTGTGTGGTACCGGCATCTGGAAGCTACTGCTCGGCGCGGTGTACAAGATGGTCATTGCAGCAGGTGCCTACAAGGTGATGGGCTACTTTGATACCGGTACGGCGTGGTATCATTGGGTTGGCTATGCATATGCCTACGGGATTTATCTGTTCTTTGACTTTGCAGGCTATTCGCTGATGGCGGTCGGCAGCTCGTATATTCTCGGTATTGAGACACCGGAGAACTTCCGCCAGCCGTTTATCAGCCGGGATATCCGGGAGTTCTGGGATCGCTGGCATATCACACTGTCGCATTGGTTCCGTGATTTTATCTTTACACGGTTCGTCATGTACAGTTCAAAGAAGAAATGGTTTTCCACGCGGCTGCAGAGGGCCTGTGCGGGATTTTTCGTCGACATGGGCATCATGGGGCTGTGGCACGGCATCACTCCGTCCTATATTTTATATGGCCTGTATCATGGACTGCTGCTGGCGGTGACGGAGACTTATCAGAAAAAGTCAAAATTTTATAAAAAGCATAAAAATAAGACCTGGTATCAGATTATCTCATGGGCAGTGACGATGCAGCTTGTATTCTTCGGATTCTTCCTGTTTTCCGGAAAGCTGATGGAACTTGTCGGGTGCTGAGATGAGAAAGGAGTATAAAAATGAGAGATGAAGTATTGGATTTATTAGCAGAAATTTGTGAGGATGATGTGGTAAAAGAAGATCTGCAGACAGAGCTGTTCGAGTCCGGACTGCTGGATTCCCTCGGGTTTGCGGAGTTCCTGGTAGATCTGGAGGATCACTGTGGCATTGTGATTTCCCCGTCAGAAGTAGAGCGTGCTGACATTGATACGCCGGAGAAGATTCTGAAGCTTGTAGAAGCAAGGAGCGAAGCGTGAGAAAGATAAAGGCTTTTCTGGTAGCGCTCTTGCTGTTTGCAGTGACTGTTGTGGGTTGTCATTTTTATATCAAAGATAAGGCATCGGTAGATTCGACTGCGTTTAGTACGATGCCAAGTGAAGAAAAGGGAAAACTCCGCGTGGCGCTGACGGAGAATATGAGTGAGAATGGCTATCCGATCTTCGGATCTTCTGAATTTCAGCATGGAAAGGATCATTTTTATCACCCGTCACAGGTGTTTTCGGGTACGGATTTCCAGCCGATGCTGATCGGGGCGGGATATTATCAGTCCCTGAGCCATGCGATCACACTTGCCTCTATTGAGGGCAGCATGAAGGTGCGGAAAGCGGCGCTGATTCTTTCACCGCAGTGGTTCCGCAGCACCGGAGTTGTAGATCAGGCTTACGCATCCCGGTTCTCTGAGACCCATTATGCGGGGGCAATGGCGAATGAGAAGCTGGACGACGAGACGAAGCAATACATCTCTGACCGGACGCAGAAGCTGCTGAATGTAGATACAAAGACACAGAAGCGTGTGAAACTGTACGATGATGTGCTCTGGAAAAAAGATGCAAACATTGTGGAGACCGTGCAGGAGACACTCTGGTCGACCTTTCTTTCGGAAAAAGAAGACTTCCAGACGATGCTGCTCGGCAATTCCAAGGAGCTGAAGGCATGTGAAAAGCGACAGACAGAAGCAAAGAAGAAGGGCGAAGCGGAAGGGCTGCTGACAGAGTCCGGAGAGCCGGACTGGACGGCACTGCTTACTCTGGCAGAGCAGGAGGGCGAAGAGCAGAATCAGAATCCGTTCTATATGGATGAATCCGCCTATAAACGTCTGAAACCGCATCTGGCTAAAAAAGAAGGGATCAACAGCGACGCCTACAAGGGCTATCAGACCGGACCGGAATATAGCGATCTGGAATGTTTCCTGAAAGTCTGCCGGCAGCTGGAGATTGAACCGCTGATTGTGATCGTTCCGGTAAATGGCTATTATTATGATTTTACCGGTTTCCCGAAAGAAGCACGGCAGAACTATTATGAAAAGGTTCGCACGCTGGCGGAATCTTACGGGGCAAAGATTGCAGACTTTTCTGATCAGGAGTACACGAAGTACTTCTTTGAGGACCGTGTACATCTCGGAAAGAAAGGATGGGTGATGGTAGATGAAAGCCTTTATGAGTTTTATAAAGAAGCTTGAGAACCACCCGCGTTTGCAGTTTGCGCTGCAGACATTTGGATTTTATGTGTTGCTGATGGTGTTGTTTCTCTACTTTATGACAGCGAATCTTTCCTCGGCTCCGAAGTTTGTGTATTCACAGTTCTGATTGGGACGGGAGAAGCTTTCTGAAAAACCAGGAAGGAATGCATTATGTGATCCATAAAGACAGGATCTGACATAAAAAAAGAACCTTGGTTCCGGCACCTTGCAGTGCATGAGAACCCGGGTTCTTTTTTTACCGAATCAAGCAAGTGGCGAAGCTAGGCCCCGCAGCAGTGGCCCCGCAGCAGGCCCCGCAGCAGGCCCCGCAGCAAAGCTGCAGGGATGAGCTGCAGGGATGAGCTGCAGAGATGAGCTGCAGGGATTGATTGCGAATATCCGCTTGACGATCAGACTTTGTATGCTTTGTGCCATATGCGATTTACCTGTTTCTGCGTCTTAGTTCGCAGCCCATCTCCCTGACGCGCCGCATGGCAGTACCAGTCCGCTCTCTGTGACCGGGAGGCCGATTTCCTCGGACTCGACATGCCCGCCATACTTCTTGAGCTCGGTGGAGATCATATAAGTCAGCACAGCAGGTGCGAGGCCGGTAGTGTAGGAATTGACGAGGAAGAAGAGCGGCTGGTTGCTTAAGAGCTGTGCCGTCAGACGGATGAAAGGATGAATCGACTCTTCGATCTTCCAGGTTTCCCCCTTTGGTCCGCGCCCGTAAGAAGGCGGGTCCATGATGATGCCGTCGTAGTGGTTGCCACGGCGAATCTCGCGCTCTACAAATTTGGTACAGTCATCTACGAGCCAGCGGATCGGTGCATCACTGAGTCCGGAAGCTGCCGCGTTTTCCTTTGCCCAGCCGACCATACCCTTGGAGGCATCGACGTGTGTGACAGCCGCGCCTGCCTTTGCTGCGGCAAGGGTGGCGCCACCGGTGTAGGCGAAGAGGTTCAGCACCTTGATCGGACGGCCTGCAGTTCTGATTTTTTCAGAAAACCAGTCCCAGTTCGTGGCCTGTTCCGGGAAGAGGCCGGTGTGCTTGAAACTGAACGGCTTGAGCTGGAAAGTGAGCTCCTTGTACTGAATACTCCACTGCTGCGGAAGGTCGAAGAATTCCCACTCGCCACCGCCCTTTTTGCTGCGGTGATAGTGTCCGTTCGGATGTTTCCAGCCATAGTGCTGCCGCGGGGTATCCCAGATGACCTGCGGGTCCGGGCGAACGAGCAGGTAATCTCCCCAGCGTTCGAGCTTTTCGCCGCGCGAGGTATCTAATACTTCATAATCATTCCACTGATCTGCGATCCACATAATTTTTATACTCCATTTCTGTTCGAGGTACGATTAAAATTTTTCACACTTACTTTTGCAGTAAATCTTTCATTGGTTACAGCTGAGCTTTTCGATACACACCATCTGTCCATCAGCAATATGCGCCTGAATGAGGAGCTCCGGATTTGAAAATGATTCAGGTGTAACGCTTTCAGTATACGCGATTCAATAGGGGGAATCAAGGAAATATTTTTCAGGTATTGTCATCCGCCTGGAAATAAGGTAGAGTAAAAGCAAAAGGAAAGATTAATCTGCGCAGGAGGTTATACTATGGCGATTCAGATCAGCCCGGATGGGCGTACGTTTACGCTCCAGACGGCAAAGAGCTCGTATCAGATGATGGCAGACGCATACGGCGT
>JAQXGF010000113.1 GCA_029006155.1 Lachnospiraceae bacterium
ATCTGAAACATAGATGCACGATTTCTGTGTACTTTATTCAGTTTTCAATGTGCAATTTTAATTTATATTGAACGCTCACAAGAGCATATCAATCTTTTTCTCATCAGATTAGATTATCCGAGTTTTCGGACAGTCTCCCCAGCAGCCGTATCATATTTTTTCCTTTTAATAATACCTCAAGACCCAAATCCGGCATAACGCAGCCTCCTCTCCAGAATGCTGCCCAGAATCGATACCGGGAGCAGAATAATCAGATAAAATACGACCAGAAGAAACAGGCTCTCGGTCGTCTTATAATACAGGCCGATCAGGTCTTTTGCCGTAAACATCAGGTCCATCAGGCTGATCGCACTGAATACGCTGGTCTCCTTCAGCAGAAAGATCACATTTGCGATAAATGCCGGCACGCTGATCGACACAGCCTGTGGAAGGATCACATACCGCATCATCTGATAGCGGTTCATCCCAAGGCTCATGGCACTCTCCGCCTGAATCGGCTCAATCGCCTCCAGACCGCTCCGAAATGCCTCCGCCATATAGCTTCCGCCCAGAAATGCCAGCCCGATCACGCCACACACATCTGCCTGGGTACGGATCCCTACCTTCGGCAACCCATAATAAATGAAGAAGAGCTGCACCAGAAGCGGTGTATTTCGGCTCAGCTCTATGTAGATCCCCACAAGGTGCCTCAGTACCGGTATTTTATAATACTGGATGGCCGCACAGATCAGACCGACGACAATCGCGATCACTACCCCCATCAGCCCGATCCGCACCGTGAGGACTGCCGCTTTCTCATAGAGCGGCAGATATTTCATAATAAATTTCCAGCTCATACATTCCTTTCCTGACCCATGTTTCTTTCTCCGGTCACTTTTTTATCACTGTACTTCATAGAAAATATGATAGCACCGTATTCCTAGTTTGTCAATGGGATATGTATAGTACTTGCTATTTAACCTGACAAATGCTAAAATAAAAAAAATGATGCTTCGGGAAGGAGTGGATGACATGGCTTTTTTGAATATTCCGAAGGGAAGATCCGATTTTGAGAAAATTCGCAGAGAAGGGTTTTACTATGTTGATAAGACAGGATTGATTGGTGAAATACTAAAATCATCCGGCACTCAGGTTACATTAATCACCCGTCCCCGTCGCTTTGGAAAAACGCTGGGGATAAGTACACTCGAATGTTTCCTGGATATTCAAAAAGACAGCAAAAGCCTTTTTGAAGGACTGGAAATTTCAAAGCAGTGGGATATTTGTGATAAATGGATGAATCAGTGGCCGGTGATGAGCCTGAGCCTGAAAGCAGTCGAAGGTAATGACTTTACAACTGCATATATGCAGCTCATTTATGAAGTTGGACGTCTCTATAAAAAGCACGAATATCTTATGAAAAGCCCTGTTTTAAATAAAGAAGAAAAGAAACTTTTCTGGAGCATCAAAGAACGTCAGGCAGGGAAAATTGAAGTGATGCGTTCGCTTCAAATTCTTTCAGAGTTCCTTGGCAGACATTACAACAAGGGTGTAATTCTTCTCATTGATGAGTACGATGTTCCTATGGCGAGAGCAACCAGCAATGGCTACTACAAAGAAATGCTCGAAATCATGAAAGGATTTATGCAGGCGTTAAAAGATAATCCGTATCTTCAGCTTGCTGTTGTTACTGGTTGTCTGAAAATTGCAAAGGAAAGCATTTTTACAGGTACAAACAATTTCGTTTCAAACACGATTACATCTTCCCGGTTAAACGAATACTACGGATTTGTCCAAAGTGAGGTCGACCGGATTCTTGAAGATGCAGGCATCAGGGGTAAGAGAAATGTCATGAAGGAATGGTATGATGGGTATCATTTCGGTGATGTCGATGTCTATTGTCCATGGGATGTGATGTGCTATGTTGATGACTTGCAAAATAATCCAAATGCAAAACCAGATGAATACTGGAAAGATACAAGCGATAACGCAATTATCCGTTCATTCATTGATTATGCTGGCGCAAGCATTACAAAGAAAATGGAAACTCTTATGAGTGGCGGGTATATTGCCCAGAGAGTGGATGAAAATCTGACATACGACTATTTGCATTCTTCTGAGGAAAACCTGTGGAGTATGATGTATTTAACCGGCTATTTAACACAGGCTGTAAATTGTGAAATTGATGAACCCCTGCCGGATAACACAATCGCATTAAAAATCCCAAATCTGGAAATCAAACAGATTTTTGAAACAGAGGTTTTTAAGTGGTTTGAGGATAATTCCAAAAAGTGGAACAGAACGGAATTGTTTTCAGCTGTATGGTGTGGTGATTGCGATAAAATCACAAAAGAGATAAGCACACTCTTAAGACGAACCATAAGTTATCACGATTATGGAGAAGACTTCTACCACGCATTCCTGAGCGGTATTTTTGCCGGTGCCGGATATCAGGTAGATTCAAACAAAGAGCACAGAGAAGGCCGAAGTGACGTGGTCGTCTGTGATGCCGTCAATGGCCACATAGCTATTTTTGAAGCCAAGCGCGCAACAGCATCAGGCGATTTGGAATCTGAGTGTGATAAGGCACTAGAACAAATCGATGAGCGAATGTATGCAAAAGACTTTGAGGATGCGTATGAGCCTGACCACATTCTTTGCTATGGTATTGCCTTCTATAAAAAGCGTTGCATGGTAAAGAAACGTGAAACGCACACCGGGGGGCTGTAAATGATAAAGCTCCCCGGAGGGGAGTAACTCCTCCCCATTCTATGACATTATAATTGCAAATTATTACATTACTTAAGTCAATTGACTATTCGCAATCCATTTTGTTCCTTATAAACTTTTGATTCCAATATACTCCCACGTCTCTGTATCCAGCAATAAAAACTCCTGTGTTCCAATTGCCCTGCCGTCTCTATACGTGGAAAATACATCTGTACTGATCAGATTCTTTTCCCGTGTGATCTCATCCATCGGCGTGTGTCCCACCACCTGCAATATCTTCCGTGGCTTATATAACCTCATACCAGAATGCTGCGGGCGTAGCCAGATCGGTGACATATCATTCCACATTTCTGTCCGACCAAGCTTATTAATTTCTTTCACTACTGCATCTACATCATGATATTTCGACTTTGGAACATATTCCTCAACAAAATAGTTCAACACGCCTCCGTGAGAAAACAGTACATTATCGATCTTTTGTACATAACAAATCGGATTGTCTTCCGGAACCTTCCGCCGCAGCTCCAGCAGCTTTCTCTGCACTGTTTCAGATGCCACCGAGCTGTATCCACTCTCCGGACAATGCCAGAAATAACTCAGATCATGGTTGCCATAACACCATGCAGTATCCGGGAACTCCAAGGCAAACCGGATTGCCCCATCATAGGTTTCTTCATAGCAGGCAATATCGTATTCTCTGTCCCAGTCATCCGGAATATCCATCAGACATACTGCCCGCTCCGCTTTCCCCGTTCTCATAAAGGCTGCCGCCTGCCGAAACATCTGAGGCTTCAGATGTACATCCGGAATTACTAAAACCTTCATCTATCTCACTCTCACTTTCCAACCCTGATCTTCGCTTCGATTTTCACAGGGATAAATTACCGCCAGAAATACAATGACAACAGATAACAACATAAATAAACTTATCACAGGTAATGAGCTTCATCAGACAGTATATCGTATTCCAAACCCTGAATCTCTAATTTCTACAGGAATATTCACTGCATCTCAACCGTCACACTGTTATCCTGATTATTCCTGACCCAGCCGGCCACTCCAACCTGGTCTGCTATATCACGAATTCTACGACGAAAACCACATCCCTGAACTTTCCCAAAAATAATCATTTGTTTTCGGACTATAATATTCTCTCTCATATTCCACCTCCCGGCGCCTGCGCGTTTTTAAAACGCTGCAGATCATAATCCTGTCGTTGCATATATAAGCCCTCTTAAATTTTTTCTTTCAGTGCCATATAAGACACCTTATTCTTACGCATGTCTTACTCATTAGTCATATTTTGCATTCAATTCTGTCTTTAGAATACGCTTCACCTCTTTCATACGCCTTAAGGTATCTCAACTATTATAACAGAAGCCGGAAGTCATTTTTCAAAAGCAGTCAGGCTCATTTTCTAACTGAATTTTTTCTTCCAATTCTATTTCTATCATATTCGTAACTACGCTTTTCCCTAGATCTTCGCATGCGCATATCTGAATATTCGAGCAAAATAATTTTTCAGCTCACATATTCGATATACAGATCGCTCAAATGAACCCAACCATCCATACCATTATACTGCGTATATCCCCAGCCTTTCGAAAATCCGCTTACAGAAAGAGCCGAGCCATTTGGAATATCGCAAAGTACCTCCGTATTCTGATTATCGGGTGCGTTTCGGAAATGGATCCCGTAGCTGGCGTCGGTATTTACAATATAGGTTCCCAACTGGTAAGACATCAGGCACGGCATGTACACGAATCCATTCATATCTCCATAATGGATTTCGCCCCATCCGTCCTGAAAACTCTGAATCACTACTTCTTCGCCATAGGAAAGCTTACCGACAGACTCTGCCGACTCACTCGGGCTTTCTCTGAGGTTCATCTGCTCCACCGCGACAAAATAAGTTCCCGGCTGCCAGTCTCCCCGATCGACATCATTCACGCCCCATAAAAACTGCATCTGTACCCACCCTGTACATCCGCAATACGTCACATGTCCCCAGGTCACATCGTCCAGTATGCTCACTTCCGAAACGATTACCTCATTGTGCTTGCGCAGCTTCAGCTTCTTCTTACTGTCCGTACTTTGCTCTTCGTAGAGAAATGTATACCGTTCATCGTCCTCACATTTCACAACTACATATGGGCTTCCTTCCAGCGAGTCTGAATCCGATACGTTCGTGATCTGAGTGCTGTCTATACCAGACTGCGTAGTATCCTGATTCGCTCCACTCTGAGAATCACTGCCATCTATGATCTGGAATTCGGTTCTGTCCGGCACTTCCTCTACATCCACATCTGAAGCGTCTGGTTGATCAGACATCGACGCATCCAACTCATCTACGGCTGTCCAGTCTGTCGCCGGTGTCCCCGTCTCCAGACTCTCATCTGCTCCGGATGCATCTGAATGTTCTTCAATCGTTCCGTCTGCCGCCGACGTCACCAAGTCACCATTCGCCGTCGATGTGGCTACACCATCAGCAACTCCCTGTGCCGTCGTCAGTGTATCGGCAACCGGTTCCTCCTGCGTCAGTGCTCCGACCATCCCGGAGGTCGAGGCCAAATCCTCTGCCCGATTTTTCACTGTCTCCTGATTTTTCAAAAATGAACCTCCGAGCGGAACTGCAACTCCTAAAAATACCACGCCTGCGGCCGCGCCAAGTAAGAATCCCTTCCGCTTTTTATGGGTATTTTTATTCCGGTTTCTTTTATCTGAAACCCGATCTTCCTCTTCCATAAACGCGCTGTTTCGCCATGGAATTTCTGAGCTCTGCATCGTTTTTCTCTGCCAGGACGAGGCGTTCTCTTGCCACTTTGCTTCCTCTTCCTTTGCCACTACCGGCTTTGTCTGCTGCCTTCTCAACACAATTCTCTGGGACGGCTTGATTCCCTCCAATGCCCGAAGCAGATCCTCCGCACTCTGATAACGATCCTGTGCGCGATATGCACACATTTTCAGTATGATCTGCCCAAAGTCTAGTGATGCTTTCGCAGGCAGCTCCGGTGTCTGCCCTGCCATACGCTTTTCCAAAGCTTCCTGACACGCTTCCTTTGTATACTCCCCCTCCTGCGGATAAAACGGCAGAAGATTTTTGTTTAATATTTCATATAATACAAGTCCCAGCGAATAAATATTGACTGTTTTATTATATCCTTTTCCCAGATACACCTCCGGTGCCATATAGTCTATCGTACCTTTTGGTGAGAAGCGGTTCAAAACAGGAACACCCGTACACGCGACATTAAAATTTCCAAGCTTACAATTTCCCTCTTTACTGATAAATAAGTTTTGTGGCCTGATGTTGCAGTGAATGACGTTCCTTTCTTCTAAAAACACCAGCGCCCTGGCAAGCTGAACCGCCATCCTGTGAATCTCGACCTCTGTCAGATCATGTTTACTCTGATAATCCTCAAACGGCATCAACAATTCCATCCTGATCAGTACATCTGTCTGTCCATTTTCCAGATCATTCACTGCTCTGCATTCCTGGGCACCCACAATCTGCGGACACTCCCGGAACGCTTCCATCATCCTGACTTCTTCTCTCAGTGCCTCTGCCACAACCACGTTCTGTGGCAGACGTATCACCTTTAATGCCGCTTTCTCAATGCCGTCTGCTCCTTCTTTCTGTATCTCATAGATCTCCGAGCTTACTCCCGCGCCTGTTCTTTTTACAATTTTCCAGCCTTCCAGTACTATATCGCCTGTCTGATATCTCATATTCTCTATCCTTTTTATTTCATGCTTTTTATCGATCTGTTATCCAGAAGAAGGTACTGTTTATTTTTTATAAACCGTACCTTCTTCTGTGCATCCCTGTTCTATTGTGCGGTTGTTTCCTGCTGGCCTACTTCCTGTGGGAGATAATTTTCTACCACATCTCCTATCCCATATTTCTGTAATATCTCATTTGCTCTGAGCGTCAAATCGGGATCCGCTTCTTTTAACTCTTTTACTCGCTTTCTGTTTATCAATCGAATAGTCGGAAGCCCTTCTGCATCCTGTAGATCCTTTAATGCAGTAAGAGTATTAAATCCTGCTTTTCCATCCAAAGAAGCCTGTTCATCCGAAAGCCCACCTGCTGCAACCTCAAGTGCCTGAAGCACCCGAACCAGTCCCACATCACTGCTTTCATTCGTTTCTCCATCGAGTACTAAGCCACTCTCTACAATTTGCTCATCACTGCAATTAAAACGAATGACCATCTCAGTTATGGCACAGGCGCGCATCTGATACCCATCCTGCCAGTCCCGCACAAATGAATCTTCACCTTCGTTTTTCCCGGCATCTTTCTGTTTTTTTACACCTTCTAAATATTCGGTTCTTATATAATTCCGATCTTCCACATTTTCATTCCATGGAGCATTCAAAAAATCCTGAGCAAACTCCTTCACCTTCTCCCACTCGCTTTCCGCGATCGCCCGGTAGCGCTCCTGAATCTCAGCTTCCGTCAGCTTCTCATCCTTTAATGCCGTTCCAAGTGCCTCGCGCGCTGCAAGCCCGTCCTTTACTGCACTCTGAAATCCCTCAAAACTAAATTCATACGCTGCCTGTTGTGTTTCCTGTTGCATCTCAGTCAACGCCTCTGGGCTTTCTGCCGCCCATGCATCCACACATCCCAGCATCATTGCACCAGCCATCAGCACGGCAACGCTCTTTGTCTTCGCTCTCATTTTTCCAACTCCGTTCCTATATGCTCGCATTTAATTCTTTAAAAAGGATATCTTCGTGATATACGCATCTCCATAATACTTTGTCACATAAATATTTACATACTGCGTCATTCCTGCAAAGCTCGCCTTGCATTTGACGCAACGGGTCTTCCCCGGAAATCCAAACCGTTTCGGTTCCAGCTGTATCGTCTGGAACAGCTCCTCCACCGTTGTCTCTGAACCGAGCCCTACGGTATCCAGCCCGCTTCCGACCAGATTCAGCACGGTATCCAGCGCCGCATCACCTGCCGCCGCAGTGCCAAGCTTCAGCAAATTATTGGTCATCGACGGCTTCAGGCATCCTACCATTCCATTTACATCCAGACTGTTGCAGGCCGTCTGGAACTGTGAAATGACCTCCCGGCAGGCCGAGCGTCCCGGACTTACGATCATTCCTGTCACCTGACCACCCAAAAGCAAAACCAGTAAAACAGCAAGGATCACCTTCGGGACTTTGCTCTTCTTTTTTGGTGCCGGTGCCGGTGCAGAATTTCCCGGACGATTTCCCGCACCATAGTTTCCCTGCGAAGGGCGATTCCCCTGTGAGCCAGAATAAGTGGGGCGTCCGGAAGAATAGCCCCCTGATGGCCTCGACGGTGAATGAATATTCCGGCTGTTTCTTGTGCTTCTTGTACTCATCGCTTCTCACTCCCTGTGCAGACAGACATGGAACTCTGTGTTCCGCCTCTGCTTTCTTGCTTTCTTTTTATCAACCAAAGCGGATATTCGCATTCCACTTTGCCACTTGCTCATTAACCGAATAGCTGCCTCGCAGCTGATTTTTTATCGCCAGCTAAGCACTTCTGCTCCCTGATCCACAACATAGTATCCTTCTCCGGTAACCGTTACAAATGCCTCTGTCTCCGTCTCGGACTCAGATTCTGCCGGAATTCCCGCTACCGCTGCCTGCTGCATCTCCGGCGTCGTTCCATTCAACGCCTGCGTATCTGCCCCGGCTTCATTTTGTGTCACCACCGGTACCTCATCCTGCTTCGCCGCGCTATTATCTGCCGTCTCCGTTTCCGTCGTATTTTCTTCTGTCGCCGCTGTTGTCTCTGTCGCCTTTACTGTCTCCGGCTCTGTCGTCTTCTGTGTAGCTGCTTCTGTCACCTGCTGTGTCTCCGGCTCCGGAGTCGGCTCTGCAGAGCCACCCTGCAATCCCATCCATGCAGCCACTGCAATTCCCACGACCGTCGTCACGCCAAATACACCAGTCAGAATCGTAAAGATCAGCTTTCCCTTTTTCGCTTTCTTAAAATCGTCTTTCAGATCCTGATGCTCTGCCTTCAGGGAATCATATTCCTTTTTCGCAGTCTCCTTCTCCTCTTCCAGCGTCTCCCGCTCACTTTCACTCAGCTGCAGACATCGTTTCAGATCACGCACACCGGTCTCAGAAACGCTACGGTTCATCTCGTCGACTGCCGCCTGAAGCTTCTGGATCTTACCCCGCTGCTCATTTTCTGTTGCACGGCTCTTTTCCAGCTCTGTGGTAAGAGAAGCGGCCTGTGCAGTTTTCTGGGCGAGCTGCTCGGCTGTCATTTTCTGAGCCGACTGTGTCTGCAGCAGTTCGGTCTCTTTTGCTGCAAGATTGGTCCGGAAATTCTGAATCTCGGTCTCAAGGCCAATGATCTTCTTTTCCTGCTGTTCCTTTACTTCGGTAAGCGCTTTTCCGCGCTTCTGTTCTTCCGCAAGCTTTGCCTCCTGCTCCTGCAAGGCCATCTGCATCTGCTGTTTCAGATCCGCCGTTTCCTTCTGGCGAAGCTGTAGCTCTTCTTTGCGGGCCTGATCTATCTCCTGCTTCTTTTCTGTTTCCAGTTCCTCAATCAGCCTGCGTGACGCATCCATCTCACTGCCATAATGCAGTGCGTCTCTCAGGAACTCGAACATCTCCTGATCCCGTTCTGTCGTATGGCGCAGCATCTGATTCACTTCATCTGCATACGGCGCCTGCTCCATCATCGTCGTATAGAAATAATAGAGTGCCTCCCGGTACAGAGGCTCATAATCCATCAGAAGCTTCTGCTTTGCAAACAGCTCTTTTACCTGCCAGATCGTATCCAGCCCTTCCTTTTTCCACCAGTACAGATCCTCTGAACAGAGCTTGTCCACGATCTGCTGATACAGCCCAAAGGAAATCACCTTCCCGGTCTGCTCAAGCACCTGCTGCTCGGCAAACCCAAGACAGATATCTGTCTTCTCGCCCACAATTCCAGCGAGCATTTCCAGTGTTTTTCTTCTCCTCGATGGTTCCGGTGCTCTCTTTAATGCTTCTGTCAGGTCAAATATCTGCACCGGCACTTCACATTTTGGCTCCACACCACTGTAACGCGCTTTTTCCATCGTCAGCAGATAAATTGGAAGACGTTCCGCCTCAAACAGATTCTGAAGATCATCTTCTTTCTCCATTCCATAACTGATATTCGTCGCAAATCCGGTCTGCACCCGAAGCTGCGGCGGAAGCAGAAGATATACCTGCTGCAACAGCTCCATCGAATCCGTATCTGCATGCTCCATCAGCACGAGCAGACGGTTTTCCGGGCTTTGCTCCTGTACTTCCCAGAGTTTTTCTGCCACCAGAAGCGCCGCTTCCTGCTTTTCCTTTTTCCACTCCAGTGCCACTTTTTTCGGTTCCACCACCAGACGTTCCTGTGGATTCTTCAGATCTGTGCCTTCCTTTGCAGAAATATACGCCGAGCCAAATACACGGCTGAAAAATACAGGACCTGTGAGTGCTTCCTGAGAGCAGATATAGTAGCAGTAATGGTTCAGCGTCCGTTCTACATGCTTCGGATTTTCTTTCAGGCCAAACACCGGAACCCGCTTTTCTTCCTCACGAATACTCATTCCGGAAGACCATGCCCGTGCATAAAAAACATAACCCCGATTCTGTGAACCATTTACAAATACGCCGTCCGCATGATGAATAAACGCTCTCTTCTTCCCGGGTCCAACCTCTTTTCCAAGGAATGTCCCAAAATCCGCTTCTTCGATTGGGTCATGGGTCGAGTCAGCTTTATATCGGGACAAATATCCGTACTGTTTTTCCATTGTCTTTACTCCCTTCTGGCTTTACTGCCAGCTGTCTGCACATTTCACTACTTCCTGCATTCTTCGTTCCGGTGTTGCTTTCCGAAAGAACCTGTCCTCCAGACTCACATATGCCTCATAAATATCCTGGTCGTGCTGCGAGCTGTTGATAAACAACCGCCGGATGGCCTGTACCCGATCCAGCGCCTCTGAAATATCAAACACCAGTCGATGCTCCGATTCCGTCCGCCGTCCAGTCCGATAATAATCCCCATAGTTTGGAATGCAGGGGAGTCGATAGCTCTCGTTCTCCGGTAGAAGCTCCTCATTAATTCCGCCGCCGATCCTGACGTTCTTAAATCCAAGCACCATCAAAAGCCAGTCCCACAGAGCATCCAGTCCCATCGGCTCGCCACAGATTTTCTCATTTTGCTCAATACTGCGTTCAAACAGCAGCCGGTTCTCATCTTCCTGCTCCTGCGCCCGTTTCGCCAGCTCTTCTGTCTCACTCTCCGTCAGTTTATACTGCTCCCGCGTCCCGCCTAATGCGGAACAGGACATCATGGAAAGATAGGTCGTTTTCTCCATTTGCTCATAGGTTCTGGTACACCATTTCAGAGGACGCCGCACCGATTCCTGCGGACACGTATTATAAAAATTCCGCATTTTGACGACTTCTTCTTTATGGAAAAATTCTGGATTCAGGCTCAGGATCGCATCGAACGGCGTCTCCTTGTTTTCTCCTGCCGGATCCCCGGTCAGGTCTGCTTTCGTCGCCACGATGCAAAGTGGCGGCGGGCTTGGCAGCTTTTCATAAATGCCCTTTGCGATCTTCAGCACCGCATCTGCACCGATCCGCTGTCCTTTTCCATCATCACCGATTTCTCCATACGCATCCTCATCAATGCAGGTGCATAAAAGGTAAATATCACAGTGCGCAATCAGCGGAAATTCCTTTAAAGCATCCGGATTCCACTTCTTCTGTCGCCAGTCGTAACACATCTCTCCTGCGATATCGATGAACGTCACGATTTGCGCGTGTTCCTTATCCGTATCATCATCACTGTTTAACAAGATGGACGCATTGAATGTGTTTTTTCCCGCCTTGACCGGCGTTTTCATAACCGCCCACCCTTTCTGGAACAGACGCAGATTCCAGTCGATCGTGTAATAACGGCTGTCACATAAATAGCCGTCCGGATACTCCATCCCATATGCATCAAAATTGCTCTGCATGTCTTCCAGCATGGAAATAATAATGCTCGTTTTCCCGGCGCTCTGTGCACCAAGCAGCCCGACCAGTCGGTGTGGATATTTTCCTGCCCCCTGTACGACCGGTGCTCCACAGCACGGACAATAGCCCCTGATCAGCCCAGGATCCAGAATCTCATCCATATTGACCGGATTTACTTCGGTGGAATACCGCAGAGAATAGACTGCTCGTTCTTCTCCTTCAAATAAGATGGGCTCAATCCAAAGATACGCTGCATAATTACCGGTATCTTCGTACCGTTCATCCGTTTCCTCGTTGGTTTCTTCTAAAAACTGCCGGATAAAATGAGCCTCCAGACCGTCCACATATTTTTTTGTCAGCTCCTGCCGCTCTGCCTGTGACATTGTTGCCGGTGTCAGATTGCGCATCCCAATATCCAGCTCTGAATATCCAAGCAGTCCCATCTCCCGCTCCATGCGTTCCATTTCATGCTTTTCGATATCTGCATTCACAGTACCATGGAATTGATCTTTTACATAATTTCTTCCCAGTACTTTCAGAAAATCCTTCAGTGTAACTGCAATCCGATGGCGCTTTGGCTCATATAGATCCGTATCCTTTCCGGCCAGTGCATTCAGCTCCGCAAATGTTACAAGTGCCAGCTTCGGTCGGATCCCTTCCAGTCCAAGCATACCTGCCAGATTAAAACAGATCTCTTCACCGCCAAGCTTTTTCCCACAGTCCACACAATAATAATCGTACATGTTTCTCTTTCCTCCGGTTACTTATCAATCTCTACCTGATACTGTTTTCTCACAATCGGCTCTACCCGGATATCATATTCATCCAGGCTGTCCGTCTCCGGAAGCTCAAAAATATATTGATCCATCCGCTTTTTTCCATACGGATCCAGCGGTGCGATCAGCTCCTGCAAAAAGTACAGCTTTTCCTTTTTTCCCGTATGATACAAATAGATGTACCGGCTGTTGATGGCCTCCGCCTCTTCCTCACTGGTCCATTCGATCGTGATCATGTAGGCATTTTTTCCGTATTTTTTTGCCTTTTTTACGGTGATCGCAAGCCCCTTTCCAGCATCTCCGGACTCCGCATAGAACCAGTCCTTTTCAGCGACCCGTTCTCCCTCTTTTTCTACCAGAAGGATATACCGGTTCGTCTCCAGTGCCACACGGGAATCCTGCTCCGAATGCGGATTCCAGTAGTTCAGCGGACGAAGCCCTTCCAGATCTTCAATGTCATCTTCCAGCGAAAAAAATTTATAAAACAGCTGTTTCTCTGTATCTGCTTTTTCTTTACTCACATAAAAAAAGTTCCCGTTCTGAAAAAAACGATCTTTCAGCATCTCTTCGCCTCCGCTACTGTAAAATCCACGCCAGTTCTTCTGCCGCCCGTCCATCGGTCAGCTCAATCAACGGCGCCTCCCGCATCATCATGACCTCAGACGGTGCAATATTTGGATAACTGTATACCTGGTTCACGCCTCCGGCCTGAAATCCACTGACCAGCCAGTTCGTATTGCAGGCACCTGCAATCAGCATAAACCGGTTGCTGCCATTTGGAAGCACTTCGGAAGGTGTCAGGAACGGCACCTGACTGCTGATCCGCGCCAGACAGTCTCCCAGATTCCGGTATTTTCCAGCTTCCTTTAAGCGCTCTTTCTGACGGTTCACCTCTACCTGTTGTTTTGCACGCTCCTTTTGCTCCTCCGGCTGTACCGAACGGACCGCTGCTTCCATCTGCCCATACCATTCTTCTAAAAACGCTTCCACACAGTCTTCCATCGCTTTTCCGGGCTTTTTCATCCGTTCCAGAAACTCCTGCCGCAGCCTGCCCTGATCCAATGTCTGTCTTAGCTTTTCCAGATCCGGGTAGTGCAGCTTCTGTACCTGCCTCCTTATACCAGTAAAATCTGCCTCATCAAGAAGCCGATGGCTCACTTCCTGAATATAATCCTGTTTTCGTTTCTCCAACATAGAGCCCGTTCCGGAATCCACCAGCCGCTCTGCTTTTCCAAACAATGGCTTGCGGTAATCCGTGATCCGCACAGGATACAGATAGCTCAGTTCCTCCTCGAAATACTCTAATGCCTTTTCCAGCTTTACAGACTGCTTTCCAGCTTCTGTCATCGCCGTTCTCAGAAGATTTTCCAGTTCAGGGTCACATTGCTGATTCAGCCATTCTTCCAACTCCTCAATTTTTCTCTGGCATCGCTCTGCCTCCGCCTCCTGATAATCCGCACTGTTCACAATACGAAGCGATTTCATATAGAGCAGATCCGACGGGTCCAGAATTTTCTGATAGTCTTTTCTGGTCCACATATGAAGCAGCTGCACCATCGCCGCCTTCTGCCGGTCCAGACTCTCCAGTATTGGCTTATACAGAAGATACTGCATATGAGAAAACAAAAGCTCCGGACCGGCAAACTTCTGCATCACCTGAATCGGTGTTTTCTCTGCCAATGGCATTTCCACCTCATAGGTCAGGCACGTAATAAAGCAGTGCTGACCGTAACCCTGTACCGGAAGAAGCCGCCGGGTTTCCTCCGCGATTTTCTGATAACGTGCAAACCACGCATCCGTCAGCTGATCAATATCCATCCAAAAGCACACGACAAGGCGGTTACTTGTCGGAACTGAGATCCGGTATGCGGCACGCTCCTGCGCAATTTTACCGGCCAGCGCCGCCCCGGATTCTACCGTAGATCCATCCAGATACAGGTATTCCTTCGCCCCATGAAACAGCTGTTCCAGCTGGTCGGTTGCTTCTGCTTCTTTCATGCTGTGGCTGTCATTGATAAAAATAAGCAACGCATCCTGTGTAATATCAAAACTGATACGTTCCGTCGGCATACTTTTCTCCCCTTCTGCGGACAAAGCGGATTGTCTCAATCCGCTTTGTCCCTCTCTTTTTTCTATTTTCCACCAAACATCTTCCGGTTCTTTGCAAGCGCCTCCAACATAGACTGATACAGCTGTACCATATCTGCCACCGTTCCTGCATCATTTGTACCAAGGTTATACTTTTTCGCAATTTCTGCAGCCGGATCGGGCTTGCTTCCAAACGCAGCATGATATGCTTCATATGCCTTCTGCAGCTTTTCCATCCGTCCTGCTACCATCTGCCGGAATCCCTGCGGATCCTGCTGTCCCATCTTTTTCACATACGCAAGGCGTACCTGATCCAGTTCATCCATCTTCAGACCAAGTTCCTTGAAACGGTTATAGACAATCGGCCAGATCAGCTCATCCTCGCACAGGCTGGTCTCAAATGCATTCAACCCGGTCATTTTGGTCAGCCAGTCTAAGGTGATAATATTCTGGATACCGCCATCCGGATCGATCCGGACATCCCACTGTTCTTCGTCCTCATCCACCGCAATACAGCCGAACAGATACAGCTCGGCCAGGACATACGCCTGATAGCCTTTCTCCTTCGCCTCCAGTGCTTTCCGGATGTCATAGTAACGGTACAGGGTCTCCTCCAGCTCCATGTACAGAGCCGTATTCTTACGCAGGATCCGTTTCATATAATTGCGGTGCTCCTGCTCGACCCGAAGCTCATTCCAGTGCTGGAGCTGAATAATCGTAGTAAAGTCAAACCCTGATTGCTGTTTAGAGCCGTAATCAAAAATCTGGGAGCCGGTCAGCACAACCGGCTTTCTGTAATCTGCGTAGGAATGCTTGTTCTGGTTGTGCAGAAAATCAAACAGATCTTTTCCGCGGACGCACCTTCCCTTTTCCCGCTCCTGCCATGCGTTTACATTCAGATTGTTCCAGTCTGCCGGAATCAGGTTGACCCAGTACTGGTAAACATTCGGAGCTACTTCTACACACTCAATAATCTTTTCATTTAATGCGTATTCGATCTTCTTTTCAAACACATTCTGTCGGTACTTTGCCTCGGTCGTATTTGCTGCCAGTCCATTGAACTGCGTAAAGCTGTTCTGGAATGCAATCGTATTGATGGAAGGATAATGTTCCCATGACAGTCCGGTCGTCCCGAGCAGATCATCCTCAGGGTCTATTTTACCCTTCCGTACCACATGATCCAGCTCATCTTTTTTCGTCATCGAAAGCTCGGTATACTGTGATACATATTCGCCACAGTTCAGATGCTTCGTATTGGATCTCTGGCTCTCATATGCCTGTTCCCAGTTTGGAAGATCCTCAAGCGAGCAAAGCGCATTTGCTACCGAAGTCTGGTAGCTCACAATCGAATCCACAACCGGGGATACAATGACCTGATTGTTCACATTTACCTGACTTCCGAGATGTGCGTTAAAGCTCTGCAGGATCTGCGACCCATAAGCCCCGCGGATCAGCGACTGCGGAAGCATGACGTTTCTATTGATATCATAAAAAGCTCCGTTCCGTACCCGAATAGATGGCTTGCTCTTCTGCATCAGGCGGGACATAATCCCTTCCACAATCTCATTGATCTTCTGGTTCTGGCTCTGTACCGGTACATCGGCAAGTGCCGCATTAAAGTAATCCTGAATGGACAGATTCAGTCCGTTATTCGTCGTCGCATTTGCCCCCAGCTGGCATGCAATGCTCATGATCTCATCATATCGCTTCCGTGCCACACCATCTGCATTGCTGCACCACTCATCAGAGTGCTCCATAAAATCATTGATCAGCATCTGCTTGAGCTGGACAAGATTGATACTTGCCACCTTCTGGCTGATACAGCTCTTCACCCAGTCATACATCGCCTGGTCGGAGCAGAGGTTGATACCGTTATTTTCGGTCTGTGCCTGAGAAAACTCTGCAAAAGATCCTGCGTCTACTGACTTTCCAGCAGAAGAATAGTAAGTCGTCACATACTCCAGTACATTCGCAAACCGGATACAGCTCCGGATGAACTGCTCCACTTTACTCTGGTATTCTGTAATCCATGTCCCATTATTCCCATACATAGATTCCGCAATCTCCTGACGGATATCTGCCTGAATGGCATTTTCTTTCTCCTGCTTCCATCCATCTACCTCTTTTGACAGTTTTTCTGCCACAAAAGCGCCGAACACACCCTTTGCCGGAAGCAGCTCCGGATGGTATGTCATCGTCTTCGCAATATCGAGCAGTGTGTCATTGACGACCTCCAAAATCCGGCGGATCGAGATATGGGCAAAATCCGTCGGTTTGTCTGCGCCTTCTCCGGTGTAGAGGTACTCCATCGCGCGCGGGCCATACTGGTTCATGACCGTCACGGCTTTTTGCAGAAAGCTCTCATACAGGCTGTCCAGATACTGTTTCATCTCCTTCTGCCCGTTCTTCACCAGTGCCGGTGCATTAAATGCCGCCTCCCACGTTCCGAACTGATTGCCGGATACATCTCCATAAGAGAGTGGATTCGTATTTTCCGGAAGAACCGACAGATCCCAGAGCTTGTCATCAATCAGCCGCAGCAGACAATTCTCATCTACCGCTACATTCTCTCCCACATTAAATAAGATACCGATCGCATCCTCAAACTCGGTTTTTGTCAGCTTGCGCTTCTGGGAGCAGAATACTTCACCCCTGTTCTGACCTGCAATTCCGTCTTTGGATCCTTCCATGTACAGGCTGCCGCAGACCTTTCCGACGACATTCGGGATGACAATCTTTTCCGGGATCTCCGCATGCGCATATCCGATCCCACAGTACTGATGAGAATCCTCCGGGCAGGCATCCAGCTTCAGTACGCCGCTCTGGCACATCTGTGCCGGTGACATTGCAACCAGTCTGGAGGAAGAGATATTGCTGTAAAAAGACTCCTGACTAAAGGTACCGGCATTATTTCCAGCGATATTGACAATCGTCTCTGCGATCATGGAAACTGCTTCGCGGTAATTACCGGAAATCAGCACCGGATAATCAAAGAGCATATTGGTCGGACTGATCGTGATATTCTCGACCGGATTCGTGGATGGGATCACCTCTTTGCGTTCTCCGTTAAACCCGATACTCATATAGCTCTCCAGCTCCTTTAAAGCTGCATAGCCATTCTGATAAAAGGTCTGTTTTATGGAGTCTGAACTTGCGAACCCTTCTGCGGTATCCGGCAGCATAATGTATCCATATACCTTTACCGCGCCTTCTCCCTCTCTCTGGCAGACTTTTTTTGCCCGTGCCGCCAGATCCATAAAGGTACCGCTTCCGTTTCCACCGCTGATACCGGTCAGGATCATGATATCGACCGGAAGCTTCTTGTATGGACTCCATTTTCCCCGGAACAGACTGGCTATCATATCCTGAAACCTTGCATCATTCGT
>JAQXGF010000114.1 GCA_029006155.1 Lachnospiraceae bacterium
CGCCTCCGGATATGCCCCGCCCGGAAGGAAGATCACGTCTGCCTTCTGCGGCTGATTCTCCACAAAAATAAACTCGGTAATTCCATCATAAAATGCTGTTTTCATCATATATCTCTCTTATTCTCCGGCCTTATCCAGCCACGCCCTCCGCAGCCGCTCCATCGCCTCCCGGATCGCTTCCTCTGTCAGATTCGCATAGCCGAGAATCACCGTCGCAGATGCCTTTCCGGTCGCATCGCCCACATAATAGCGTGACAGGCCGTAGACCCGTACTCCCTGCTGTGCCGCCTGACGAATCGCCGCCGCCTCGTCTCTCCCGTCGGTAAACGTCAGCAAAAGATGGACTCCCGCATGCTCTCCGCTCACCCTGCAGATCCCGCGAAACGCCTTCAGCTCCTCCAGAAGGACATCATGGCGCGCCTTATAAATAGCACGCATTTTATTCAGGTGCCGCTCATAATAGCCGCCGTCCAGAAAGCCTGCGATGATCCGCTGATCCACGCGCGAGACCGTAGAGGAAATAACCCTTCCCCGCTCCCGGTACAACGCCAGCAATGATTTGGGCAACACCAGATAGCTGACACGGATCGCCGGGGCGATTGATTTCGAAAATGTACCGATATAAATGACCCGCTCCGCGCGGTCATACCCCTGCAGCGCCGGAATCGGCTTGCCCTTGTAGCGGAATTCACTGTCATAGTCGTCCTCAATGATATACCGGCCTTCCTGCTCCGCCGCCCAGGCGAGCAGCTGCATCCGTCGGCCGACCGGCATCACCTTTCCGAGCGGAAACTGGTGCGAGGGCATGACATACGCGACCTCGGCATCCGTCTGCTCCAGCAGGTCTACCCGCATTCCGGACTCATCCATCTCGACGATCCGCACCTGATTCGAAAGATTGCGAAACAGGTCGTAAGCCTTCTTGTACGTCGGGCTCTCCATCGCGATCGTCTGGCCCGCACCAAACAGGCTGCACAGCAAGAGCAACAGAAAATCATTCCCGGCCCCGATCACGATCTGTTCCGGATCTGCCTCAACCGCTCGCGCCTGATGCAGATAAGCCGCAATGCTGCGCCGCAGCTGCAGCTCCCCCTGCGGATCGCCAAGCTGAAACAAGGAATGTTCCTCTTCGAGGAGTACTTCTTTTGAAAGCTTCCGCCATGCATTTTGCGGAAAACTGTGAAGATCGACGCCATACGGAGAAAAATCATACGGATACTGCTCCTGCACCGGTTCTGTCGGCGTCTCCTTCTGCGGCTGCTTTGTCTTCAGCCGATACAGCCCTTCCAGATTACACACAAAATAGCCCCTGTACGGAATGGCTTCGATATACCCTTCCGACACGAGCTGTTCATAGGCCAGGTCCACCGTCGTCCGGCTGACCTGCAGATATTTTGCCAGCTTTCTGGTAGAGGGCAGCCTTCTCTGAAAAGGCAGCCCTCCATTTTGAATATCTGACTTGATATATTTATAAATCTGTTCATACAGCGGAACGGATGATGTCCCGTCCAGGCTGATGGTCAGTTCATTCATCCCAGATCCTCTTTGGCATTAATTATTCTTCGGCAGCTTGAAAGAACTCTTCAGTGATACGATGCGGTTAAACACGAGCGCATCTTCCTTCGAATCCTTCGCATCTACACAGAAGAAGCCCTGGCGTACAAACTGAAAGCTGTCATATGGCTTCGCATCCTTCAGTGCTGGCTCCACGTAGCAGTTCTTCAGAACCGTCAGCGAATTCGGGTTCAGGTTCAGTGAGCCGTCTTCATTGTATACGCCCTTCTCCTCGTCGATGATGTTCTCATACAGACGTACCTCGACCGGAACCGCGGTCTTCGCCGCTACCCAGTGGATCGTTCCTTTTACCTTCCGTCCCGTAAAGCCGCTTCCGCACTTCGTCTCCGGATCATAGGTGCAGTGGATCTCCGTCACATTTCCGTCTGCGTCCTTCTTGAAGTCCACGCATTTTACAAAGTATGCTCCCATGAGACGTACCTCATTGCCCGGGAAGAGACGGAAATACTTCTTCGGCGGGTTCTCCATGAAGTCCTCACGGTCGATGTACAGCTCTCTGCCAAACGGTACTTTCTTCATGCCGAGCTCTGGATTCTCCAGATTCATCTCCACATCGAGCTCTTCCATCTGATCTTCCGGATAATTGTCGATGATCAGCTTCACCGGGTCCAGAACTGCCATCATACGCGGACGCTTCAGCTTCAGGTCCCCACGGATGCAGTACTCCAGCATCGCATAGTCGACCGAACTGTTGCTCTTGCTGACACCGCAGAGCTCTACGAACTTCTGAATCGACTCCGGCGTGAAACCGCGGCGGCGAAGCGCTGCGATCGATACGAGCCGCGGATCATCCCAGCCGTCCACGATACCGTCCTCAACGAGACGCTTGATATAACGCTTACCGGTCACCACATTGGTCAGGTACATTTTTGCGAACTCGATCTGCTTCGGCGGCATCGGATACTCCAGCTCCCGAACGACCCAGTCATAGAGCGGACGATGATCCTCGAACTCCAGCGTACAGATGGAATGCGTCACGCCCTCGATCGCATCCTCGATCGGGTGTGCAAAATCGTACATCGGGTAAATGCACCACTTATCACCGGTATTGTGATGATGCATCCGTGCCACACGATAAATGACCGGATCACGCATGTTCATATTCGGGGATGCCATGTCGATCTTCGCGCGAAGCACCTTCGTCCCATCCTCATACATGCCGTTCTTCATATTCTCGAACAGCTCCAGATTCTCCTCGATCGAGCGGTTGCGGTACGGGCTCTCCTTGCCCGGCTCCGTCAGCGTACCACGGTATTCCCGGATCTCATCTGCGGAAAGGTCGCAGACAAATGCCTTACCCTTCTTGATCAGCTTGATCGCTGCCTCATACATCTGGTCAAAATAATTGGACGCAAAGAACAGCCGATCCTCAAAATCTGCGCCAAGCCACTTCACATCCGCAATGATTGACTCCACGAACTCTGACTTTTCCTTGGTCGGGTTCGTATCATCAAAACGCAGATTGAACTTTCCGCCGTACTCCTTTGCCAGTCCGTAATTCAAAAGAATGGACTTCGCATGACCGATATGAAGATATCCATTCGGCTCCGGCGGGAAACGGGTACATACCGTCTTGCAATGTCCCTCCGCGAGGTCCTTCTCAATAATCTGCTCTATAAAATTCTTAGAGACTGTCGTCTCTTCTCTTTCCAGTTCCATCTCTCTCCTCCTGCGTATCCTTAGGTTTCTGCATCGTATCATAGCATAATTATGGAAAAAAGACAACCGAAGAAGAGACGCTGCCTTCTATTTTTCACGGAACTCAAAAAAGCAGCTAATAGGAACTTCCAGCGCATCTGCTATATCAAATAACTTATCCAAGGAAATAGAGGTCGGCATATTCGGCGCCTCAAGGTTGCTGATGTGCGTGCGACTGACATTGATATCTTCGGCAAGCTGGATCTGTGTAATACCGCGTAGTTTTCGGTAATAGGCGATCATCAGGCCAAGCTCCCGATACTGCTTTTTACGTTTTTCATTCATTTCAATTCCCCCTTTCCTGTAGTTTAATATGGAATGGGATAAA
>JAQXGF010000115.1 GCA_029006155.1 Lachnospiraceae bacterium
ATTTCTTTTGCATTGTGAGTCTTATTCCAAGCTTCAATGAGTAGTTTTCGTGTTTCATTATGTAGCATAATTATCACCTCTTGACTTTATCATAAACCATATGTCAAGAGAATGCAGTATTATTTTGGATTGCTATAGAAGAATTTGATCCGACCAGGACGGCGGTTATCAACCCGTGGGATATTATCAAGCCGGTCGAGGGGATGCCGAAAATCGCGATTGCATGCTACGCGCAGACGACATTTCTGCGGATGGTGGAGGAGCTGGATGCGGTCATGATCGCGCGGACGAGTTCGGACAATGGGATAAAGCCGGTGTATCATGCCGTTTATCAGGGGCTGGAGCTGGCGCGACGGATAAAGGGGTAGAGAGATGGATTTACGGGTACTGCGATATTTTCTCACGGTTGCCAGGGAGCAGAGCTTTACAAAGGCAGCAGATCAGCTGCACATCACGCAGCCGACGCTCTCCAGACAGATCGCGGCGCTGGAAGAAGAGCTTGGGACGGTGCTGCTGAACCGTGGTGGCCATACGATGACACTCACGGACGAGGGGATCTTGCTGAAGCGCCGGGCGCTTGAGATTCTGGATCTGAAAGAGAAGATCCTGAATGAATTTAAAGGAGACGATGGCCTGATCGACGGGACGATCACGATCGGCTGTGGCGAGTTCGCGGCGGTGGAGACGCTGGCGAAAATCTGCAAAGGATATAAGGAAAAATATCCGCTTGTGCAGATTGCGCTGCACACCGGGACAGCAGATGCGATCCAGACGCGAATGAATAAAGGGCTGGTCGATATCGGCCTGTTTATGGAGCCGGTCAGCACGGAAGAGCTTGATTATATCCGGCTGGGAAGGAGCGATCAGTGGGTCATCGGATTGCGGCTGGATGATCCGCTCGCGGAAAAGGAATACATTACGAAAGAAGACCTGGTCGATCTGCCATTGATCCTGCCGGAGCGCCTGAGCGTACAGAGCGAGCTCGCCAACTGGTTCGGCAAGGATTTTTCCAGACTGAAGATCGCATTTACGAGCAACCTCGGTACAAATGCGGGGGTGATGGCGATGTACGGGCTGGGCTATCCGGTCTCGATTGAGGGTGCGGCGAGGTACTGGAGAAAAGATCTTCTGATCCAGAAAAAGCTGTATCCGGAGATTTATTCGAGCACGTTGATCGCATGGCGGCGGAATATTCCGTATTCCCGTGCCGTTCAGCGGTTTATAGAGGAGATCAAGACATTTGCAGGCGCCGACATCCAGTGATGGATGCGGCGCCCGATTCATCTCGGACATTTACAAATCGACGTCCGGCGCTTCTTTTTTTCTTCATAAAGCGCCTGATCGGCGGCTGAGAGCTTTTCGGATATCACAAAATTCTTCCCAAGTGTGACTGGTGTAAACCCGATCGACAGCTCTACATAATAATCCTTTTCGGATATTGCGTTAAATGCTGCGCTTTTTGCCTTAATCTGCTCGACAAAATCATGCCCCATCTGCGCGTTTCCCGAGAGTAGTACACAGAATTCGTCACCACCAATCCGTCCGACGATGCCGGAGCCCCCGGCCTGCTTTTGCAGCACTGCGCCGCACCATTTGATTGCAAAATCGCCTGCCGCATGTCCGAACACATCGTTGATTTCCTTTAAATGGTCCAGATCCGCGAAGCAGAGCAGCGCCTCCGCGCCTTCCTTTTCCCGGTTCAGCTGCAGCACCTTTTCCATAAAGCCTCTGCGGTTCAGACAGCCGGTGAGCGGATCGGATTCGGAAATGAAGTTCAGGACCTGATTCTTCTCCTGTATTTCCTGGATCAGCTGTTCCTGCTTCTGGCGCATGAGCATCTGCTCCTTGGAGAGCTGGTACAGCCGGAGCATATTTCCGATCTCCCGGCTGATGAGGTAGAACAGAACGGTATTGGCCGGATCGATCTCTGCGACCAGAATGCCGTACTGCACTTCGCCGGAGAAGAGGCAGAGCACTTCTGCGCTGTAAATATCATCTGGATGCCGGACACTTAAAGGGCCTCCGCTGTGGGAGGAGAGGGTGATGACGGGACGCTCTTCCGGTCGGTACGAGTATACCTCACGTCCTTCCTGACAGGCGGCGAGATACAGAGTATCCGGACAATTCCAGCGGTCGCCCTTATAATGGACAATGGGCTCCTTTAAAATATAGAGATAGGAGTTCGCAGCGTTCAGGGAGGCCAGCTTGGTCAGGGCACTTTTGTACAGCTCGGTCTCATCCTCAATATAGCAGAGCATATCGCGTGAGATGAGCGGAAGAAAGCAGCTCTCATGCAGAAAATCGGTCATGCGTTCCTTTTCGCTGCGCACCATATGACAGACGGATTTTTCATGGATCTGGCGCTTGCGCAAAAGCAGGTTGTGGACGGCAGGGCGGTCGATTGATGCCGCATTCAGCTCTGCTTCCAGCCAGTCATCGACGTACTGCTCCAGCAGCTGGCTTAAAGCATGGCTGGATACTTCTGCAAAACTCTGGTCATCCATGAGCCGCTTCAGACCAGTCCGTACTGTCTCTTCGCTCGCCGGAGTGCGGAAATCTGCGCCCAACAGCTCCTGCAGACAGCGGGCAAAGCGGAGCTTCAGCTCCGGCCGTGTCGTCTCTGAGAATACTTCTTTCAGGATCTCTTTTATTTTTTCCTCCGAGCGCAGATGCCAGTCGGTATCAGCCGTGTGTCCCGGCTCTGAGGGCAGGATTTTCTTTTTACAGCAGCCACATGATTCCCGGAGCTTGAGCCGGGCGGGTACGACGACGGTGTGGGAACGTCGGCCTTTACACAGTTCCAACGCGCCGATGACCGCCATATAGCCCATATCGTTGGCGTTTTGCAGCACCGTTGTGAGTGGTGGATCCATGAGCCCTGCCAGCTCCCAGTCGTCGTAGCCGGTGATCGCGATGTCGCGTCCGACGGTAAGACCACGCCGGAAGCACTCCTTGTAGGCGGTGTCTGCCATGTTGTCGTTGGCACAGATCATCGCCTCCATGTGCGGAAAACGGTCCAGCAGTTCATTGACCTGTTTTTGTACATTGGAAGAAAAATTGCCGTAGAGAATCCGGCTCTCATCGAAGGGGATCTGATAGACGTTCATGACAGCCCGGACCGCCTTTTCACGCTCATCAGCGTCGGTATTGCCCTTTGGACCGGCGAGATAGGTAATGTCCCGGTAGCCGTGGTCGCGTACCAGATGCTCTGCGATGGAGTACATCCCGTGATAATTGTCGGTAATGATTGCGGTTGCCCGGTCGCTCTGAGCCCGTTCTTCCAGAATGACTCTTGGGATATTATCAAATTTGTGGAGAAATTCCTTCTGATCCGCTTCATTTAAAAACATTCCAAGCGATCCGTACTCGATGATCAGTGCATCGATATCGGCGAAAGACTGATAGTCGTACACCGTATTGAACTGGTAATCAAAATCTTTGTCGATATCTTCCTGCTCGTTCAGCTTATAATAAAATCCGCAGTGAATTCCCAGAAAAAAGAGGACGTCGGCATCCATGCTTTTTGCCGCCTGGCAGATGCCCTGCATGACTTCGAGGATGTGCGGAGAGATTGCATTTCCGATCATAGCGCCTATTGTGTATTTGTTTTTCATAGTCGGTCCCTTTCTGCTAAGCGCTTATTAATTTTGTTCCTACTATTATAAAACAAAAGAGGAAAATTGTTAAGAGATAAACAAAAAAATACAAAAAAGCACGGGGAAATATTGCAAATATAACAAATCACGCCGACATGCTTTCGGAGCATAAAAACAGATACAGGATAAGTATTAGACATAAAGGCACAAAAGATTATAATGAAGTAGATAGATGAAATGTACCCACAACGATAAGGAGGCGGTATCTATGGGAAAGAAATTAGTAGCATATTTTAGCGCGACCGGGACGACGAAGCATGTCGCCGAGATGCTGGCAGAGGCAGCCGGGGCAGATTTGTATGAGATCGCTCCGAAGGTACCATATACGAAGGCAGATCTGGACTGGATGAATAAAAAGTCCAGAAGCAGCGTGGAGATGAATGATAAGACGATCCGGCCGGAGATTCAGGCAAACGATGCGAAGATCGACCAGTACGATGAGATCCTGATCGGCTTCCCGATCTGGTGGTATGTCGCTCCGACGATCATCAATACGTTTCTGGAAGCGTATGATTTTTCCGGAAAGAAGATCGTTTTGTTTGCAACTTCCGGTGGAAGCGGATTCGGAAATGCAGTCAGAGAGCTGCAGCCGTCCGCACCGAAGGCAACGATTCAGGAAGGCAAACTTTTAAATCACACGAATAAGCAGGAGCTTGAGCAGTGGGTAAAGACCCTGTAGGAGGTATCATGGCAAAAATCACGCAGACAGCAGGAAGAAATGCTCTGGGCACTTTCGCACCGGAGTTTGCACATTTTAATGACGATGTGCTTTTTGGAGAAAACTGGAACAATCAGGACATCGATGTAAAGACGAGAAGCATCATCACCGTCGTGGCGCTGATGGCGCAGGGGATCACGGATTCTTCTTTGAAATTTCATTTACAGAATGCAAAAGACCACGGAGTGACACAGAAGGAAATCGCAGCGATCATTACCCACGTGGCATTTTATGCAGGCTGGCCGAAGGGCTGGGCGGTGTTCAATCTGGCAAAAGAAGTATGGAGCGATGGAGAGGGCGACCTCCCGTATGAGGACGAGGCGATGAGAGCCCATGCGAAAGAAATGGTATTCCCGATCGGTGCGCCGAATGACGGATTTGCCCAGTATTTCAGTGGAAAGAGCTATCTGGCTCCGGTCTCTACCAGTCAGGTCGGGATCTTTAACGTGACCTTCGAGCCGGGATGCCGGAACAACTGGCACATCCACCATGCAAAGAGTGGCGGCGGACAGATCCTCGTATGTGTAGCCGGACGTGGTTACTATCAGGAAGAGGGCAAAGAGGCCATTGAGATGAAGCCGGGAGACTGCATCAACATCCCGCCGGAAGTCAAGCACTGGCATGGTGCGGCACTGGATTCCGGGTTCTCCCATCTGGCTGTGGAAGTACCGGGCGAGGAGACATCCAATGAGTGGTGTGAGCCGGTATCAGATGAGGTATATGGAGCACTGAAATAGAAGAATAGACATGTGGGAATCGCACTGGATCATGAGAAAAAGATCTGGTGCGATTTTTTATTCAGCCGCTTTCCGGTAAGCGAGCGGCGCAGCGCCGGCGATCTCGTGGAACTTTTTGGTAAAGTAGGAGGGGCTGGAGAAGCCGCAGGCCAGCGCGATGTCGGTCACGCTGCGGTCGGTGGTGGTCAGTAAATTTGCGGCGAAGAAAATGCGACGGCGCAGGACGTATTCGACCGGACTGGCGTGCAGGTAGCGGCGGAACATGCGCTGACATTCTCTTGGACAGATGTTTGCAGCGTCAGCGATGTGCCGGACGTCGACGGGTTCCTCCATGTGCTGGTCAATCCATGCGAGCATCTGCTTCAGGCGCGTTTCTGAGATGGCGGACATACGGGTGGACGGGGTGACCTGGGCTTTTTGCAGTACAAAGAGCAGCAGGGAAGAGAGCGCAGCACGGACCTCAAACTCATAGCCGAAGTCTTCTCGTTCACAGGCAGAGAAGGCCCGTTGAAACGTATCGAAAAAGATGGCATTTGCTTCGGCTGCCTCAAAAGTAAGAAAAGGTGGCCCCTGTTCGATCAGAGGGCGCAGGTAGACGGTGTCAAATACGCTGCCAGGCATGCCACCGATGAGTCCCGCATCCACGACAAAGGAGCGGTAGATGCACGGCCTTGGCAGGGCGGAGACGAAGGAGTGCAGAATGCCGGAATTGATAAAGCAACCGTCGCCTGCGTGAAGCGTGATCGTGCGTTCACCGACCCCAATCTGTACACTTCCTTCCATCAATTCAAAAATTTCGAGCTCCCGGTGCCAGTGGGACGGGATACAGCCGGTGAAAAAGCCGCGGATATCTCCGGCATTTGCGAGCAGGGGAAAGGAAGGCTGCTCGATCATCTGCAGCTCCTGGCGCTGCTGGTTTATCTGGATGGCGGTTCGGCGGTAAATCATGGAGTTCCTCCTTTGGTTATGATTTGCTTATTGCTTAGCGCAATTGAAGTATGGGACTTGCTTGATTCGGTTAAAATAGTCGCATTTGTTATAGTTTATGCCGTTTCTGTGAAAGCTGCAAGTGATTTTTGACGCTATAGTAAATGTGCAATGTTTACGGCCATGAGCAAGTAGCGAACCTTGGCTCAGTCAGCAGAAGCCTCGCAGCAGCCCCGCAGCAAAGCAGCAGGGATGAGCAGCAGGGATGAGCTGCGGGGATGGATTGCGAATGTCCGCTTTACAAATCACGGGAGGAATGAAATTATGGCAGATACGGGACAGTCACATGTACTCGACATGACAAAGGGCAGCCCGATGCGACTTCTGATGCAGTTTTCACTGCCACTGTTTTTTGGCAATCTGCTGCAGCAGTGCTACAATCTGGCGGATACTGCAATTGCAGGACATCTGCTCGGGGATGCGGCGCTGGCACAGATCGGAGCGACGGCAGCGCTGTACAGTCTGATTATGAATTTTGCATTTGGATTGAATAATGGAATGGCACTGACGGTGAGCCGGAGCTTTGGTGCGGGTGATGAGAAAAAAATGCGGCAGGCGACGTGTTGGATGGTGACGCTGGCGGTAATGTGGAGTCTGCTGCTGACCATTGTATTTTTAGGGATCCGCAGGCCGCTGCTTGGCTGGCTGCAGGTACCGGCGGAGACGTTGGATGGCGCACTGCAGTACCTGACGGTGATTCTGGCCGGCATTCCGCTCACGATGGCCTATAATATGGAATCCGCGATGCTGCAGTCGGTCGGTGACAGCATGCTGCCGCTGCGGCTTTTGCTGTTCAGCAGTGTGCTGAATATCGGTCTGGACTTTCTGTTTATGGGACCACTTGGGCTTGGCGTGCGCGGTGCGGCGATCGCAACGGTCGCGTCGCAGGGTATCAGTGCGGGGCTTGGCGCATATATGATCGTAAAGCACCATCCGGAACTGCATTTTTCCGGATCAGACCGGAAGACGGAGCCGGGATTTGTCAGGGAACTGCTGGCTACGGGACTTAGCATGGCGATGATGAGTACGCTGTACAACCTCGGCAGCGTCATCATGCAGGGAAGTATCAATGCGCTCGGCAACGTCTATATCGCAGCACAGGTCGGCGGACGGCGTCTGGCGGAGCTGTTCTACATACCGGGACTGGCGCTTGGCACCGGAACCGCGACTTACGCAAGCCAGAATTATGGGGCAGGGAAGAACACGCGGATTACGCGCGGCATCCGGACGGCGATTCTGCTCTATGGCATCTGGTGGCTGTTTGCACTTACGTTTGCCATTCTGGCTGCGCCACAGGCAGTCGGATTGATTACCGGGAGCGACAGCCGGGAAGTAATCGAAAATGCGACTATGTATTTGCGGATCAGCATTCCGATGATGCCGCCGATGGGCGTGCTTGTCATCGTGCGAAATGCCCTGCAGGGCATGCGGCATACACTGGCGCCGCTGTTTTGCAGTGCGCTGGAGCTGATCGGAAAAGTGATCTTTGCGCTCTGGATCATTCCAGTAAAAGGGTATTTCGCAGTCTGCATCTGCGAGCCGGTGACGTGGGTCATCTGCTGTGCATTTATTCTCGTAGCACTGTATTTGTTCCGGGGCGAGCTGCGGATGGATGCGGCGTGAAAATGACGTTGAAGCGGTCATTTACGTGAGCGACGGACCGGGTATACTTGGCGACGGTGGAGAAGTATCCGGCGGCTTCGGACACAGAGGTTACGAGGAAAGATGTTTACGGTTGGGCAATTGATTGCATAGCATAATAAAAAGCAGGAATGGTAGGTTACTAGGCAAGAAGTAGGATACTGGGAATGAATGCCCGATATTCCGCTTCTTGCTTATTTTTTATTCTTACTGAGAAAAAAGAGCAACGCCCCTCTTGACACCTATACCCCTATAGGTATATGATGAGGCGGTAAATCTATACGGGTATGGGTATAAAAGAGGAGGGAATTATGAAACGGATTACAGACAAAATGGAGTGGCTGCTGGAGCTTGGCGGGACGAAGCGGGATATTGTGTTTCTCGTGATCTCCGGTGTGGCATTGCTGGCAAGCATGTTTCATCTGCTGCCGCTGCCGTTTGATGCGGCGTGGGTAGCGATCATCCTGTGCGGCGTTCCGATTATGATGGAAGCGTTTATCGGACTGGTCACGGAATTTGACATCAAGGCGGATGTGCTCGTCTCGATCGCGCTGCTGGCATCGGTCGTCATCGGTGAGGATTTTGCGGCAGGAGAGGTCGCGTTTATCATGCAGATCGGCGGACTGCTCGAAGAGCTGACAGTGGCAAAGGCGCGGGCCGGGATCGAGAAGCTCGTACATCTGACGCCTCAGACCGCGCGTGTCATCAGCGATGCGGGAGAGGAGATCATCGCAGCGGAGCTGGTCGTGAAGGATGCGCTGCTGCGGGTGCTGCCGGGTGAGACGATTCCGGTGGACGGCGTGATCGTAAAGGGCGAGACATCCGTCAATCAGGCGGTGCTCACCGGTGAGTCACTTCCGGTCGACAAAGGCGTCGGCGATGAGGTTTCCTCCGGAACGGTGAATCAGTTCGGTGCGTTTGAGATGCGGGCGACGCGGGTCGGCGAGGACAGCTCGATTCAGCGGATGATCCGTCTGGTGCAGTCGGCGGATGCCGGAAAGGCAAAGATCGTCGGAATTGCCGACCGCTGGGCGACCTGGATCGTTGTGGCGGCTTTGAGTGCGGCGGCACTGACCTGGCTTGTGACCGGAGAGATCATCCGGGCGGTAACGATCCTCGTTGTGTTTTGTCCGTGTGCGCTTGTACTGGCGACACCGACGGCGATCATGGCAGGCATTGGAAATGCGACGCGCCACGGCTTTCTCGTGCGGGAGGGTGATGCCCTCGAGCGACTGGCAAAGGTGAACCGGATCGCCTTTGACAAGACTGGTACACTGACCTTTGGCCAGCCGTGCGTGACAGCGATAAAGAGCTACAGCGAGGCATGTCCGGAAAAAGAACTGTATGCATATGCGGCGGCAGCGGAGCAGTATTCGGAGCATCCGCTCGGAAAGGCAATTGTCACCTGCTATAAAAAAGAAGAAGGAAACGTGCTGCAGCAGGCGGAAGGATTTTGCCTGCTGGCTGGTCAGGGCGTGACCGCAACGGTCGCAGGAAAAGTACTTTGTATCGGAAATGAACGACTGCTTCAGGCAAATGAGGCGACGATCCCGGAGAAGGCGCGGGAAGATGCTGACCGCTACATCCGGGAAGGCAGTACGGTCATCTATGTAGCGGAAGAAAAGCAGTTCCTCGGATTTCTGGTATTGTCGGATACGATGCGGGGCGACAGTGCCGGTATGATTCAGAAGCTTCAGGCACAGGGCGTTGTGCCGATGCTGCTGACCGGCGACCACGATGCGGCGGCCATGCACATCGCGAGACAGGCGGGAATCAGTGCCGTCCATGCGGATTGCCTGCCGGAAGATAAGCTGAACTGGATTTCGACTTATCAGAAGCGCGGCGAGTCGATCGCGATGATCGGAGACGGCATCAACGATGCACCGGCGCTGAAAATGGCAGACGTCGGCATCGCAATGGGTGGCGTGGGCAGCGACATCGCAGTGGACGCAGCAGACATCGCACTGGTCGATGACGAGATCAAAGAGCTGCCGCATCTCATGGCGCTTTCGAAAAAGATGATGCGGACGATTCATCTGAATCTGACGTTTTCCCTCACCCTGAATTTCATCGCAGTCGCTCTGGCGATTACCGGCATTCTGAATCCAGTCGTCGGCGCGCTCGTACATAACGCGGGTTCCGTACTCGTCATTCTCAATTCGTTCTTTGTATTAAACTATAAATCTCATCTGAATTGACATTTCAAGGAGAAAAAGCTATAATCGTCACATACCCCCAGAGGTATTAGATGGGAGAATGAATATGAAGCAATGCATGGATACGGAAAATCTGCACCGCAGATTACGGAAAATAGTTGGACAGGTACAGGCGATCGATCGCATGATCGACGAGGATGTCCCGTGTGAGGACATCCTGTCCCAGATGAACGCGGTCAAATCCGCAATGCACAAATGCGGACAGATCGTCATGGAAGGCCACATCAACAACTGCGTGCGCGAAGGCATCGAACACGGTGACGCCGACGCCACCATCGCCAAATTCACCAAAGTAGTGGAGCGATTCGCAAACATGAAATAACCAGTTCAGAGTAGCAGCAAACAGCGAAGACAGAATTCAGCAAATTTATTTGCTGAAGGCTGTATTGGCTGTTTGGGATGGGCTGCGTCGTAAGGAGGGACCCGCTTGCGGGAGGATTCCTTATGACCTGCGCGCCATCAGGCGCTACTCGAGCCCATCAGCCGATAGCCTGATGCTCTGAACGTGTGATAGCGCTTACCATTTTAGCCCGCTGCTCTGAACCTATGGCAGCACATCACAGCAGACAGAGCTTCCTCTGTCTGCTGCTTGCTGTCTTTCCCAATTTCCAAAGAAAAGAAAGGATCAAACAATGACAACACTGACATTACAGGAAGCATTAAACCAGATCACCCCGGCATCGGAGAGCGCCATCGCGCAGGCATGGGCGCACTGGGATGCGATTGCGATGCCACTGCGCAGCCTTGGCAGACTGCAGCAGACCATCACCCGCATTGCAGGGATGACCGGTACGCCGCGGGTAAAACTCGATAAAAAGGCACTGGTCGTATTTTGTGCGGATAATGGCGTCGTAGCGGAGGGCGTGACTCAGACCGGACAGGAAGTCACGAAAATCGTGGCTGAGAATTTCCTGAAGGAAAATACGACCGCAGCGATCTTCTGCCGTGAGACCGGCGCAGACATCTGCCCGATCGACATCGGAATGGTGCCGGACAGCATCGTGAGGAACTGCAAGGTGGCACGCGGCACAAAAAATATGGCGCAGGAACCGGCGATGACGCGCGACGAGGCAATCCAGGCGTTGGAGACCGGAATCATGCTGGCGTGTGAGAAAAAGGAGCAGGGATATGATATCCTGGCGACCGGTGAAATGGGCATCGGCAATACGACGACGAGCAGTGCGATCGCTTCCGTACTGCTGGAAAAGCGCCCGGAAGAAGTGACCGGAAAGGGAGCCGGACTGTCCTCCGAGGGGATGAAACGGAAAATCCATGCGATCGAGACCGCGATCGAAAAGCATCAGCCGGATAAAAAGGATGTCGTGGATGTGCTCTCCAAGGTCGGCGGCTTTGACATCGCAGGTATGACCGGACTGTTCCTCGGCGGTGCGGCGCTGCATATGCCGGTCGTCGCAGACGGCTTCATCTCCTGCGTGGCAGCCCTGTGCGCGATCCGCATGTGTCCGGCAGTGAAGGATTACGTCATCACGTCCCACAAGTCCAAGGAACCGGCGACCAGAATGCTTCTGGATGCGATCGATATCCCGGTATTCCTCGACTGTGATATGTGTCTTGGTGAAGGCACCGGAGCGGTAGCGATCTTCCCGCTGCTCGATCTGGCGCTGTCTGTTTACAATGGCATGAGTACCTTTGCAGATAATGATATCGAGCAGTATGTACCGCAGAATTAACCGAATCAAGTAGCGACTGGTAAAATGAAGTGATCCAGGCAGCCTGAAAGATGGGCCGCGGGTTCGATATCGTATTGATAGAATGAAACGCGGATGGCGAAAAGAATAAAACAAAAGTGTGAATAAGAAGGATGAAGAAGAATAAATATACATTAAAACATGTATAAATGCATAAAACTTTATCCATATACACCTAAATACCGTTCCAAATTCTTTTTCGCCTGGGCAGGCAGGCCAGGGGCTTTCATTATATAGAGCCAGATATCCGTTTTCGTCTCTGAAATCCACCTGGTTTCCGGTGCTTTTAGAAACGTGCATGCGAAAACATACAAAAAAACTTGCATGAATATTCATAAACCTCTTGATTTTTTCTGAAAGCAGCGTTATAATTTGTCGCATAAATATGCAGGAGATGCAAATGAGGAGGAAATATTATGAAAAAGCTGGTTTCTGGATGTATCGCAGTTTCTATGGTACTTGGCATGATGGCAGGCTCCACTGCAATGGCAGCCGATGATGCACTGGACAACATCAAAGAGAGAGGAAAGCTGATCGTAGCGACCGACGCTGCATGGCCTCCGTTTGAATATATGGAAGGAGAAAAGGTAGTCGGCGTGGATGTCGATATCGCACAGGACATCGCAGATGGCCTTGGCGTAGATCTGGAAGTGATCAATGTTGCATTTGATTCCCTTTCCATGTATCTGGAAAATGGCGAGGCAGATCTGGCACTCGCAGCGATCACTGTGACCGAGGACCGCGCAGAGAGCATGGAGTTCTCTGATCCGTACTGTGACGCTTATCAGTACATCGTCGTAAAAGAGGACGATGACAACGTAAAGACGATCGACGATCTGGCAGGCTATATCATCGGTGTACATCTCGGAACGACCGGCGACTTCCTCGCATCCGATGAAGTGAACATGGGCGTGCTCGCAGGCACCGGCGCGAGCGTACAGCAGTACAAGGATCTGACGATCGCAGCGATGGGCCTGAAGGCCGGCGATGTACAGGCGATCGTATGTGACAAGCTTCTGGCTGAGAACCTTTGCACGATCAACGATGGCCTGAAGTGCTTCGAGGCGACCTACGCAGATGGCAGCTCCACACTGGAGAAGTACGCAGCAGCAGCGGCAAAAGGCCAGACCAGCCTGATCGAGAAGGTCAATGAGATCATTGATCCGCTGAAGAAAGACGGCACGATCGATCAGTACATTCTGGATGAGAGCGCAAAGGCATCTGCACTGAATGAAGAAGCGGAGTCCGAGACTGAGGCAGCTTCAGAGGCAGCAGAGACCGAGACCGCTGCAGAGTAAAACATACATACACACGCATATCATTTCTGAATATGTGTGTCAGCAAGTCCCTTCCGGGTGTGAAATATACCGGCAGGGACTTCCTTGTGTTTTTTCACAGGAAGATGATTCAGGTAAAATATGAATGCGGGTTGCAACTGTTGCAGTACACAGGGTAGCTGTGAACGATAACAAAACTCCAAGAAAGGAAAAACTATGAACTGGATGAATGAACTGACCGCAGAATTCGAGAAAACGTTTATCCGCGACGATCGGTATAAGGTGTTTGTCACCGGATTTAAAAATACGATCCTGATCACGCTTGTCTCACTCTGCGTCGGACTGATTGCGGGAATCCTGATCGCCATTGCGCGGTACGGCTTCCGGCAGATGAAACGAAAGGCAGCCGTGACCTGGTATGCGAAGCTCTGGTATGACGTCTGCTGGGTAGCAGATAAGATTCTTGCACTGTATGTAGCGGTGATCCGTGGTGTGCCGCTCGTCGTACAGTTGCTGATTATGGCATTTGTCGTGATGGCAGGTTTCCCGAACAAGATCGTGGTCTGCTGTATCGCGATGGGACTGAACTCTGCCGCTTATGTATCCGAGGTCGTACGTGGCGGTATCAATGCCGTCGATGTCGGACAGATGGAAGCGGGACGCTCGCTCGGCTTAAGTACGGCGACGACCATCTTCTTTATCATTTTGCCGCAGGCGTTTAAGTCTGCACTTCCGGCACTTTGTAACGAGGGCATCGCTGTATTAAAGGAGACATCGATCGTCGGATATATCGCAGTCGTCGATCTGACCCGTGCATCGGATCTGGTCAGAAGCCGGACGATGTCGCCGATGATGCCGCTGTTCTTTATTGCAATTGTCTATTTTGCATGCGTCATGATTCTGTCATGGGGCGTAAGTATTCTGGAGAGGAGGCTGAAGCAGGGTGATCGAGGTTAAAGGATTAAAAAAGGAATTTAACGGACTGAAAGTCTTAAACGGAATTGATTATAAGATCGAACAGGGCGAGAAGATCGTTATCATCGGACCGAGCGGCTCCGGAAAGAGTACGTTCCTGCGTTGCCTGAACCTGCTGGAGGAGCCGACCGAAGGAGAGGTCTGGTTCGACGGTGTGGACATCACCGATCCGAAAAATGATATCAACAAAATGCGCCAGAAGATGGGAATGGTATTCCAGCATTTCAATCTCTTCCCGCACATGACCGTACTTGGCAACATCACCTTTGCTCCGGTCCGGCTCGGACTGCAGACAAAGGAAGAGGCCAATGCCAATGCGATGCGTCTGCTGAAAAGGATCGGTCTGGAGGAGAAGGCAAATGAGTATCCGAACCGCTTATCCGGAGGACAGAAGCAGCGAATCGCGATCGTGCGTGCGCTGGCAATGAACCCGGAAGTGCTCCTGTTTGATGAGCCGACTTCCGCACTTGACCCGGAGATGGTCGGCGAGGTACTCGATCTGATCCGTGAGCTGGCGAACGAGGGCATGACGATGGTCATCGTCACTCACGAGATGGGCTTCGCCAGAGAGGTCGGGACGCGCGTACTCTTCATCGACGAGGGCGTGATCAAAGAAGAAAATACGCCGCAGGAGTTTTTCGCCAACCCGCAGAACCCGCGTTTGAAGGAGTTCCTGTCGAAGGTACTGTGAGAAATGAAAAGCGTATAAATTTTGAGAAAAATAAAATCAGTAAAACTGCCGAAATGGCATGTTACTGGTGAAAGTAAAAAGGAAAAGGAGAACCGCCATGTTTAAGAACGTAATCGTAAAAAGACCATGCAGCAAAATCACGGAGGGTATCACCTCTGCACCGGAGCTTGGCAAGCCGGACTATGAGCTGGCATTGAAGCAGCACGACGCATACATCGAAGCATTAAAGAGCTGCGGCGTGGAAGTGACTGTACTGGACGCCGATGAGAACTTCCCGGATTCCTGCTTCGTAGAGGATACTGCGGTGCTGACAAGAAAGTGCGCAATCATCACGAACCCGGGCGCTGCTTCCAGAAATAAAGAGGTAGAGGCGATGATTCCGGTCATCAAGCAGTTTTACAATGAGGACTGCATCGAGTACATCAAAGCTCCGGGTACCCTGGAGGGCGGCGATGTCATGATGGTCGGCGATCATTTTTATGTAGGACGCTCCGCGCGGACGAACGAGGAAGGCATCCGTCAGTTCATCGCGATTCTGGAAAAATACGGCCTTAGCGGCTCCGAGGTAAAGCTGGAGAAGGTGCTGCACTTAAAGACCGGTGTCAACTACATCGAGAACAACAAGATGCTCGTATCCGGTGAGTTCATCGACAAGCCGGAGTTTGCACAGTATGAGAAGTACATCATCCCGGAGGATGAGGCATACGCAGCAAACTGCATCTGGATGAACGGAAAAGTCATCGTACCGGATCACTTCCCGAAGGTAGCGCAGATCGTAAGAGATGCGGGATATGAGGTAATTCTTGTGGATACATCCGAGTATCGCAAGATCGATGGTGGATTAAGCTGCCTTTCCCTGCGTTTTACCGCACAGAAATAATGGAAATGAACTAAAATAAAACATACAACGTAAAAATGCTTCGATTTCCCGAATGGGTGGTCGAAGCATTTTTACGTATGTTATATGTAGCTCATGAATCCTTTTCCGACAATCTCGCTGCTCTTGGTGACTGCGGTAAAGGCGGTCGGCTCTGTCCTGGAAATGAAGCGCTGGAGCAGGATTGCCTGCCGGACATCCACGACCGTCAGAATGACGGTGCGGTCCTTGTGGGAGTATGCCCCCTCCGCATGATAAGTCGTAGCGCTGTGGTTTAAATCGTTGGTGATAAAGTGGCAGATCGGATCCGGATTGGTGGAGACGATCGTGAAAAATTTATTCAGCTTCATCCGCTCAATGGCCTTGTCGATCAGCAGTGTCTTTGCGAGCAGTCCGAGGATCGAGCACAGACCGGTGCGCACATCGAAGATCAGAAAGGATACAATGACGACGATCAGGTCCGTAAAAAGCAGTGCTGTTGAGATGTTCATCGTCGAATATTTCTGGATGATCATGGCGATGATGTCGGTGCCACCGCCGGATGCATTTTCGAAAAACAGCATAGCTGCTGCGATTGCCGGGAGCAGGATCGCGAAGCAGAGCTCCAGCATGATCTCATCGGTGAGAGGATGTGTCATAGGGAATACTTTTTCAAAAATGTTCAGCAAAATGGAAGATAGCACGGTGACATAAGCAGTCTTTAATCCGAAGTTTTTTCCGAGAAACGCGAAACCTACCACAAGCAGAATCAAGTTGATGATCAGGTTGATCTGCGAGGCGGAGAAAGACGAAAACTTCGAAAAGACGACTGCCATACCGGATACGCCGCCGAAGGAAAAATTATTTGGAAATTTGAAGACGTAAATACCAATGTCCATAATCAGGACAGCGGCAGTGATGAGCGTATATTCTTTTAAGGTACGGGACAGTGGTGGAGCTGTTTCTTTTTTTTCAATTTGCATACAAGGTTTCCTCCAGTGTGAGTTGTGGTGAATCACATCAGGTCCGGCGTTATGTAGCTTGCCCGGCGGACGGTGACGCAGGGAAGATGACTATAGTATATCATAACAGGGCGCTTCTTTCTATCTACTTTTCCTGTGAGTTACTCATAATGTAAGCGTTCTGCATTTTGCGTGCGGGATACCGGAAGAGAATAAGGTTGTCAATTCCCACGAAGTGTTCTATAATTGGGACAATGTAAAGAGCGATTCGGAAAGGACGGTAGAGTGTGCGAAAGAGAGAGCGTTATAAACGACTGATTATGTTTCTTGCGACGGTGCTGATCGTGGCGATCCAGACCGGCGTATTTGCATATGCGTGGTTTCACGACTACTATACGAAGGAAATCATCGGAAGGATGTACGGATATTGGGGACACTGGGCGCTGCTGGTGCTGTATGCGGTGATGGTAGTGCTCGTATCGAAGCTGTTTTCAGCCTTCAAGGTCGGTTACATGCGGATACTGGATGTGATTCTGTCACAGATTTTTTCCGTGCTGGTCGTCAATGTGTTTGAATATCTGCAGCTCTCCCTGATCGGCCGGTGGCGCTTCCTGACGCACCTGGAGCCGATGCTGCGGGTCACGGGGATCAATCTGGTCGCAGTCGTGGCGTGGGTATTTTTCATGCGTATCATCTACGCGCGCATTTATCCGCCGCATCAGGTGCTGCTGATCTATGATAAATTCAGCCCGAAGTCGCTGATCCATAAGATGGAGGAGCGCAAGGACAAATACATCGTGACTGGTACGATCCCACTCTCAGCGGGGATCGACCGGATCAAAGAGGAGATTCCGAAGCATCAGGCGGTCATGATCGGTGACCTTCCGGCGCATGAGCGGAACATTTTCCTGAAATACTGTTTTGAGAAAAATATCCGCTGCTACTGTCAGCCGAAGATTTCCGATATCATGATTATGTCATCGGAGAAGATCCACATGTTTGACACACCGCTTCTGCTGTTCCGCAACTGTGGCCTGACGGTGGAGAAGCAGGTCATTAAGCGTATTTTCGACGTGCTCGTATCCGGACTGATGCTGATTGTGCTCTCGCCGCTCATGCTACTCATTGCGCTGCTCGTGCATTTCTATGACGGAGGCCCGGTCTTTTACAAGCAGGAGCGTCTGACGAAGGACGGAGCGGTGTTCCTCGTCTACAAGTTCCGGAGCATGCGCGTGGATTCGGAGAAGAACGGCGCGCGTCTGGCAATGAAGGGCGACAGCCGTGTCACCCCGGTCGGAAAGGTGCTGCGGAACATTCATTTTGATGAGCTGCCGCAGCTGATCAATATCATCAAGGGCGATATGTCGCTCGTCGGCCCGCGTCCGGAGCGCCCGGAGATCGCGGCGCAGTACACGAAGGAGATTCCGGAGTTCCCGTACCGGCTGAAGGTAAAGGCAGGACTGACCGGCTATGCACAGGTGTACGGCAAGTACAATACGACGCCGTATGACAAGCTGAAGCTGGATCTGACGTACATCGAGAATTATTCGTTCCTGCTCGACCTGCAGCTGATCGCGACGACGGTGAAGATTCTGTTCCAGAAGGAAAATACGGAGGGGGTTGACCAGTGGCAGACAACGGCATCAAAACGGGAGAAGCAGTAGATGTGCTCGTATCGGTCATCATGCCGGCGTGGAACTGCGCGGGGACGATCAGGAAGGCGATCGACTCAGTGCTGGCACAGGACATCCCGCTGGAGCTGATCGTGGTAAACGATACCTCACCGGATGAGCTGGATGCGGTGATGCAAAGATACGTGTCAGATCCCCGTGTCCGCTATGTGAAAAATGAGCACAACCTCGGTGCTTCCGGCAGCCGGAACCGCGGTGTGGCGCTGGCAAAAGGCATGTATGTGGCTTTTCTGGATGCGGATGACTGGTGGGAGAAGGGCAAGCTGAAAAAGCAGCTGCAGCTTCTGGAGGCGACACGCGCAGTGCTGTGCTCGACGGGCCGGGAGCTGCTGACGTCGGACGGCGCACAGACCGGCAGAGTCATCGGCGTGCCGGAGGAGATCACCTACCGGAAGCTTTTGCACCACAATTGCATCAACTGCTCCTCGGTCGTGCTGCGCACCGACGTGGCGCGGGAATTTCCGATGGAGCATGAGGACAGCCACGAGGATTACATCCTCTGGCTGCGCATTTTAAAAAAGTATGGACGGGCAGTGGCTGTGAATGAGCCGCTGCTCAAATATCGTCTGAGCAGCAAAGGCAAGTCCGGGAGCAAACTTCAGTCGGCGCGGATGACCTACCGCGTGTACCGGTATGTCGGGATGAGCCGGTGGCAGTCACTTCTGTGCTTTTGCATGTATGCGGTAAATGGTGTGTGGAAGTACGCACGGGCTTATATAAAATAGATTTTTCATTTTGAGATATTTATGTGATGGAAATGGTAAGGGAATAGCAGATTGCACGGGCACAGAGACAAAAATCGGCGGAATCCGTCGGGTTTGTCACTTGCGTGCTTGTGGTGTCTGTGCTACTATAAAAAACAAAACGAAAAGGAGAACCCCTATGATTCAGAAACTGATTGCAAATATAAAGAAGGCAAATGCACCGATCGTAGTCGGACTTGATCCGATGCTCTCCTATATTCCGGAGCAGGTAAAGGCAGCTGCGTTTAAGGAGTATGGCGAGACGCTGGAAGGTGCGGCAGAAGCAGTATGGCAGTACAATAAGGCAATCGTGGATGAGGTATATGATCTGATCCCGGCGGTAAAGCCGCAGATTGCGATGTACGAGCAGTTCGGGATCCCGGGCCTTGTGGCATTTAAGCGGACCGTGGATTACTGTCACGAAAAGGGACTCGTTGTGATCGGCGACGTGAAGCGTGGGGATATCGGCTCCACTTCCGCAGCCTATGCGACGGCGCATCTTGGCAAAGTACAGATCGGTGCAGCGACGGCGACTCCGTTCGGAGAGGACTTTGCGACGGTGAATCCGTATCTTGGCTCCGACGGTATCAAGCCGTTCCTCGAAGTATGCAAGGCCGAGAAGAAGGGTCTTTTCATTCTCGTAAAGACATCCAATCCGTCCAGCGGCGAGTTCCAGGATCAGCTGATCAATGGCCGCCCGCTCTATGAGCTCGTCGGTGAGAAGGTCGCTGAATGGGGCGCAGAGTGCATGGGTGATACGTACAGCTACATTGGCGCAGTGGTCGGTGCGACCTATCCGGAGATGGGCAAGGTGCTCCGGAAAGTCATGCCGAAGTCGTTCATCCTCGTTCCGGGCTACGGTGCACAGGGCGGCAAGGCGGCAGATCTGGTACACTACTTCAATGAAGACGGACTCGGTGCGATCGTCAACTCCTCCAGAGGCATCATCGCTGCTTACAAGCAGGAAAAGTATGCCGCTTACGGCGCAGAGAATTTTGCAAAGGCGAGCCGCGCGGCAGTAGAAGACATGATCGCAGATATCAACGGAGCGCTGGAAAGAAGATAAGAGAAAAGGACAGGAAAATGGCGGAGAAATTCAAAGAAGTGGCGCAGGTGATTTCACAGGAATCACTCGGCGGACAGATTTACAGTATGTGGATTCAGACGGAGCAGATCGCGGCGGCGGCAAAGCCGGGACAGTTTGTCTCTGTCTATTCGAAAAATCAGGCGAAGCTTCTGCCGCGTCCGATCAGTCTGTGTGAGATTGACCGGGAGCATGGCAGGCTGCGCATCGTCTACCGTGTGACCGGGGCAGGTACCGGCACGGAGGAGTTCAGCACTTATCAGGCAGGCGATTCGATCGAGCTGCTCGGGCCGCTCGGAAATGGGTTCCCGGTGGAGCGGGCAGAAGGAAAGCGCGTATTTCTGATCGGCGGTGGAATCGGTATCCCGCCGATGGTACAGCTGGCAAAGGCACTTGGCGGCACAGCCACGGCGATCATGGGCTATCGCAATGCGGATACGTTTCTGGAGCAGGAGCTTTCCGCACATGCCACCCTTTACATCGCGACCGAGGATGGAAGCCTTGGGACGAAGGGAAATGTTATCGACTGCATCAAAGAAAATGATCTGAAGGCAGACGTGCTCTTTGCCTGTGGTCCGACTCCGATGCTCCGTGCACTCAAGGCATACGCAAAAGAGACCGGGATCGAGTGCTGGATCTCGATGGAGGAGCGGATGGCCTGCGGCATCGGTGCGTGTCTGGCCTGTGTGTGCAAATCGACGGAGGTCGACGCACATTCTCAGGTGAAGAATAAACGAGTATGTAAGGAAGGTCCGGTATTTCTGGCGGACGATGTGGAGCTGTAGAAAGAGGAGAAAACATGGCAGATATGAGTGTAAACATCGCCGGCGTTACCTTGAAGAATCCGGTGATGACAGCGTCCGGGACCTTTGGCTCCGGAATGGAATACAGTGAATTCGTGGATTTGTCCAGGCTTGGTGCGGTCGTGACCAAAGGCGTCGCGAACGTTCCGTGGCCGGGCAATCCGACACCGCGTGTGGCGGAGATCCGAAGCGGCATGATGAATGCGATCGGCCTGCAGAATCCGGGCATTGACCTGTTCTGCAAGCGGGACATCCCGTTTCTGAAGCAGTACGATACGAAGATCATCGTCAATGTCTGCGGCCATACGACCGAGGAATACTGTGAGACCGTAGACCGACTCGCACAGGAGCCGGTAGACATGCTCGAGATTAATATTTCCTGTCCGAATGTAAAATGCGGCGGCATCTCTTTTGGACAGGATCCAAAGGCAGTCGAAGCGATTACCGCAGAGATCAAGCGGCATGCCGCACAGCCGGTGATCATGAAGCTGAGCCCGAACGTGACGGACATTACGGAGATCGCGAAGGCAGCAGAGGCGGGAGGCGCAGATGCACTCTCGATGATCAATACCCTGACCGGTATGAAGATCGATATCCATCGCCAGACATTTGCGATCGCAAACAAGACCGGCGGCGTGTCCGGCCCGGCGGTACATCCGATCGCGGTGCGTATGGTCTACCAGACCGCACAGGCGGTGCATATCCCAATTATCGGCATGGGCGGCATCCAGAACGCGGAGGATGCGATCGAGTTCCTGCTCGCAGGAGCGACCGCCGTGGCAGTCGGGACCGCGAATTTCCGCAATCCGATGACGACAGTCGAAGTCATCGACGGCATTGCGGATTATATGAAGGCCCATCAGGTGGAAAAAGTCACCGATCTGATCGGGGCGGTACACTGAAATATGGAATTATTTATTCGAAAGGCAAAAAAGTGAATCAGTTTTCAAGAACAGAGTTATTAATTGGAAAAGAAGGAATCGAAAAGCTGGCGAACAGCCGGGTGGCAATATTTGGCATCGGCGGGGTCGGCGGCTATACGGTGGAGGCACTGGCGCGCAGCGGCGTTGGGGAATTCGATCTGATCGACGACGACCGGATCTGCCTGACAAACATCAACCGCCAGATTCTGGCGACGCGCAGCACCGTCGGAAAATATAAAGTGGATGTGGCGATGGAGCGGATCCTCGACATCAATCCGCGCGCACAGGTACACACGTACAAGACATTTTACATGCCGGATACAGCAGATCAGTTTGATTTTTCCGCGTATGATTACGTCGTCGATGCGATCGATACCGTGACCGGAAAGCTGCAGCTCGTGGAGCAGGCGTACCGCACCGGGACGAAGATCATCAGCTCGATGGGCGCAGGCAACAAGATGGATGCGAGTGCCTTTCAGGTGGCGGATATCTCGAAGACGAGCGTCTGCCCGCTGGCCAAGGTCATGCGCCGGGAGCTGAAAAAGCGCGGCATCAAAAAGCTGAAGGTCGTCTACTCGACGGAGCTTCCGATCGAGCCGAAAGAGACCGAAGAATTAAGCTGCAAGAACCACTGCATCTGCCCGCCGGGAACCGCACGGAAATGTACGGCCCGCCGTCAGATTCCGGGCAGCACCGCGTTTGTGCCGTCGGTGGTCGGACTGATCATTGCGGGTGAGGTTGTGAAGGATTTGGTTGGAGAAGTACAATAGGAGGGTCCATAAGATGGAAAAATACAAGCAGGAATTTATCGAATTTATGGTAGAGAGTGATGTGCTGAAGTTTGGCGATTTTACGTTAAAGAGCGGACGGAAATCTCCGTTTTTCATGAATGCGGGCGCATATGTGACCGGTTCCCAGTTGCATCGGCTCGGACAGTATTATGCGAAGGCGATTCATGACAACTATGGTACCGATTTTGATGTGCTCTTCGGGCCGGCCTACAAGGGTATCCCGCTTGCGGTCGCGACGGTGATCGCATTCAGTGAGCTCTATGGCAAGGAGATCCGCTACTGTGCGAACCGCAAGGAGCTCAAGGATCACGGCGACGCAGGCATCCTGCTCGGCAGCAAATTAAAAGACGGCGACCGCGTGGTCATCATTGAGGATGTGACGACCTCCGGAAAATCGATCGAGGAGACGTTCCCGATCATCCGCGCGCAGGCAAATGTGGAGATCAAGGGGCTGATGGTATCCCTGAACCGCATGGAAGTCGGCAAGGGCGGCGTCAAGAGTGCACTTGATGAGATCAAAGAGCTGTATGGCTTTGATGCAAAGGCGATCGTGACGATGGAAGAAGTCGTGGAATATCTGTACAACCGTCCGTGTCAGGGAAAAGTGCGGATCGACGATGCAATGAAAGCGGCCATCGACGCATACTATGTAGAGTACGGGGCGAAAGCGTGATATATTCAGAAAGGAATGAGTCAATATGGATAAAAAAGAGAGATTATACAAGACCGTGGCAAATTCCGCGATCTGGAATCTGGTGATGGGCATTGTCGTGCTCGTGACCGGCATTACCTCCGGGGTACTTCTGCTGATCAGCGCAGTCCGGTTGATGAGAAGTAAAGGAGACATTACATTCTGATGGCGCAGACACTTCGCAGAGGCATCAAACTTTCCGGGACATTGCTCTTTGGCGCGTATGTTGCGGCACTCATCTATTGCCTGTTCTTCGCAGAGGGCTATGGACGGGTTGACGGCGTGTACGACTACAACATACGTCCGTTCCGGGAGATCTGGCGCTATCTGCGCTACTGGAAAATTCTCGGCATCCGCACGGTCATCGTGAATCTGGGTGGAAATATTCTCGGCTTTGTCCCGTTCGGGGCGCTGCTGCCGCTCATGGTGCGCGATACGCGGAAAGCATGGAAAGTCGGACTGCTCGGACTGGAGATCAGTGCGCTCGTCGAGTTTTCTCAGCTGATTTTCCGGGTCGGCTGCTTTGATGTGGACGATATGATCTTAAACACCCTCGGCGCGCTGGCAGGATACGGCTGCTTCTATCTCTCGCGGAAGTGGTTTTTTCACCGGTTCCCGGAGGAGGAAATGCGATGAAGTTACAGAATGGAGAATGATATGGCAAAAAGACAGGTGTATTCCTTTGAGGAAAAGAAATATTCCGCAAATCAGATCGCCTCGGCGATCCTCGGTGTGCTCTCGGTACTCGTGCTGGCGGGGCTGCTCGGGATTTCTTTTTTGATGAAAGGAATGGCAAACACATGGATTGGCGCGGCGGGCTTTACCGGGATCGTGATGGCGGTCTGCGGACTGTGGTATGGATTTGCAGGATTTAAGGACGATTCCAAATCATACTTCTGCAGCAAGTGCGGGACGATCCTGAGCACCGTGGCGATCGCGGGCTGGTTCTTTATCGTATGCCTCGGACTGGCGGGGTGACATGTGGAACTGGTGATACAAATAATTTAGGGCAGGTGAAAACATGGAACAGACAAATCAGAACGATACGTATTTACAGGAGCGGTACAGTCTCGCGATGGAACGGATCGAAGGGATCCTCAAAGAAGAGACGGTTTCCGCCCCTTTTTGTATTTATTTTCAGACGGTGGCGCAGTTTTTACTTGAGACGAAGGCGCTGAGGGAAAAGCTGGCACCGGAAAAGGCAGACGCCTATACGTTGGAGGAGTGGCAGCAGATCAACCATGACATGTATGCGGACATTCTTCCAGATCACTATGACCGGAGCTTTGGCAATCCGGAGTATGCGGTGGAGACGCTCGGTGAGGTGTTTGGAAAGCTTTTGAGCTTTCTTTACACGGAGCTGCGTGCACTGCTGATCTATGTCTATGAAGACCGGCTGGAAGAGATCGTCGTATGCCTGGAGCTCTTTATCGAGGTGTACAACTGCTTCGAGCGCACATCGCTTCCGGAATACCGGGAGATCCAGCAGGCTATTTACTGGTTCTTAAGTGACTACAGCGAGCTCTTTGTGGCGCGCCGGATCCGGGAAGCGATCGATCCGGAGCTGGATTTTGCGACCAGGATTGTGATGGAGTCCGATCTGACCGATCTGCGCTACCTCTACCGCTATGGTGAGTACGTATCGGAAAATGAATTAAAGACGGCAGCATTTTTAAATACACTTTCCGAAGAAGAGATCGCAGCGATGGCAGATACGTACACGGAGGGCTACCGGATCGGTTTTGTGCTCGGCGGAAAGGATCTCTCGATCAAGCGCACGGTCAATATCCGCTATCAGCTCGGATTTGAGCGGATGATCCGCAAAGCGATCGAGAATTTTGCCAAGATGGGACTGAAGCCGGTCATCTACCGTGCGGCGGTCAGCACTTTAAATAAGCGTCAGACACTGCGCATCGGCTATACCGGAGCCGTGCCGAACAAGCAGTTTGAGTACGACCACCGCGCAGACAGTGCTGTATATCTGGATAAGAAATTTGCGGAGCGCAAGCTCGGCGTCATGCGGACCTCCTATGAAAAATGGAAGCAGCTCGCGGCCTGGCATGCAGGCCCGGCAGTCGTGGAGACTTTCGGGGAGACACCGTTTGTACCGAAGAATAACCCGTACAGCTACCAGCTCTCCGAGAAGCAGCAGAAGCTGCAGGTGTCCGTCAGCAACGAGACGGCGCAGATCACGAACCAGTATATCATAGGGAAGGAGCGGAGTTTTACGATCATCGCTTTCCCGGTACCGGAGATCGGAGCAAAGTTTGAAGAAATTTTCCGGGAGACGGTCAAAATCAATACGTTAGACTATGTCTTTTACCGGGATATGCAGCAGAAGCTGATCGATGTATTGGATCAGGGGACATCCGTGCACATCCAGGGCGCGCATGGAAACGAGACCGATCTGACGGTGGCACTGCATCCGCTTACCGATCCGAAGAAGGAGACACTGTTTGAAAACTGTGTGGCAGATGTCAACATTCCGGTCGGCGAGGTCTTTACCTCCCCGCAGCTTGCCGGGACCAACGGTCTGCTCCACGTTTCGCAGGTATACTTGAACGAACTGAAATATGTGGAGCTGAAGGTGTGGTTCAAAGACGGGAAGATTGTGGACTGGAGCTGCAGCAATTTTGCAGACGATGAGGAGAACCGCAAGTATTTTTATGAAAATGTCATGTACAGCCACGAGACACTTCCGCTCGGCGAATTTGCGATCGGGACGAATACGACGGCCTATGCGATGGCACAGAAGTATCAGATCGCAGACAAGCTTCCGATCCTGATTGCAGAAAAGATGGGACCGCATTTTGCTGTGGGCGATACGTGCTACAGCTGGGAAGAGGATTCGCCGGTCTACAATCCGGACGGGAAAGAGATCATCGCAAGAGACAATGAGGTCTCCATTTTGCGCAAAGAAGACCCGTCAAAGGCATACTTTGGCTGTCATACGGACATCACGATCCCGTATGAGGAGCTTGGCAGCATTGAAGTCATCCGGGCAGATGGCAGCCGGATTCCGGTCATTTCGGGTGGAAGATTCGTCGTTCCGGGGACGGAAGCGCTCAATGAAGCATTGGATGAAACAGGAAAATAATTCTCAGGAAGCATTGACAAGGGGAATCAGAGTTAGTAGAATGAGTTCGGTTTCACCGGGCAAAAGCCCGGAGAACAGGGAATAAAAACAACAGAAAAAGGAGAAAGTACGATGGCAAAAGTAGGAATTGTGATGGGCAGTGACTCGGATATGCCGGTGATGCGCAAGGCCGCAGACATGCTGGAAAAGTTCGGGATCGAGTATGAGATGACAATTATTTCCGCACACCGGGAGCCGGATGTATTCTTTGAATATGCGAAGACCGCAGAATCGAAAGGCTTCAAGGTCATTATCGCAGGAGCCGGGATGGCGGCACACCTTCCGGGCATGTGCGCGGCGATTTTCCCGATGCCGGTGATCGGTATTCCGATGCATACGACTTCACTTGGAGGAAGAGATTCCCTCTACTCCATCGTACAGATGCCGACCGGCATCCCGGTAGCGACCGTCGCGATCAATGGCGGCGCGAATGCGGGTATCCTTGCGGCGAAAATTCTGGCGACGTCTGATCCAAAGCTGCTGGAAAAGGTGAAGGCTTACGCACAGGAGCTGAAGGAGCAGGTGGAGCAGAAGGACGCAAGATTACAGGAAGTCGGATACAAGGCTTATTAAGGAGGAGAAAATGGATTACAAAAAGGCAGGAGTGGACATTGAAGCTGGTTACCGGTCTGTGGAGCTCATGAAGGAGCATGTAAAACGGACGATGCGTGAGGAAGTGCTCGGTGGACTCGGAGGCTTTTCGGGTGCATTCTCTCTGGCGAAGATCAAGGAGATGGAGGAGCCGGTGCTCCTTTCCGGTACGGACGGCTGCGGCACAAAGGTGAAGCTGGCATTCCTTCTGGATAAGCATGATACGATCGGCATTGATGCCGTGGCGATGTGTGTGAACGACATTGCCTGTGCAGGCGGCGAGCCGCTGTTTTTCCTCGACTATATCGCATGTGGCAAAAACTATCCGGAGAAGATCGCGGCGATCGTCGGCGGTGTGGCAGAGGGCTGCGTTCAGTCAGACTGTGCACTGATTGGCGGCGAGACGGCGGAGCATCCGGGACTGATGCCGGAGGATGAGTATGATCTGGCCGGTTTCGCAGTCGGCGTGGTCGATAAGAAGGATCTGATTACCGGATCTTCCATCCAGGCAGGTGATGCCCTGATCGGTATCGCATCGACCGGTGTACACAGCAACGGATTTTCTCTGGTACGCAAAGTATTCCAGATGGAGCGAGAGGTGCTCGATACTTATCATGAGGAGCTTGGAAAGACGCTTGGAGAGGCACTGCTTGCCCCGACCCGCATTTATGTAAAGGCACTGCGCAGTGTAAAAGAAGCGGGCGTGCGCATCAAGGGCTGCAGCCATATCACCGGCGGCGGATTTTACGAAAATATCCCGCGGATGCTTCCGGATGGCGTGAAGGCAGTCGTGAAGAAAGACAGCTATGAGGTGCCGGCGATTTTCAAGATGCTCGCAAAGGAAGGCGCCATCGAGGAGCAGATGATGTACAATACGTTCAATATGGGTATCGGTATGGTGCTGGCGGTCGATCCGGCAGACGTGGATGCGACGATCGCAGCGCTGGCAAAGACCGGCGATTCCGCATGGCTGATCGGTGAAGTGGCAGACGGCGAAAAGGGAGTCGAGTTATGTTAAGGCTGGCGGTGCTCGTATCCGGCGGCGGGACGAACCTGCAGGCGATTCTGGATGCGATCAAAGATGGCACGATCACAAACGCAGAGGTGGTAAAGGTCATCAGCAACAGCCGGAAGGCATATGCGCTGGAGCGTGCAGCTGCCGCCGGGATTCCGACGGCCTGTGTGACGCGCAAAGATTATCCGGTGCCGGAGGACTTTGATGCGGCGCTGCTCCATGAGCTGCAGGAGGCACAGGCCGATCTGGTCGTGCTGGCTGGCTGCCTCGTCGTGATTTCTCAGAAGATTGTGGATGCCTACCCGAACCGGATTATCAACATTCATCCGGCGCTGATCCCGTCTTTTTGCGGGACAGGCTACTATGGGCTTGGCGTGCATGAGGCGGCGCTGGCGCGCGGTGTGCGTGTGACCGGTGCGACGGTACATTTTGTAGATGGCGGCACCGATACCGGCCCGATCCTTTTGCAGAAGGCGGTCGAGGTGAAGCAGGGCGATACCGCAAAGGAGCTGCAGCTGCGTGTGATGCAGGAAGCCGAGTGGGTGATTCTGCCAAAGGCGATCGATCTGATTGCAAATGGAAGAGTGACCGTGGAAGATGGAAACGTGAAGATTGCGGGAAAGGCGGACGTGAGATGAAAATTTTGATTGTGGGAAGCGGCGGAAGAGAGCATGCGATCGCATGGAAGATCGCGCAGTCGCCGAAGGTAGAGAAGATTTACTGCGCACCGGGCAATGCAGGAATTGCCGAGTATGCGGAGTGTGTGGATATCAAGGCAATGGAATTTGACCGGCTGGCTGCTTTTGCAAAGGAGCATGGCGTAGATCTGACCGTCGTAGGCATGGATGATCCGCTCGTCGGTGGTATCGTAGATGTCTTTGAGGCACAGGGACTCCGGGTGTTCGGACCGCGTAAAAATGCGGCGATCCTCGAGGGATCCAAGGCATTTTCCAAAGATCTGATGAAGAAATATCACATCCCGACGGCTGCATATGAGAACTTTGACAATGCTAAAGAGGCGCTGGCCTATCTGGAGACGGCGAAGTTCCCGATCGTATTAAAGGCGGACGGACTCGCGCTCGGAAAAGGCGTGCTGATCTGCAATACGCTTGCGGAGGCACAGGACGGCGTCCGCGAGATCATGACCGACAAAAAGTTCGGCCAGGCGGGCAACCGGATGGTCATCGAGGAATTTATGACCGGGCGGGAAGTGTCCGTGCTCACGTTTGTGGACGGGAAGACGATCCGGATCATGACGTCCGCGCAGGATCACAAGCGTGCCGGCGACGGAGATACCGGGCTGAATACCGGCGGCATGGGGACCTTTTCCCCGAGCCCGTTTTACAAAAAAGAGATCGATGCATGGTGCATGGAGCATATTTACCAGCCGACCGTCGATGCAATGCGTGCGGAAGGCCGGGAGTTCAAGGGCATCATTTTCTTTGGACTGATGCTGACGGCGGACGGCCCGAAGGTGCTTGAGTACAATGCGCGGTTCGGAGATCCGGAGACGCAGGTCGTGCTGCCGCGGATGAAGACCGACATCGTGGATGTGTTTAATGCCTGCGTGGATGGCACGCTGGATCAGATCGAGCTGGAGTTCGAGGACAATGCGGCCGTCTGTGTCGTACTGGCTTCGGATGGATATCCGGTCAGCTACAAGAAGGGCTATGTGATCCATGGCCTGGAGCACTTCCGGGATAAGGACGGCTATTATGTCTTCCATGCGGGGACTGCTGCGTCGCCGAATGGCATTGTGACGAATGGCGGCCGTGTGCTCGGTGTGACGGCAAAGGGTGCTACTTTGAAGGAAGCGCGCGCCAATGCCTACGAGGCGGTCAAGTGGATTGATTTTGAAAATAAGTATTTCCGGCATGATATCGGAAAGGCAATTGACGAAGCATAGGAGAGTAAGTAAGAATGAAAGGCAGAAAAACAGTATGGAAATCCGTCCTTCTGACGGTGATGCTGCTGGCATGGATGTGCCTGGCAGTACCGGCACTGGCAGAGGAGGCATCCGGGGATAATTCGTTATCCTCGCTCGGGATCACGACGGAGGGCGTGACCGTGTCACCGGATTTTTATTACAGTACGATTGAGTATCAGGTGACGGTGCCAAACGGGACTTCCCGGCTGGAGCTGGATCCGGTGACATCCAATTCCGGGGCATCGATCCTCAGTATCGACGGGCAGGACATCGGAAGCGACGGGACGACGACGGTGGCGATTACCGTGCAGGCGGCCAATGGCAACCAGATCACGTACTATCTGTATGTGACGACGGATACGACGACGCAGGCAGCCACACCGGCAGCCGAGACGGAGACCGAGGCTGTGACCGAGGCACAGACGGAGACTGAGCCGGAGACGGAAGACCCGCGCTATGTAAAGGTGGACCGGAATGCACTGGAGGAAGCGGAAAAGACGATCTCTACCTTGAAGACAGAGACCGGCAATTACCGGGACCGTGTGACACTTTTGACGAGAATTCTCTATGGAATGATCGCACTATGTGTGATCCTGCTCTTTGCAGTGATCAATCTGGTGCTCAAGAAGAAGGATCTGAAGGCAGAGCTGCAGAATTACATGGGCTATGGCTATGATCCGGGCGCAGGTGAGGCAGATGGCGGATCTGCGCAGCAGGACTATGACAATGGCGCGTATGCCCAGCAGGGCTATGACAACGGCTATGATGCACCGCAGCAGAGCTATGACAATGGCTATGACGCACCGCAGAACTACGACGATGGCGCATATGCACAGCCACATAATGAGCCGCAGGCGTATGCCGGGGACGGCTACCCGGATGCACAGGCTGATTTTGCAGATCCGTTCGGACAGCCGCAGCCGCTCTCGAAAAAAGAGCAGAAGAAGCTGAAAAAGGAACAGGCAGCGATGGCAGACGATCCGGCGACCGTGCCGAAGCCATCCAGGGCGAAGAAGAAGGCAAAACAGATGCCGGAGTATCAGGCTCCGCAGCCGCAGCACCAGTATGAGCCGCCGAAGGAAAAGACGTCTGAGGATGTAAAAGTCAATATGATCGATCTGTAAGAGGATTGCAGCAAGATTTTTGTCTGTTCTTGCATCGTGCAGATCGTTTTATAGAGCAGAACCTTATATAGATGAAACGAAACAGGAGCCCGCAGGAGATTCCACAGATGTGTGAAGTCGCTTGCCGGGCTCTTTGTGGTCTTAGCGGTTGACACCGGGAGCGTTCTGTTATATCATTACTATCACAAGGGAGGAACAGCTATGCTGATAGAGATAGATTTTCAGAGTGATGAGGCGATTTACATGCAGCTGCGCAATCAGATCGTACTCGGGATTGCGACATCGATGCTGCAGGAGGGGGATACCCTTCCTTCCGTCCGTCAGCTCGCAGATGACATCGGCATCAATATGCACACCGTAAACAAAGCCTATTCCGTTTTGCGTCAGGAGGGATTCGTGACGATTGACCGCCGCAAAGGAGCCGTCGTGGCACTCGATGACAATAAGGCACAGGCGATTGTGGAGATGCAGAACCGGCTCCGCGTGCTTCTGGCGAAAGGCATCTGCAAGAATATTACCCGCGAGGAAGTACATGCGATGGTAGATGAGTGCTATGATGCGTGGGAGAACGAAGAGGCATAAAGACATCAGCAACAGACAGAGCAACAGGAGGAACTTACATGCAGACAGACTATACACAGAGCGCCCGGAAGGCTCTGAAGCTGGCAGAGCGTGCGGCAAAATCATGCCATCACAGCTATGTCGGCTCAGAGCATCTGCTGCTCGGCCTCGTACAGGAGCCGGACGGTACAGCCGGTGTGATTCTGAGAAACCATAAAGTAGAAGCAAAAAAGCTCTCGGAGCTGATCGCGAAGCTGGTCGCCCCGGATCAGATCGTGCTCTCGGCAGAGGAGGGCTGGTCGCCGCGGGCGCAGGGGATTTTGCGTGACGCGGAGGAGTTGGCACATTTTTTTGAACACAAAGAGATCGGAACCGAGCATATCCTGTTTGCGATCCTGCGCGATGTGGAGTGCGTGGCGACGCGCTTGCTGCACACACTCGGCGTGAATTTACAGAAGCTTTGCACCGATATCGTGGATGTCGCGGGGCTTCCGGAGGATCGCTACCGCGAGCTGATCCGGCAGGCGAAGGCAGGTGCGGAGGAAGGCGTATCCGGCAATACCCCCACCCTGGATCAGTACAGCCGGGATCTGACCGAGCTCGCAGCCGCCCATAAGCTGGATGTGACGGTCGGAAGAGAGCGCGAGATCGAGCGGATCATCCAGATCCTGAGCCGCCGCACGAAGAACAATCCGTGCCTGATCGGTGAGCCGGGGGTCGGCAAGACCGCGATCGTCGAGGGACTGGCGCAGCGGATCGTAAATGAGGAAGTGCCGGAGCCGATGCGCGGCAAACGTGTCGTGACGCTGGATATGGCGGGCATGGTAGCAGGATCGAAATACCGCGGAGAGTTCGAGGAGCGGATCAAGCGGATCATTGCAGAGGTAGTCGACTGCGGGGATGTCCTGCTCTTTGTCGATGAGCTTCACACGATCATCGGAGCGGGCGGTGCAGAGGGCGCCTTAGATGCCTCGAATATCCTGAAGCCGTCCCTGGCCAGAGGAGAGCTGCAGCTCATCGGTGCCACCACACAGGAAGAGTACCGCAAGTACATCGAGAAGGATCCGGCCTTAGAGCGGCGGTTCCAGCCGGTGCACGTGGAGGAGCCGTCCGAGGAAGAGACACTGGAGATCTTAAAAGGACTTCGTCCCCTTTATGAAACGCATCATGGGGTCACGATTTCCGATGAGGCACTGGAGGCGGCTGTGAAGCTCTCTGTGCGCTTCATCAATGACCGGTTCCTGCCGGATAAGGCGATCGATCTGATCGACGAGGCGAGTGCACGCCATCAGCTCGGCTATTTCCATGCGAGTGCTCCGATCGAGAAGCTGCAGGAGGAATACGAGGAGCTGCTTGCAGAGCGTGAGACGGCGATCCGCGAGGGCAGGTACGAGGATGCGAAGGCGCTGAACCAGAAAAAAGAAGCGGTCGGGGAAAAGCTGGACCGCCAGAAGAAGCGGATGCATCAGAAGCAGAACAGCCGGATACAGGCGGTATCGCGGGAAGACATCGAGAACATTGTAGCGATCTGGACGAAGATTCCGGTGCAGCGTCTGGCGGAGCAGGAGGGAAAACGCCTTCTGACGCTGGATACCGAGCTGCATAAAAGGGTCATCGGGCAGGAGGAGGCCGTGCAGGCTGTGGCAAAGGCTGTCAAGCGCAGCCGTGCCGGGCTGAAGAATCCGGCCCGTCCGATCGGATCCTTCCTGTTCTTAGGACCGACCGGAGTCGGCAAGACCGAGCTCTCGAAGGCGCTTGCGGAGACGGTATTCGGGGATGAACAGTCGATGATCCGCGTCGACATGTCGGAGTACATGGAGAAGCACAGTGTCTCCCGTCTGGTCGGTTCCCCGCCAGGATATGTCGGGTACGAGGAGGGCGGCCAGCTCTCGGAGAAGGTGCGGAGAAATCCGTATTCTGTCATTTTGTTTGACGAGATTGAGAAAGCGCATCCGGATGTGTTCAACATCCTGTTGCAGGTGCTTGACGAGGGGCACATCACAGACGGCCATGGACGGAAGGTCGATTTCAAAAATACAGTCCTGATCATGACGTCCAACGCGGGTGCCCAGTCGATCATCGCGCCGAAACACCTTGGCTTTGGTACCGGCAAGGATGAGAAGAAGAATTATGAGGCGATGAAGAGCAGCGTCATGCAGGAAGTACGCCGCATTTTCAGACCGGAGTTTCTGAACCGGATCGACGAGACGATCGTGTTCCATGCGCTGACGAAGGATGAGATTTACCAGATCACCGGGCTTTTGCTCGGAGAGCTGCAAAAGCGGGCAAAGGAGCAGATGGAGATCACGTTAAAGATCAGTTCCGCAGTGAAGAAGCACATTTCCGAGAAAGGATTTGACGAGAAATACGGGGCAAGGCCGCTTCGCCGCGCCGTACAGAATCAGGTCGAGGATGCACTGGCGGAGGAGATTCTCTCCGGGCGGGTGCATCGTGGCGATACCGTGCATGTCGGCCTGAAAAAGGGTAAGATCGTTTTTGGCTCAGAGGCAGAAAAGGCAGCAGATTGACCAAATAAAAGCTGGAATTTTAGTCAGAATTATGATAAGATAGCGTCAACCATGGGGGAGACCCCGCGCGAATGAAAAACATACCAGGAGGGCATGAGACATGTCAGTAATAAAAGATCTTATAAGTACAGAAGAAGACGGAACACTCAGCTTCGGCAATTACGAGCTTGCGGAAAAGGCAAAGCGTTCGGACTACGAGCATGAGGGCGATCTGTATAAAGTAAAGACCTTCGCAGAGATCACGAAGCTGGAAAAGAACGGAATGTTCGTATATGAGTCCGTTCCGGGTACCGCAGTCCATCATTTCCATTCTACGGCAAATGGTGTTTCCTTTGAGGTAGAGGGCAAAGAGGATGCGCAGATCATTCTTGGCCTGGAAGAGAATGCGGAGTACAAGATTTACATTGATGATGTCAATGCCGGCACGATGACCACACAGTTAGGCGGCAAGCTCGTCCTGAGCGTGGAGATTGGCGCAGTGGACGAGGTTCCGGTAAAGGTTGTGAAATTATAAATGCCAAAAGCAAAGCTATTATTTTTCTGTCAGAACTGTGGGTTTGAATCCACAAAGTGGATGGGGCAGTGCCCGGGCTGCAAGGAGTGGAATACCTTTGCAGAGGAGCCGCAGGCCGCAGTTCCGAAAAAGACAGCAGCGGGGAGCATCCGGAAGGAAGCTCCCCATCCAAAAACACTCTCGGAGATCGAGATTACACAGACCGCGCGTATGACGACCGGAATGGGAGAGCTGGACCGTGTGCTCGGAGGAGGCATCGTACAGGGCTCCCTTGTTTTAGTTGGAGGAGATCCGGGTATCGGAAAGTCGACGCTGCTTTTGCAGGTCTGCCGGAACCTGTCGGCGGCCGGGAAAAAGGTGCTCTACATTTCCGGAGAGGAGTCGATGCAGCAGATCCGCCTCCGTGCAGAGCGCATGGGGACATTTACCGATCAGCTGCTGATCCTGTGTGAGACGAGCCTGGAGACGATCCGGGAGGCGATCGCACGGATCCAGCCGGAGGTCGTCATCATTGACTCGATCCAGACGATGTACAATGAGAATGTATCGTCTGCTCCGGGCAGTGTCTCACAGGTGCGGGAGTCAACCGGGGTGCTCATGCAGATCGCCAAGGGGATGAATATCACGATCTTTATCGTCGGACATGTGACGAAGGAGGGCGTGGTGGCCGGTCCGCGGGTGCTGGAGCACATGGTTGACACGGTGCTCTACTTTGAAGGTGACCGCTATGCGTCCTATCGCATTTTGCGCGGTGTCAAGAACCGGTTTGGCTCGACGAATGAGATTGGCGTCTTTGAGATGCGCGGCTCCGGGCTCGCAGAAGTGACAAACCCATCGGAATATATGCTCGAAGGGAAGCCGGAAGGCGCGAGCGGCTCGATCGTGGCCTGTACGATGGAGGGGACCCGTCCGGTACTTCTGGAAGTGCAGGCACTTGTCTGCCAGAGCAATCTGGCCTTTCCGCGCCGGACTGCTGCCGGGACCGACCTGAACCGGGTCAATCTTCTGATGGCAGTGCTCGAAAAGCGCGCCGGATTGCGCTTGTCTTCCTGTGATGCCTATATTAATATCGCAGGTGGCATCCGGATGAACGAGCCGGCACTCGACCTCGGGATTGGTCTGGCGATCGCATCGAGCATGCGGGATGTGCCGATCGATGAGAAGACGATCGCGTTCGGCGAGATCGGACTGAGCGGTGAGGTGCGTTCCGTCACGATGGCAGAGCAGCGCGTGCGCGAGGCGAAGAAGCTCGGCTTTACGACCGTGATCCTTCCGGCGAGCTGCAAAAAGCAGGCTGAGCGGGTTGCGGGGATCGAGCTGATACCGGTGAAGAATGTACGCGAGGCGATACAGGCGATTTTATAAGAATAGAGAACGAAAAACAGGGCATACTCCCAGATGAAAGGAGTGTGACCTGTTTTTTATGAAGAAGGAAAAAGAAATCCCGGCATGGGAAGATTTAAGTCCGGATGACCGGATGAAATACGAGATCGCAGAGGAACTGGGACTGCTGGAAAAAGTGCGGACGAGCGGCTGGCGCTCCCTCTCCGCAAAAGAGACCGGGCGGATCGGCGGCCTGATGACGAAGAAGAAACGGATTCTGGCGAAGGCAGAGGCCGGAAAACAGGAGGTACCCGATTTGTAATTTGGGAAGCTGCGGCTTGCTTTTTTATGCGCTGCACGGTATGATCCCATCTTTGACAGTTAGAAAGTGAAAAAATGGTCAAAAAGCCAGTGATTATGCGGCTTGTGACCATTTTTTCTTATGCAACGATATGTACTAGTTTATGGCGTTTTTGATTTTAACTGCTTTGTTTTTTTAATGATACTTCGCATAGATGATTTCGTAATAAGTTCATAATCCGTTCGGAAATCGAATGCTTCATGCAATGTATCGGTTAATTCGGTTCGTGTGTAAGACGGAATGTAGCCGTTTGCTGTATTCAACAGAGTCATCTGCATGGAACGTAACGTATCTATGATCTGGCTGGCAGTATACTGTGTCCCGATTTTCTTCTCCAGAAGCCTGTAGAGAAGCAGGCTGATGTAGCAGGTCAGAAAGTGGGCTTTAATGCGGTCGTCCCTTCTGACATATACAGGGCGTGCTTCAAACTCCGTTTTCATGATTCTGAAGTTTTCTTCAATCTCCCAACGCTGGCGGTTAATTTTTATAATCTCGCCAACATCACCTTCCAGATTTGTAATGACGGCATAAAAGCCATCATACATTTCCTCTTTCAGGATCTGCTCTTCATCCAGACTGTAAACCTGTTTCTCTGCGATTTCTCCATCCAGCGTAACAGCACTTTTTTTCACAAAACGCATGGGATCATTTTGATTTTTCCCTTTGCGTTTTCGTCCTGGTGAAGTAATGAGTTTTTCAGCACGATCGATCTGTCTGGAACGTATTTTTTGCTGATAAGCCTTATACTTTGGAGAATAAGTTACAATTAGGGTTTCATCCATACTGCCAGTGACAACCGGTATTTCCTTGTAATAAACAGCATTATAAACTTCTTCGTCTGTTTCATCCAGGGTCCGTAAATCAATAAAGCGTTCGGAACCAAGTCTGCGGAACTGCGTTGGATTCAAAGCAGTTTTCCTGTCTTCCTGTTTCATTTTTTTCAGAGAATGGGTAATGACATAAGCCCGTTTACCAAAACTGTTAAAACGTCTGTTGCTGGCGCTTCCCAGTCCTGCATCGGAACAGAAGATAAATTCGCTGTAGTCGAAGTCGTGAAGGATTTCTGTTTCCAGAGGCTTTAAAGTTGTCTGTTCATTCTGGTTCCCAGGAAAAATATCAAAAGCAAGGGGGATTCCGTCCGCGTCCATGAAAAGCCCCATTGTTACAATCGGGTTAGGGCGGTTTTCCTTACTTTTCCCATAACGTTTGATACCACTTTCTTCTTCGATTTCAAAGTAATAATTCGTACAGTCATAATAAAGAATCTGCCGGTTCCTTGGATGGATAAAGTTGGAATTCCTGTATAGCTCACCCTGGATAAAAGTAGATTCTTCTGCAATCACAGAAAGGGCACGGTAAACGTCTGGAAGGCTGTATTTTGGCGGCTTCAATAAGGTCTGGCAGAATTCGTAACTGCCAAGCTTGCTGGCAGGAGAAAGTATACGGGCATAGACCAGATCTGTAAGGATTGCATTCAGGTCATACTTGAAGTGATGACGGTTTTTAACTGTCCGGCAGATTCGGTCAAGGCGGAGCTCGGTGCACAATGCCTGAAGGAATAAATAGCCGACTTGAAAAGAACGTGATTCATTTACCGGAATGCGTGCAGCCTGGGAAAACTCCACGATAACTTTTCCATTGTGCTGGTTGTAAAGTTTTGTTTCTTTATCAGCCTCATCTTTAGCCCATGCCATGAGCTTTTCTTTATCGCCACCGAACTGTTCTAAAAGAGTATTATACTTTCCGAGCTTTTTATAGATGCGGGAAGATGATTTGCCATCCTCTCTACGGAAAGATTGATAAATGTAAACATCTTTATTGTTTTTACTGCCTGTAACTGCGATATACATAATAAAAAATCCTTTTTTTCTTCTATTATAATACACTATTACAAACAAGTACATATAAAAACAAAAAATTTGACATAAAAAATGCAGGTTTTATGCGACCTGCGAGGTATTTTTCGAATATGTAACTGTCAAACTCCCGGCCGGAAAACAGGAGGTACCCGATTTGTAATTTGGGAAGCTGCGGCTTGCTTTTTTATGCGCTGCACGGTATGATGATACGGGATCTTTTAAGAAAAAGGAACAGGAGCTACATCATGATAAAAATCTTAATCGTAGAGGACGAGGAGCCGATTGCGAACCTCATCCGCATGAATCTGGTAAAGGCGGGCTATCAGTGTGATATCGCTTCAGATGGTGAGCTGGCGGCGGATGCGATTTCGGAGCGGTCGTTTGACCTCATCTTGCTGGATATCATGCTTCCGAAGCTGAATGGCTATGAAGTGCTGGAATATGCGAAGAGTGTGGATACTCCGGTCATTTTCCTGACGGCGATGGGAGAGACAGAGCAGAAAGTAAAAGGGCTGCGGCTCGGGGCGGAAGACTATATTGCAAAGCCGTTTGAGATCGCCGAGCTGCTTGCCCGTGTGGAGACCGTGCTGCGGCGCTGCAAAAAGACCGACCGGCAGCTGCATTTTCTGAACATTGACATCGACACCGATTCGCGTACGGTGCTGCAGGACGGACATCCCGTCGATCTGACGACAAAAGAGTACGAGCTGCTGCTTTTGTTTTTGCGCAATAAGAACCGGGCACTATATCGGGAGACGATCTATGAAAATGTGTGGGGTGGCGAATACAGCGGCACCGGTCGGACGGTCGATCTGCACGTACAGCGTCTGAAGAAAAAGCTGGGGCTGGAGGAACATATCGTGGCGATCTACAAGGTTGGTTATCGTCTGGTGGATGAAAGCTGATAGATCACTTGATCACGTGGCAGGAGTTCTGGGAAAGGGGGTACCATGCGGCTTTCGTGGAAACTGTTTTTTATTACAACGCCGATCTTCGTGCTGTTTCTGACCGTTTTCGGCACGTGGATCATACAGGACAGCTTTGACCACAGCCTTGACCAGGCCGTGGAGCAGTGTATGGCGGAGAATCAGACTTTTCAGAATTCCTATGAGCTGACGAATCATGCGCTCTCTGAGGAGCAGTGGAATCAGACGACGATCAAGAAGATCGTATCGAGTTTTCATAAAAGCAGGGAGGCCGGGGACGGCAATGCGCGCATTTACGACAGTGACGGGAGCATTCTTTACGAAGACAACGCACTGACGCTGAAGCTGGAGCACACCGATGCGGAAGAGACATCCGGGGAAAAGATGCGGATCAAGACGGCCGGAGCGCGGATCATGGAATCCCTGACGGAAGAAGAAAATACCGGCTATGTCGTCGGATCTCAGGCCGGGCAGTGGTATGTCACAGTCGTGAGCCGCAACAGCTCCGGGAGCTACATAGAAACGACCCGAAATATTTCCTCGATTTATGAAAACCGGGATGCGATGTATGCACGCTATCAGATCGGCGTCATTTTGCTGACGGTGCTCGTCGGATGTGTGATTCTGTTCATGCTGTTTTTTGTCATGCGGAATATGCAGAAACTCTCGCGCGTCACGCGGCAGTTTGCGCGTGGGCAGTACGATGCGCGGGTGAAGATCAGGAGTGAGGACGAGATCGGACGGCTCGCGGAGGACTTCAACTGGATGGCGGATGCGATGAGCCGTCAGATGGAGCAGCTGCAGTACGAGGTCAGACGGCAGGAAGAATTTACCGCAGCATTTGCCCATGAACTGAAGACGCCGCTGACGTCCATCATCGGCTATGCGGATACGATCCGGCAGATGGAGCTGTCGAAAGAAGAGACCGATATGTGTGCGGACTACATCTTCCGGCAGGGAAAACGGCTGCAGACACTCGCCTATAAGCTGCTGGAGATGACAATGGCGGGCAATCAGGAGATCACCCAGCAGGAAATCTCAGTGCCGGAATTTTTACAGGAGATCCAAAAGACGGCGGCAGAATCTCTAAAGGAAAAACAGCTGACCCTGCTGGAAGCGGCAGAGCCGGGACTGATCTATGGAGACCGGGATTTACTCGCTTCTCTGTTTTTGAATCTGATCGACAATGCGCGAAAAGCATCCGAGCCGGGGAAACGGATCTGGCTGACCGGACATCAGAGGCAGGATGGCTATCTGATCTTTGTGGCGGATGAGGGGCGCGGGATTCCAAAAGATGAGCTGGCACGGATCACAGAAGCCTTTTACATGGTGGATAAATCACGTTCCAGAAAGGAAGGCGGCGCGGGGCTCGGTCTGGCGCTCTGCCAGAAGATCATAGAGCTGCATGGAGCGATGTGGCGGTTTGAAAGTGGAGTCGGACAGGGACTCAGGGTGTCCGTCATGTTCTGGGATCCGGAGCCACATGGCAGAACAGGAGGGCAGGCATGAAAAAGAAGAAACGCTGGAAGCATATCCTGGAATATGAACTCGGCGTACTGGCGCTCGTCGCCGTCTTGCTGATCGCATGGTTCGGGCCGGATCTCTATGCCTCGTGGCAGGATCAGACGCAGGAGGGGAAGGTCGTATGTTCCTCCCGCGATGAGATCCGGTTTCTGGATACGGACTCTCTGGATATCGCAGGGCGGATGGTGCTGTTGCAGGATGCAGAGCATCTGAGCTGGTATGAGAATGATATTTATTATGACGGAAATGTGCTGACGAATGAGGAGATCAATCGGTTGTTGATTCAGCGTCCGCGCGCACTTGCAGCGCAGTGGGTGGCAGCAGGTGTCATGCCGGAGGAGTTCATCGAGCGGATTCCGGAGACGCTTTCGGAAGCAGACGTCCTGGGCGATGGAACCTCATCCGGTATCTATTCGGTGATGATTGATCAGAATGTATTAAATGTGCTTGTACTTAATTTTGTAGAGTCCGCAGACACATATGGATCACCGTCGGTCGTGGGACTTGTGCTGGATGCCGACAAGGATGTGCTCTACTATGCGGCATTCTACGATCCGGACTGCTGGGACTGGATGGCAGAACGGCTCGGAGGGGATGCAAATGCGGAAGGGGCAAATGGATCCGCCTATGCAGATTTGCTGCATCGCTTTCAGGATGGAAAAGAGATACCGGATCATATCGTGGACTGCGGGGATCTCGCGGCAGTGAGCAGTGCGGAGAGCGCCGGGGAAACGGATGTGAATCGTTTTTCCGGAGATACAGATGGACTGTATCAGGACTTCACTTTGCAGTATGATCGGTTTACCAGTACTGCACGTGTCGCGTTGACCGGCTTCACGGGCCGTGGCTATGGATGGTCCGTCGCGCTTGGTACGCCGCTCTGGAGTCAGTTTTATAATGAGATTATGGATTATTCCGAAGGGACGTCCTGTTATAGTGGTACGGCAGAGGACTGGTTTGTTGATCCTTATGCGATGCTCCATTCAGCGGGAGAGACGCCGTATAACGGACAGATATATGATGAGTAAACGATATAAAAAGGAAATAACAATAACATTTGGAAGAAAATGCAGAAATTATGGTGAGTGCGGAAAAAACTTCACATGATACAAATTTGATACAACTCTGAGGAGATTTTGATACATCTTCCTTCTATAATCCTTTCTGCAAGGTGAGATCGCCTGCGGGGAGGATTTTTGTATATGAGTGCAGAAGAGAAAGCAGAAAACATTTGCCGGAGCATCGGGATCGCGGTGCCCGTGCAGGAAGAGGATGCAGATATGCAAAAAGAAACGCGTGTGGGGACACGAAAAGAAGCAGGAAAGACAAAGCCGGTAAGGGGAACGGCAAAAAAGGGACAAACGTCTGTAAAGAAAACAGAAGGGTATGTGAAAAAAACAGGAACGAAGGCTGCCAAGACAACGGCAAAGAAGCGGGAGGTCAGGGAATGGACGGTAGATGCAGGTGTGACGGAACTGCCGAAAGAAGCACAGAAGCGAAATACTGGAAGAAAGAAGCGAAAAAAGAAAGATCCGTATATGCATAGCTTAAAACGCCGCTGCGCACTGCTGGCCGCACTGGCACTGGTGCTTGGCGGGATGGTTGTGGCGCGGCCATATCTGAAACGATATACGGTTCCGGTGGGCGGACGGACGATCACAGGGAACAGCAGCTATATCACGGACGAGTCCGGGCTGCCGGTACAGAATCCGCTGATTCTCGTCAATAAGGCAAATCCACTGCCGGATGATTATGAGGTGGATCTGCACTGGCTGAGCAACGGGACGTGTGCGGTCTCCTCTCTGATCTATGAACCATTGAGTGAGATGCTGACGGATGGAAGCAGTGAGGGGTTGCAGTTCGTCGTAGCATCCGGATACCGGGACGTGGAGACACAGCAGCAGCTCCTTGACGAGGATATCGAGGCGGATATGCAGAACGAAGGGATGAGCTGGCAGGAAGCCTACGACAAGGAGACGATGGAGACAATGCCGCCGGGCTACAGCGAGCACAGCACCGGGCTGGCGGTGGATCTCGTGGCACTCGATTATCAGATCCTTGATGGAGGGCAGGAGCAGACACCGGAGAATCAGTGGCTGCAGGAAAATTGCAGCCGGTACGGATTCATCCTCCGTTATCCGGAGGGAAAAGAGGCAGTGACGGATATTCACTACGAGTCGTGGCATTTTCGCTACGTCGGAGTGGAAGCTGCGCAGGAGATCATGAGCAGGGGGAGCACGCTTGAGGAATATCTGGGGGCGTATTAATTAAGAAAAAAATAAGGGGAAGTTTGGTTCCTCTTAAAGAATTCTTTGAGAGAAATTTGCTAGAATAAGCGGGATTTATTTCTGAGAACAGTCGGATCGTCGAGCCGGAATTGGAGATTTGGCCGGTATGTGGTTCATTATCGATAGAAAACAGGCAGGAGAGCAATGTGATGAAAACAGTGGGGGAATTAAGACAGGTATTACAGCAGCGGGGGCTACTGCAGGAAGAAACAGAAAATTTGAAAATTGGACAAACTCAGGAAAATGACCGCAGGCACATGGATTGGGAGCGTGTTGGAAACAGAACCGCATATACAGAATCAGAAGTCGCTCTGCCCATCGACTGGCTGACCTGTGATTCCCGCACCGTGCGGGAGCACACCGCATTTATCTGCAAAGGCGCGGCGTTCCGCCCGGAATATCTGGCAGCGGCGGCACGAAACGGTGCGGTCTGCTATATCAGCGAGGCACCGATCGAGCTGGAGGGCGATGTATCGCTGATTCCACTGCTTGTCACAGACATCCGCAAGGCGATGGCAGTGGCCTCTGCCTGGTTCTTTGACTATGAGAAAGGCCATCCGATCCTGACCGGTATCACTGGCACAAAAGGAAAGACGACGACCGCCTGGTACTTAAAGGCAATGCTTGATGAGTGGGAGAAGGAGCTGGGGGAACCGGAGACGGGCCTGATCTCGACGGTAGAAAATTATGACGGAGTATCTCGCAGCGAGGCAGTGATGACGACGCCGGAAGCGCCAACGTTGCACGAGCACATCCTGCATGCGAAACAAAAAGGAATCCGCTATATGACGATGGAAGTGTCCAGTCAAGCGCTGAAATACCGCAGGGTACGGGAAATTCAGTTTCAGGTCGGCATTTTCCTGAATATTTCGAGAGACCATATCAGCCCGAAGGAGCATGTGGATTTTGAGGATTATTTCAGTTCGAAGCTTTCCTTGTTCCGTCAGACCGAGGTCGCCTGTGTCAATCTGAACGCAGACCATGCGGACCGCATTTTGAAGGCGGCGCACAAGGCAGAGCGTATTGTCACATTCGGCACGAAAAAGCACGCGGATATCCGTTGCAGTGAGATTCGGACCGAGGGACGGCAGTTAAGCTTCCGTGTCACCTGTGACCGGTTCTCGGAACGGTTCACCCTTGGAATGAAGGGGAAATTTAATATCGAAAATGCGCTGGCGGCGATCACGGCGGCCTACGTCTATGGTGTTCCGGTCGCATGTATGCGCCGGGCATTACAGAAGACGCGTGTGCCGGGAAGGATGGAGACCTTTATGAGCAGGGATGAAAAAATCTGTGGGATCGTCGATTTTGCGCACAACCGTCTGAGCTTTGAGAAGCTGTTCGATGCGGCATTTCAGGAATATGCCGATTACCGGAAGATCATCACCGTGTTCGGATGTCCGGGTGGCAAAGCCCTGAACCGCCGTCGGGAGCTTGGGATCATCGCAGGGCTCTTTTCTGATGAAGTGATCCTCACGACGGACGATCCGGGTATGGAAGACCCGGCAGGTATCTGTGAAGAAATCCGTGGATATGTAGATATGACCGGCTGCAGCTGCCATCTTGTGACAGACCGGAAAAAGGCGGTAGAGCAGGCTGTTGCGCTGGCAGAAGAGGATCCAAAGAATCGGACTCTGATCCTGCTGCTGGGCCGTGGAAGTGAGAAATTTCAGCAGATCGGCGGACATTCGGTCGCGGCTCCGACCGATGCAGAGCTGATGGCAGAAGCGCTGCGGGCGTATGATGCGTCGCGGGAACTGGGAGCGGTGATCTGAACGCAGGTCGTGAAGCGAGTCAAGAAGAACACCGGCCCCAATTGCGTAAAGCAAAAAAATACCCGGAGAGACCAGCTGATCCCTCCGGGTTCGTTTTTATAAAATCGATATTTTCATGATCAACGGGAAAGTCTTTACATCATCCCATCCTTAATCACCTGATGATCCCGCAGCACTTTTTCGATGACGGTACCCTGAATCAGGTGCAGTGCCGGCTTTTTCAGGGCGTTTAATGGGCCAGGCAGACGGATCTCGAGCGGAGATTTTCCGTCCATGAGCTTGACGGAGGAGTCCAGCAGCTCGCGGATGTCGTAGACGCTGCCCCATACTTCCGGGACACCACGGTCAACGCCGAGCAGTCCGTATACGGCTTCCATAGCGGTCCGGACAGAATATTCAGTCGTGAAGACGGTGTCACGCGGAGTCTCAGCGAACTGGCCAAGGAATGCAAAGTTCACACAGCCATCCGGGATGACATCCGGACGGTCGCCCTTGGTACGCGGCATGAAGAATGCGGTGATGTACGGCATCATCGTCGGTACGCATACAGCGCTGTGCTCTGCGAGCTCTTCGATCTGTTCCGTCGGAACACCGAGGTGGTACAGCCACTCTTCGGTGATCTCTTTACCGGTGCAGTCCTTCATCGGCTTCTTGATGTAATCGCCCGGACGGTCAGTGAAGAGGCCATATACCCATACACATACCTTATCTTTGTCCTGAGCTTTGAACTGTCCCTGACGGTTGATCGTCCAGCTCATCAGCCAGGAGGAATCCTGACAGCTTACGATACCGCCGGTAACGACCTTGCCGCTGCGCGGATCGCGCTTGCAGATATTTGTGATATACGGAATGATGCGCTCATCCAGTGTCGTGATGGTCGCGGACTCCCAGTTGGTCTTGCTGATATCGGAGCAGAATTTCTCCGGATGTCCGAAGGACGGATCCTGCTTTGCGATGTTCTTCCAAAGGCTCCAGCAGCCGCTCGTGCGGACTTCTGCATCGCCGTTCGGTGCATGGTTCTGGTCGCCGTAGATCGTGCCCTCGGTGCAGCTTCCGTTTGTCACGAAGACGAGGTCATTCTCAGTGAGCAGGATTCCCTTTTCCACCCCGTTTACCTTGCACTCGATCGCGGATGCGATCTTCTTGTCATCGTGGAAGGTGAAGACAACGTTGGTAACTTCTGTATTGAACTGGAAGTCGACACCAGCTGCTTCGAGGTAGCGCTGCATTGGGAGAATCAGTGACTCGTACTGATTGTATTTGGTAAATTTCAGGGCGCTGAAATCCGGCAGACCGGAAATATGATGGATGAAACGCTGGAAGTAGAGCTTCATCTCCAGTGCGCTGTGCCAGTTCTCAAATGCGAACATCGTTCTCCAGTACAGCCAGAAGGTCGAATCGAATACTTCTTCATCGAAGACGTCTTCGATTGTCTTATCGTACAGATCCTCATCCTTTGTCAGGAACAGCTTCATGATCTCCATGCAGCCCTTCTGACTCAGATTGAAACGTCCGTCGGTATGTGCATCTTCACCGCGGTTCTTCGTGGCACGGCACAGAGAGTAGTTCGGATCGTGCTTGTTCAGCCAGTAATACTCATCGAGAACGGATACGCCCGGTGTCTCGATCGACGGGATGCTGCGGAACAGATCCCACAGGCACTCGAAATGGTTCTCCATCTCACGGCCGCCGCGCATCACATAGCCACGGGACGGATCGAAGATACCGTCGCAGGCGCCACCGGCGATGTCCATCGCTTCCAGAATGTGAATGTTCTTGCCCGGCATCTGGCCGTCACGGACGAGGAAGCAGGCTGCTGCGAGAGAGGCAAGGCCGCTGCCTACGATATAGGCATGCTTGTCATCGACACCTTCCGGCTTTTCCGGGCGGGCGAATGCCTCGTAGTTACCGTTGCTGTAGTAAATGCCTTTGCTGTTTTTCTCATATTTGCCGCGTTCGGTGTTGCGGTATCCATTATCCGCAGATCCATTCGATTCGTTTTCTTTCTTCTTTGATGCATAATACATTGCGCCGAGTCCGGCTGCCAGAGCAGATGCTGCTGCTAATTTCTTTCCTTTTTTCGACATAATGAAATCCACCTTTCTCATTTATAATTGGTTCCGAATTTTCCGCAGTCTCTTTTCAGTATGTGAAAATATCAGCGGGTTATTCGGGAAAATTCATTTGTTGTTTTTTGTTTACGAGCACATCTTAGCACACGAGGCTGGTGGCTGCTATTTACAAAACACAGGAAATGATAAAAAACGGAGAAAATTTCCTACAAAGCTGCAAATTTATCCGCATCCGCAAAATTCTTCAGAGAATTCGAGATCGCGCCGTGCATCGTCGTGCAGATATCGTTGACGATGGTGTGATAATCATCCTTCATTCCGCCGCGGATCCAGTCGAGCATCACACAGACAAAGCTGTATTTATAAAATTCTGCCACGAACTGTTTCTGCTGTTGCGTCACGCGTAGTCCTGCAGATTTTTCTTCGACGACGCCCATGATGAGGTCATAGACGAGGTGGAAGAGGTAGTTTTCGATCTGTTCGCGGCTTAAGGCCCGGTAGACGTTCAAAATGAATGGTTTGTTTTCCAACACCGCCTCAAAAATCTGCTGCAGTCCCTCCTGCCACGTATCGTAAGTCTTTTTCCCGGCGAGCGCACGGGAAGCATCTTCAAAGCAGGCCCACTCCACGAGATCATAAATATCTTTAAAATGATAGTAAAATGCCATCCGGCTGATTCCACAGTCGTCGGTCAGGTCGCGGATGGTGATTTTGTCGATCGGCTTCTTTAAGAGAAATTTTTTCAGGGAAGCCTCAAGGGCGTATTTTGTTTCATTTGTCATAAAAAAACCTCCAGTCCTTCCGATACCTGTAGTATAGCAGGTTTGCAGGACAAAAAGTGTGAAGAAAGCGGGAAGGGTTCTAAAATTTCTATAAAAAAGAACAGCAGAAGTTACATTATAGATAAAAACAGAAAAATGTGAGACGGCAGTTTCTGTAGTAAATTGACAAAAGGAATCGCAAAATGGCGTCTAAATATACAGATAATTCATAAAAGTAAAATAAAAAATCAATAAACAAATTCTAAAAAAACGTGTTGACAAAATTAGAACACCGTTCTATACTGGCTGCATACTTAATCGAAGCAAGTAAATAGTAAGTCTCCTGTATGAATGACGAAAAGCAATCAGCAGTGGCGGACTCGGAAAATACAGAGGGATCCGGTTAAGGGGTAGGAAAGAGCTAGTGAAAAAGTGAATCGTAAACATCTGCAGGGGAACCGAACGATGTGCGAGAGGGAGGTGCCGGAATGAAAGAATTGAATCTGTTCATCCGTCCGGATAAGCTGGAATCAGTAAAGTGTATCCTGATTGATGAATTTCACTGTGGCGGCATGACGGTCCTGAATGTGATGGGCTGCGGCAGTCAGAAGGGATTTACCGATGAATATACCGGTGTCCGCACAAATGTGAACTTACTTCCGAAGCTTCAGGTGGAGGTCATTGTAAACGATGAGGATGTCGATCGGATCGTCGACCGGATCTGTGAGGAGACGGTGACCGGGCATTCCGGAGATGGAAAGATCATCGTCAAGGATGTCTGTGATGTCATCCGCGTGCGGACGAAAGAGCACGGAAAAGACGCTGTATAAACGAAAAATTTTATAGAAAAATTTTATTACGAAAACAGAGCGTACAAGGAAGTACAGAAACTTCTTTGTGCGCTTTTTGTTTAACCGAAGCGGATTGCGAATATCTGCTTGATGCAAAGCGGATTGCGAATATCCGCTTGAAGGCAATTTTGACAAGGAGGAGAAAGATTATGAAAAGATGGAAAAAAGTCAGTGCGCTGGTGATGAGTGTGGCAATGGCGATGAGCCTTGGAGCAGGCAGTACGGTATTTGCGGACGAGGCAGAGTACGATGATGAGCTGCATATCGCATTCAGCGACGTGCCGGACACCCTGGACTGTGTCAATACTTCTTCGGATTCCTGCGGAAATATTATGGTAGGTACGGTGTTTGATACGCTGGTAGCGCTGGCAACCGACTATTCCGTAAAGCCAGAGCTGTGCGAGTCGTGGGAGATCAGCGATGACGCGACGGAGTACACCTACAAGCTCAAGCAGGGCGTCATGTTCCAGAATGGTGCAGAGATGAAAGCTTCAGACGTAGCGGCATCCATGAACCGCTGGGTGGCAAATTTCGGAACAGCAGCGACCTACATCGGTGCGGAAAATAAATTTGAAGTGGTCGATGACTACACCGTAAAAATTAAAATGGATCATCCGTATCTGTACCTGAATGAGCTGATCGCGACGGCGGCGCAGAAGCCGATCATCGTGCCGGAATCGACGCTGGATACGATCGATCCGGAGACCGGCAACCTGACAGAGTTCATCGGTACCGGCCCGTATCTGTTTGATGAGTGGGCGGCAGACCAGTACATCAAGCTCACCAAATGGGATGACTACACCCCGTACTTTGAGGAGGGAGAAGAGGATGGCTGGTATGGCTATAAGGAAGCGGCGACACCGACGGTCTACTATGATATCGTGACAGACGATGCGACCCGTCTGGCAGGACTGCAGTCCGGAGAATACGACGTGGCACTGGGACTTTCCCCGGACAACTACGAGATGCTCGACAGCGACGATGCCTACAAGACCTATACTGAGCTGGATGGCGATATGGTCATGATCTATAACAAAAAAGAAGGCGTTGCGAGTGATGCGACCTTCCGCCGGGCAGTCAATGCAGCACTCAATGATGATGACATCGGACTGGCTTCTTATGGAAACAGCGACTTCTATAAAATCAATTCCAGCTATATGTGCGTAGAAGATTCCGAGTGGTATTCTACCGAAGGAGCGGATCAGTACAATCAGAATGATCCGGAGAAGACAAAAGAGCTGCTGGATGAATGCGGATACGACGGAGAGACCTTCCGGCTGCTCGTCGCATCGTCCGAGACGGATTTCTATAACGCAGCAGTAGTGATTCAGCAGGAACTGCAGGCGGCAGGCGTCAACTGCGAGCTGGTGACGACCGACTGGGCGACTTATCTGAACTACGCAGCGGATCCGACACAGTTCGATGCCTTTATTACAAGCTTTTCTGTAAAACAGGTTCCGCCGCTCATCCTGTATCTGTCTGCGACCTGGAACGGCTGGGCGACCGATGAGAATCTGGTCAGTGGATTTGAGGAAATCAATGCAGCGACCGATAAGGAAGCAGCGATCGCGACGTGGAACGACCTGCAGAAATACTGCTGGGAAGAGTACATGCCGGTATCAAAGCTCTGCGACAAATATGTCTATGCGGCAACGAGCGCAAAAGTACAGGATATCACCGTATTCAAGAGTGCACACGCATGGAATGTAAAAGTAGAAAAATAAAGCTTCAGGGGGCCGGGGGAGCGATCGCTCCTCCGGAAAACAAAATGTGTTCTGTACATCATAAAGCATAAAGGAATGGTTTGTGTTTTATGATGGGCAGAACGAAGGAAAAGGAGTGACGGACGTGCGAAAGTATCTGATCAGGCGAATTCTGACTTTAATCCCGGTATTGTTTATCGTTTCTGTTGTGATCTTTACCCTGATCCATCTGACACCCGGTGATCCGGCGAGAATCATGCTGGGCGCGCAGGCTTCGGAGTCTGACGTGGAAGCACTGCGGGAGACGATGGGATTTAACAAGCCGCTTCCGGTGCAGTATTTTGACTGGATGGCTGATATTTTTCATGGAAATCTCGGAAAATCCGTCTACATCAATCAGCCGATGACCGAGATCATTGCCGATCATATGGGACCGACGATTATGCTGACGATGTACGCGATGATTTTTGTCATACTGGTCGGAATTCCACTTGGCATTATCGCGGCGAAAAAGCGGGGGACGATAGCAGACAGCGCGATTGAAGGGCTGTCCATGGTCGGAATCTCGATTCCGAGCTTTCTGCTTGGCCTGCTCCTGATCCTTCTGTTTGTGGTAAAGCTCAAATGGCTCCCGGTCGGCGGGTATAAGCCACTGAAAGAGTACGGATTTCTGGAAAATCTCCGCTATCTCGTTCTCCCGGCAGTCGCACTTGGATTCATGGAGACCGGACTGATCATCCGTATGACCCGCTCCTCTGTACTGGAGGTGCTGAACTGTGATTACATCAAGATGGCAAAGGCAAAAGGCGTAAAGGAGTTCTGGCTCGTATTTAAGCATGCATTAAAAAATGCGATCCTTCCGATCCTGACGACGATCGGGCAGACGCTGATGGGACTGCTCTCCGGAGCTTCGATTGTGGAGACGGTATTTAATATTCCCGGTGCCGGGCAGTTGATTATCAATTCGGTATCCAAGCGGGATTATGAGGTGATTCAGGCGGATGTACTCGTCATCGCAGTCATCAATGTGCTCGTATGTTTTCTGATTGATATTTTATACAGCGTGGTAGATCCGAGAGTCAGACTGGAAAAGTAAGGGGGAAGGACGATGAAGGCAGTACAGACGGCAGGGGTAATTCCAGAAGAAAAAAGGAAGCGGATGGTGCAGGCAGATCCGGACCATCTGGATCAGTGCAGTACAGAGGAGATCCGGAAAATCTTAAAAAAGGAACAGCGCAGACTTCGGCTGCAGAAATTTTACCGGAATAAACTGGCGGTGCTCGGTTTTACGATTCTGATGATTGTCGTACTTGGAGCGGTCTTTGCGCCGCTTCTGACGAAATACGGACCTTACGATATGGAAGTCGTGAACCGGCTGAAGGGGCCGAGCGCCGAGCATATTTTCGGAACAGATACATTTGGCAGAGACCTTCTGACCAGAATTTTATACGGAGCCAGAATTTCCCTGGTCATTGGTCTGGCGACGAGTGTCCTGGCACTTGTGGTCGGCATGGTATGCGGGCTGTATGCGAGCTACTATAAGCCGCTGGACAATGTGCTGATGCGGATCTGTGACGGATTAAGTGCAGTACCGGCATCCCTGCTGGCGATTGCATTTATGGCAGTACTCGGGGCAAGTGTAAAAAATGTCGTTATCAGTATGGCTGTGGTGTATACGCCGAGTATCGCACGTGTGGCCAGAGGAAGCGCCCTTTCGGTAAAGGAGCAGACGTATATTGAAGCGATGCGTGCCCTCGGCGCACGTCCTTCGAATATCATCTGGCGGCATATTGCGCCGAACGTCATCTGCCCGGTCATCGTGCAGGCTTCTTATATTTTTGCAAATGCGATTATCACGGAGGCGGCATTGAGTTTCCTTGGCGTTGGCGTTCCGGTGCCGACACCGAGCTGGGGCAACATCCTTTACGAAGGCCAGTCGGTCATTTACAAAGGCTGGTGGATGATCCTGTTTCCGGCAATCAGCACGGCATTTTCGGTACTCGGTATGAACCTGTTTGGCGATGGCCTGCGGGACGTGCTGGATCCTCAGACAAACTGACGGAGGAACATAGCTATGGAAGAACTGTTGCGAGTAGAAAATCTGAGCACTACATTTCAGACCGAACGCGGACGCATGAAGGCGGTGGACGGAGTTTCCTTTCATGTGAATAAGGGTGAGATCATGGCAGTCGTCGGAGAGTCCGGCTGCGGAAAGAGTGTGACCTGTCAGTCGATCCTTCGTCTGTATGATGAAAAATATATGGCGAGCTATGAAGGGCATATCCGGTTTGAGGATCAGGATATTCTGGCAATGCCACTGAAGGACATGGAGAAAATCCGCGGGGATGAGATTTCCATGATTTTCCAGGATGCGTTAAGCGCGCTGAATCCGGTTTACACCGTGGGCAATCAGCTGAAGGAAACGCTGAAGTTGCACACGGATCTGGATAAGAAGCAGATCTATGAAAAATCGGTCGAGAGTCTGAAACTGGTCGGTATCAACGATCCGGAAAAACGGCTGAAACAGTATCCGTTTGAGCTTTCCGGAGGCATGCGGCAGCGGATTATGATCGCGATCGCGCTTGCCTGTCAGCCGAAGCTGCTGATCGCGGATGAGCCGACGACCGCACTGGATGTGACGATTCAGGCGCAGATCATGAGCCTGATCGTGGAGCTGAATAAAAAACTCGGGATGGGCGTGATACTGATCACCCATGATCTCTCCGTCGTGGCAGAGACATGCAGCCGTGTGGTCGTCATGTATCTCGGACAGGTCGTAGAGGAAGCGGATGTCGATACGATTTTTGAAAATCCGCTGCATCCGTATACGAATGGCCTGATCCGTTCCATTCCGCAGATTGACGGAGCACGTCCGAAGCGACTGTTTATGATCAAAGGTATGGTGCCGCTGCTCTCGCAGATCCCGGAGGGCTGCCGGTTCGCGCCGCGCTGTCCGTATGCGACAGAAGAGTGCCGTGCGAAAATGCCTGATCTGAAGGATGTGGCAGATAGCAAAAGTCAGGTTCATAAGGTACGGTGCCATCATATCGGAGCCGTCGGCAAGGAGGGATTCGGATATGGAAACTGAAAAAAAGGTCGTACTGAAGGCAGAGCATATCAAAAAATATTTTCCGGTGAAAAATGCAGTCAGCCACGGAAAGGTTCAGGTAAAGGCCGTCGATGATATTTCGCTGATGCTGCACGAAGGAGAGACTTACGGGCTGGTCGGGGAGACCGGCTGCGGAAAGTCGACGCTGGGGCGCACGGTCTTAAAACTGATCGAGCCGACGGAAGGCCGGATCAGCATCAACGGGACGGACATTACGGAGCTGAGTGAAAAACAGATGATTCCGTATCGGCAAAAGATGCAGATGGTATTTCAGGATCCTTATACTTCACTCGATCCGAGAAAAAAAGTCGGGGATCTGCTCATGGAGGCACTGCAGATTCAGAAAATCGGAGACCGGAAGGATCGGATGGAGCTGGCGATGCAGATGCTCGGAAAGGTCGGACTGCGGCCACAGCATTTTTACCGTTATCCGCATGAATTTTCCGGAGGCCAGCGGCAGAGAGTCGGACTCGCGCGGGCACTGATCCTGAATCCAAGCTTTATCGTATGCGATGAGCCGGTATCCGCACTGGATGTATCCGTGCAGTCACAGATCATCAATCTGCTTCTGGATCTGCAGGAAGATGGAAAAGTGACCTATCTGTTTATCGCGCATGACATGAGTGTGGTAAAATATATCTCGACACGGATTGGCGTCATGTATCTGGGACATCTCGTGGAGGAGGCAGCGACCGATGAACTGTTTTCCCTTCCGTCGCACCCGTATACGCAGGCACTTCTGTCTTCGGTACCGTCTTCCAATCCGAAGATCAAAAAGCAGCGGATCGTCCTGGAAGGAGAAATACCGTCTCCAATGAATGCACCAAAGGGCTGCGTGTTCCACACGCGCTGCATGTACAGCATGCCCATCTGCGAAACAGAGCGCCCACAGATGAAAGAAATCTCCTGCGGCCACTGCGTCGCGTGCCACATGTATGATCAATAACAGTTCAGAACATCCGCACTATACAGAAAGAAGGAATCAAAATGGGATATGAACAGCTGGCAAGAGTCAAACTGGCAAATCTGCCGACTCCTCTGGAGGAGCTTACGGCGTTGAGAGAAGAGCTCGGAGGACCGCGGGTCTTTATGAAGCGGGATGACCTCACAGGGCTCGGGCTTGGCGGAAACAAACTGCGGAAGCTGGAATTTCTTCTTGGAGATGCCATGGAAAAGGGGGCAGACACGATTATCACCTCCGGCGATATGCAGACGAATCATGGACGGCTTACCGCTGCAGCGTGTGCGAAAATGGGTCTGGACTGTTATCTTGTACTGACCGAGGATGACAATGGTGTGTACGAGGGCAACCGGATCTTACAGATGCTCTTTGGAGCAAAGCAGGTATTCTGCAAGATCGACCATTCGGTTCCACCGGAGAAGATGGCAAAGGAACATCTTCGGGCCGGGGAAGAGCGGATTCAGGAGCTGATCGCGGAACTGAAGGCAAAAGGAAAGAAGCCATACCTGATTCCGAGAGGCGGCCGGTCCCTCTATGGAACTGCCAGCTATGTGGCGGCGATGGATGAGCTGAAACAGCAGTTGGATGTCCTGGGAGTGAAGGCCACCCACATCATCGCGCCCTGTGCGACGAGCTCGACGATGACGGGTATCAGCCTTGGCAATCGGGTATCGGGGATTCGTGCAAAGGTCATCGGAGCGGCGCTCTCCAGATCCGTGGAGGAAGGTAAGGCGATGCTGACCGAAGAGTTCAACCGGGATGCGAAGACGCTTGGATATGATGAGACGATCACGCCGGAAGAAGTGGACATCCGTGGGGATTACATCGGAGAAGGCTACGGCATCATGACGGAAAAAGGAAAAGAGGCAATGCTTTTATTTGCCCGCAAGGAAGGGATTTTACTGGATCCGACCTATACCTCGAAAACGGCATCGGCTTACATCGATCTGGTGCGAAAAGGAGAACTGACCGGGCAGGATACCGTGGTGCTGTTCCATACCGGAGGGATCCCGCTTCTGTTTACAGAAAAAATGTCAAAGTGGGTAAAAGAAGAACTGATATAACGACAGGAAAGTGATGTGTGAATCATGGAGAAAACAGGGACATGGAAGGTGCTGGTGACGGCACATCGACAGGATGAGACTGCGATTTTTGAAAAAGTAAATAAACGATTCGGATTTTTGCTGGATTATCAGAAGGAACAGCTCACATTGAAAAATGCAAATGTGTTAAAAGGATACGATGCAGTGGCGATCAATGCAGGCTGTGAGGTCGATCGGGAGATGGCAGCGGCCATGCACGAAGCCGGGATCCGTTACATTGCGACACGAACGGCTGGAAAAGATCATATCGATAAAAATGAAATTAAAAAATATGGGATCAAAGCAGCGAATGTGCCGGGATATTCACCAAATGCGATTTCAGAACATACGGTGCTGTTGATTTTATCGCTGCTCCGTAAAATGAAAACACAGCTTCGGCGGATCGAAGAGCAGTACTTTTTTTTAAACGGTCTGCGTGGCAGGGAACTAAAAAGCATGACGGTCGGTGTGATCGGAACCGGGCGGATCGGGACGGCGACGATCCAGGATCTGAGCGGGTTCGGATGCCGGATTCTCGCAAATGGACATCATCCGAATCCGGAGGTACAGCGCCTTGCAGAGCAGACAGATCTGGAACCGTTGCTCGCACAGTCGGATATCGTAGTTCTGCACTGCCCGATGTCCGAACAGAATTATCATATGATCGATGCCGAAGCGATTCAGAAGATGAAGCCGGGGGCCCTGCTGGTCAATACGGCACGGGGTGGACTGGTAGATACGAAAGCCGTCTATGAAGCGTTGAAAAGCGGAAGACTTGGCGGATTTGCAATGGATGTCTATGAATATGAGGATCAGACAGCACGGAAGGACTACCGGGGAAAGCAGCTGGATGATCTGCTGCTGGCATCCCTGCTCGCGATGGATCAGGTCATCTTTACGACGCATACGGCATTTTATACAGACCAGGCGATCGAGAATATTGTGGAGAGTTCGCTGGAGAATCTGGATTCCTTTTTCCGGACGGGCGAGAGTGAGAATGAAATATGAGAAAAAATATATTTCCTATAATCACAGGCGGATTGCAGAAGTATAATTTGCTGCATGTATCGTGCAGTAGAGATTTTGAGTATATAGAGCATATATTAAGATAAGAAAGAAGGAACGCGGATGCTGGACACACGGATTATCAATGCGAAGATTATCGATGGGACCGGAACTGCGGCATATCACGGAACCATCGGGATCCGAAACGGAAAACTGGTGCTTGGCCGGGCGGCGGAAGAGGAGAGCGCTGTGGCACAGGTAGATGCGGCAGGAAAGACACTCTGTCCGGGTTTTATCGACAGCCATTCTCATTCAGATCTGTATATTGGAAGTGATCCGGAAACGGTCAGCCTCTGTAAGATTTCCCAGGGAATTACGACGCAGGTCGGCGGTCAGTGTGGATCCTCTCTGTTTCCGGCACCATTGTCCAAAAAGGCGCAGATGCTGGAATATCTCTCCGGGGATGTGAATCAGGAGCAGCTGGATGCAGTGGAGGCATTCCAGAGCTTTGCAGGCTATGTGGATTATGCGAAATCCCAGCGGCTTCCGGGCAATTTTGCATTTCTGGCCGGACACAGTACGCTCCGGATGGCGACGGTAGGCTATGAGAACCGTCCGGCGACGAAAGAAGAGCTGGAAGAAATGAAGCGCTATCTGAGGGAAGCGATGGAGCATGGCTGTTTCGGGCTTTCTTCCGGGCTGATTTATGTGCCGGGTGTCTATGCACCGACGGAAGAGCTGATCGAGCTGTGCAAGGCAATGCGGCCATATGGAGGTATTTATGCGACGCATATGCGCAGCGAGGCAGACCATGTCGTGGAAGGGGTAAAAGAAGCGATCCGGATTGCCGAGGAATCGGGGGTTCCACTTGTGATCTCCCATCACAAGATATGCGGACCGCGCAACTGGGGCGCGTCAAAAGAGACGCTCCGCCTGATACATGAGGCGATTGCGCGTGGTGTGTCGATCACACTGGATCAATATCCATATACGGCGTCACAGACCGGGCTGTGCCAGTGCATGTCGCCAAAGTATTTTACAAATGGGCCGGTTGCGGCTGCTGCACTTTTAAAGGATCCGAAGATGCGGGAGAAGATCCGTAAAGAGATGACCGAGGTGCCGTGCAGCTACAACAGTTCTTATCAGAATGCCGGCGGATTTGACGGAATCCGGATTTTGTCCGTACCGCGCACGCCACAGGCAGTCGGGATGACGGTTTCCGAGTGGGCGAAGAAATGTGGAAAAGATCCATTTGAGGCATACTTTGATCTGATGGAAGAAAATGAGTGCGCGGGAAGCGGCGCATTTTCCTGCATGCAGGAGGAAGAGGTGGAGCGCATTTATCTCGATGAGAATACCGTCGCAGGGACGGATGGACTGGTACATAAGAAAGACGGCGTCGCCCATCCGAGGGCATATGGAGCGGTGGTACGCTCTATTTCAGAGTTTGCATGTAGGAAACACCTCGTCAGCATGGAACAGGCGGTCCGGAAAGCGACCGGGCTGACCGCCGAGCGCTGGGGACTTTGTGGAAAAGGGAAGATCGCAGACGGATACGATGCGGATCTGGTGTTACTGTCAGAGGAGGAGCTTTCGGACCGGGCAGATTTTCTGCATCCATCCAGAGTGTGCGCAGGCATCCATACGGTGTGGGTGAACGGAGCTGTGGTTTATCAGGACGGAAAAATGACCGGGGCATATCCGGGAAGCGTGCTGCTGCGTTCATGAGCAAGCAGCGAAGCGAATTGAGAATGCCTGCTTTATGGCTGAAAGTTTATTTGTTTATCCTTGCGCTTTGCGGACAAGGACTAGCTGTCGGCTCGTAAATACTTTGCTGCCCACAGCCGGATGTTTGTTGGAAAATGAAGCGTACAGTAACGCAGAACCTACAGGATGACAGAGAAAGACGGGGATCGATATGACGACGATAAACAGCGTAATTGAGCTTCAGATCATACTGGCACTTTTGATGGTCTGCGGAATGGTACTGACCAAAAAGGGAGTCCTGACGGCAGCAGGGAGAAAATGTCTGACGGATCTGCTGATTGACCTGATTCTTCCGTGCAATATCATCAATTCGTTTCTGATCGATCTGAGCGCAGACGTACTGAAGGCTTCGCTGGAAGTCCTGCTGATTGCACTCGGCATCCAGATTCTCTGCTGGCTTGGTGGAAAGGTGCTGTTTTCGTTTGCCGAGCCGGGGAAAAAGAAGGTACTTCAGTATGCGACGATCTGTTCGAATGCGGGGTTTATGGGAAATCCGATCATTGAAGGGATATATGGACAGGAAGGATTGCTGTATGCGTCCGTTTATCTGATCCCGCTCCGCTTCTTTATGTGGTCGGCGGGGCTGTCCTGCTTTACAAAAGCAAAGGGGAAAGATGTGCTGCGCAAGCTCGCGTGGCATCCGTGTATTTGGGCGGTCTGGATTGGATTTTTCTTTATGCTGACCGGAATTACAATCCCGTCGCCCATTTTACGCACGCTTCGCTATTTAAGCGGCTGTATGTTGCCGGTGTCCATTCTGATTATCGGCTCGATCCTGGCCGGGGTGAATATCCGGACGATATTTACGAAGCTGACTTTATACTACAGCGGGTTGCGGCTGCTGGCCATTCCGCTGGTGACGCTTTTGATCTGCAGGATGCTTGGTACCCCGGAACTGGTGACGGGTGTCTCCGTTTTGCTGGCCGGAATGCCGGCCGGGAGCACAACAGCGATTTTGGCAGAAAAATATGACGGGGATGCCGTGTACGCATCCGGGTGTATTTTTGTGAGCACACTGCTGTCGCTTGTGACGATCCCGGCCTTAAGCGTGCTGATGCAGGTAATATAGGGAAAGGTAAGTAGCGAAGCTGATGATGGATTGTGAATATCCATTTGACACGAAAAAATTGCGATATTCATCAGATATAAATGGATTTATGGAGTGATTCATTAGTTATAAAAATTTGACTGAGATATATCGATAGGAATAGAGTCAGATTTATACGGGTATAGTCATTATTTGATCAGGAAGTAATAATAAAGTTTTCAGAAATTGGATAGAAAAGAAAGGGGAGGAATCGATCATGTACGAATTCAACAGCAATTTCAGCAAATTTCCGGGAGGCTATCTGTTTGCGGTTCTGCATCAGAAGCTGGACGCTTATAAAAAGGAGCATCCAGATGCAAAGGTCATCAGTCTTGGCGTCGGGGATGTGACGCTGCCGCTTCCAAAGGCGGTCACGGATGCGATGCAGAAAGCCGTGCTGGAGCAGACAAAAAAAGAGACATTTCAGGGATATGGTCCCTATGAGGGATTTGAATTTTTGAGAAAAGCGATTGCAGAGCATGACTTTGCACCGTATGGTGTGACGGTAGGGCTGGATGAGATTTTTATCAGTGACGGCGCCAAGAGCGATGTGGCGAGCGTCTGTGATCTTTTTTCTGTCAACAATGTGATTGCAGTCTGTGACCCGACCTACCCGGCTTACATCGATACGAATGTCATTGCGGGGCGGTGTGGCACCTGGCAGGAGGAAAAAGGGCAGTGGAGCGATGTGGTCTACCTTCCGTGTGTGAAAGAAAATGAATTTACGCCGGAACTGCCGGAACGTCACGCGGACCTGATTTATCTGTGTTTTCCAAATAATCCGACCGGTGCGATGATCAGTAAGGAGAAACTTCAGCGCTGGGTGGACTACGCAAACCGGGAAGGATCGCTGATTCTGTTCGATGCGGCTTATGAGGGATTTATTTCGGATCCGGCGCTGCCGCACACGATTTATGAGTGCGAGGGCGCGAAAAAATGCTGCATGGAGTTCCGCAGCTATTCGAAGACGGCAGGCTTCACGGGCGTCCGCCTTGGCTATACGGTGATTCCGAAGGAGATTGAGAACGGCGGAATCCGTCTGAATGATCTGTGGCGTCGCAGGCTCGGCTCTAAGTACAATGGCGCGCCGTATATTGTACAGCGTGGTGCGGAGGCGATTTACACCCCACAGGGTCAGAAGGAAGTAAAAGAGCACATCGGCTATTATAAAGAAAATACGCTGCTGATTTTGCAGGAACTGAAAAAGATGGGCTATGAGGCATTCGGCGGAACCGATTCGCCGTACATCTGGATGCAGACGCCACACGGAATGGGATCCTGGGAATTTTTCAATTATCTGCTCTCCCACGCACAGGTCGTCGGCACCCCAGGTGTTGGCTTTGGTCCAAGCGGTGCAGGCTACTTTCGCCTGACCGGCTTCGGCACCCGTGAGCAGACGGGGGAGGCACTTGAGCGGATTCGGAAGCTGGGATAAGCAGCAGGTGCAGAAAACCAGAATCAGGAAAGCAGTTAGTCGGTAGATTGGCTGCTTTTTTTTGATATGGATTACAATTCATTCAACGATCATTTATTTGCCTACAGATATTATCACAATTAATTTGTGAAAATAATTTTAATTATATTGACATTTGAAATTTAATATGATAACATTTTGAAAAAATATGTATGACCAATACATACTATTAATGGAAAGGCAGATATGATAAAATAATAAAGGAGGATGAATGTGACAAAAGAAGAAATGATCGCGTCAGAAGACCTGAAAGAACGATATGAAAGATATAAAGACATTTTAAAAGACCTTACGCTCGTGAATGATATATTCATGAGAAATGTGTTAAAAAAGCGTGAATGTACGGAATATATTTTACAGGTGATTATGGGCGAAAAGGATTTAAAAGTGATTGATCAGGTACAGCAAAAGGACTATAAAAATTTGCAGGGGCGATCAGCGATTCTGGATTGCGTGGTCAGAGATTCCGAAGGTCGGCAGATGGATGTGGAAATTCAGCAGGATAATGAGGGGGCATCTCCGAAAAGAGCGAGGTATTATAGTGGTCTGATGGATATGAATACATTGAATCCGGGACAGGATTTCGATGAACTTCCAGAGAGTTATGTGATTTTTATTACGAAAAATGATACGTTAGGCTATGGACTTCCGATTTATCATATCAATAGAAAAATCGAAGAGGTCAGTGAAAGCTTTCAGGATGAAGCGCATATTATTTATGTCAATTCGAAAAGGCAGGAGGACACCGAGTTGGGTAAGCTAATGCATGACTTGCATTGCAAAAATGCGAAGGATATGCACAGCGGGATTCTTGCAGATAGGGTATATGAACTGAAGGAAACACAGGAAGGAGTGAACGGTATGTGCCATGAAATGGAAAAAATTTACAGTGAAGGAATAGAAAGCGGTGAAAAGCGTGGCGAATTAAAAAAAGCAAAAGAGACAGCTCTTTCTATGGTAGCAGAGGGGATGGATGTCAAATTGATAGCGCGTTTGATTAAAATAAGCGAAAAGGATGTTCAGAAATGGATTCTGGAAGATAAAGCTGATTCAAAAAGTAATTTGATGCAGGAAAAATGACAGAGTGTGGAGGAAGCAAAATAAAAAAATGGATTTATAAGCAGCTTTGAACATAGTTACGACAGACTCCGCAGGAAAAATGCCATATATTCCTGGATAGCCCCTGGAAAATCATAGGAAAACGAGCGCCTCGACCAGTCCATTGCATAGCCGCGCAGGGTAGTGACGAGGATCGATGCTGCAGCGTCGGCGCTGATGTCAGAAGCAAATTCACCGGTCTTTTGACCTTCGCGAATTAACATACGTGGAAGCTCATAGAGCGGACGGGCGTTTTCCTTTTCTATGGCAGTGGGATCGGATGGCAGCGGAACGGAGGCGGTACTTAATACACTTCCGCCGGCGCCAAGTGCGCTGGCAGTCGTCTCCTGCGCAAATCCAAGTGCAAAGCGGCAGAGATTGTCAGCGGCGGATTCAGAAGTAAGCTGCGGCTGCACCTCCCGGATCAGGTACTTGTCGATCTCTTCGAGAATTTCGGCCAGCAGATCTTCCTTATTTTTAAAATGATGATAAAAGGATCCGATCGAGATCCCGCAGGTGTCACAGATTGCGCGGACAGAGAGATTGCGGTAGTCCATTTCCGGAAGGACATGGCGGACGGCAGCAATGATCTCTGCCCGCTTTGTTTCGCTCTTTTTTGTTCGTTCCATAAGAAAACCTCCATGTGCTTATTCTAACATAGTCAGGAGCGAAAAGCCAGAAGCAGGGGGAAAAGAAAAATTACAGTTTTTTTGGGAATGTGATATACTAAAAAACAGCACTTAGGATGTTCCCGGGTGTCCGTCGGATCGTTTCTCGAAATCTATTGAAAATTCAAATAATAAAAGGAGGACTCAGTTCATGAAAAAAGTAATTCAGGTAGCAGTCAGAGAGCCGCAGTACGTCGTCAGCACGGACGTGGCGTTTGCGCAGGTGGATGCGTGGTTTGGGCATGTGGTGCAGGATCTGAAGCTGGATATCATTTATCCGGAGCACGCCCAAAAGCGTCCGTGTATCGTGTGGATCTGCGGAGGGGCGTGGCAGCAGATGAGCGTGAGTGCGCATCTGGCATACCTCTGTGATCTGGCGCGTGAAGGCTTTGTCGTGGCGAGTGTGCAGTACCGCACGAGCAATGAGGCGCTCTTCCCGGCACAGCTTGAGGACGTAAAAGCGGCGATCCGGTATCTGAAGGCGCACAGCGAGCGCTACGGCATCGATCCGGAGCGTTTTGGCGTAATGGGAGAGTCAGCCGGCGGACATCTGACGGCGATGACGGCTCTGACCGGTGATCACAAGGAGTTTGACAAGGGGGATTATCTGGAGTACAGCAGCGCGGTGCAGGCGGCCTGCCCGTGGTACCTCCCGGCGGATATCAGCAAAATGCCGCGTCTTTCCAATATGGAGATGATGGCTGCGCCGGAATCTCTGCTGCTTGGAAAAAACGCGGCATTGCATGAAGAAGAAGCGATGAAGGCATGCCCGGTAAGCTATGTGACAAAAGATGCTCCGCCATTTTTACTGCTGCACGGCACCAATGATCACACGGTACCGTACAGTCAGGGCGAGGCGATGTATGAGGCGCTGACCAAAGCAGGTGCGGATGCGGATCTTATTGCCATCGAGGGCGCGGATCACGCGGATCTGCAGTTCTTCCAGAGAGAAGTGTGGAAAATCATCGCGGACTTCTTTAAAGAAAAGCTCAACGTAAAGTAAATCCTGTCCCGTTTTCCGTGGCGCTGCTGCCACCGATCCATACCCGGAAGGCTCCAGGCTCGGTGCCGTAGCTGCCGTCTGCCCGGTGGAAGGCCAGCTCCGCCTCGGAAATCTGGAAGGAGACGGTCTGTTCCTCTCCGGGAGCTAAGGTGATACGTGTAAAGCCCTTCAGCTCCCGGACCGGACGAACTGTGCTTGCGGCGACATCCTGAAGATAGAGCTGTACGACTTCCGTACCGGTGCATGCACCGGTATTTTTTAATTGAACGGATGCAGTGATCGCTTCGCCGGTCGTAAAAGAATCGGAGGAGAGTGTCACATCAGAATAAGAGAACGTTGTATAGCTTAATCCGTATCCAAACGGGAAGAGGGGTGTGTTTGGTGCGTCTGTGTATTTGGAGACGAAGCGCTGCGGATCGTTTGTCTGAAGCGGGCGTCCGGTCGAAAAATGATTGTAGTAGATCGGGATCTGTCCCATGTTCCGCGGAAACGTCATCGGAAGCTTTCCGGACGGATTCTTTGCACCGGTCAGAAGGTCGAGGATCGCATGCCCTCCCTCGGTGCCCGGCATCCATGCTTCGAGAAGCGCGGCGGCATCACGGGAAAGCTCGTCCAGAAGCAGCGGGCGACCGTTAAAGAGCACGACGGCGACATTTGGATTGACGGCCTTTACCGCGCGGAACAGCTCCATCTGATTTTCCGGAAGAGAGAGCTCGGTGCGGGAGGTCGCCTCACCGGTCTGGAGGTAATGTTCCCCAAGGCAGAGGATCACGACATCTGCCTCCTTTGCAGCGGTGACGGCATCTGCGAGTGCTTTTTCCGGATCGACAAATACGTCGGCATAAAATTCCTCCGCGCGGTTTGGCTCTGCAAATCCGGTAAAGACGTAGTCGCGTGGAAGAAGCGACGTGCCATGGCAGAAGGTGAGCGCAGCATCCGGGAGCAGTTCTTCGGCTGCCTGACGGATCGTGACGGAATCCTCCGGATGTCCGGTGACCGCCCAGCTGCTGCAGATCTCATAATTATCAATGTACGGTCCGATGAAAGCCACCTTCTGGGAAGGCCGGATCGGCAGCACCCCGTCGTTTTTGAGCAGCACACAGGAGACGGCAGCGGCCCTGCGGGCGAGTGCACGGTGCTCCGAGCAGAGGATATAGCGGGCTTCTTTTTCCGGGTCGGCATCTTTATACGGATGCTCAAAGAGACCGAGCTGATTTTTCAGCTGCAGGATGCGCAGCACGCTCTCGTCAATCAATGTCTCCGGGATCGTTCCTTCTTCGACGAGCGTTGCAAGTTCCCCGGCATAACAGCCGGTCATCATATCGATGTCGACACCGGCGAGCAGTGCCTTGTGTGCGGCATCTTTTTTATCGGAGGAAGCACCATGCGCGACCGTCTCAAGGATGGCAGCGTAATCGGAGATCAGCACGCCGGCAAAGCCCATTTCTTCGCGGAGGATCTGGCGCATGAGCTTCTGGTTGATCGTGGCCGGGATGTCATTGACCGTGTTGAAACTTGTCATGACCATACCGGCTCCGGCTTTGATTCCGGCTTCATAAGAAGGCAGGTAGTATTCACGAAACGTATGCTCCGACACCTGTACGGTGTTGTATTCCCTTCCGGCTTCAGCACCGCCATAGCCGGCAAAATGCTTGATGCAGCCGCACACCTTTCCTTCCTCTTTCATATCGTCGCCCTGAAAGCCGTGGATCTGCGCCGCGGCGAACCGGCTGTTGAGGTAGGGGTCTTCCCCGGTCGATTCCATGACACGCCCCCAGCGCGGGTCGCGGACGAGGTCGACCATCGGAGAGAAGACGACGTGGATTCCGGCGGCAGAGGCTTCGCGTGCAGCGACGGCAGCTGCTTTTTTGCTCATTTCCGGGTCAAACGAAGCGCCCTGCGCGATCGGAGCCGGGAAGATGGTGCGGTAGCCGTGGATGACATCCATCATAAAGAGCAGCGGGATATGATGTGGCTGCTTTTCCATATAGGCATCCTGAATCTGCATCAGTGCCTTTGCACCGGTGCCGTTTAAGACAGAACCGGCGAGATCGATATCTTCCATAGAAATGCCAAGCTGGGATGCCGGTCCGGTCACGACATCACGGTCGGTCTTCCCGTAAAAGTCGGCAGTGAGCTGCAGCAGCTGGTCGATCTTCTCCTGCAGGGACATATCTCCTAATAATTGCTGTAATTCCTGATCAGTCATAGTGGGAATCTCCTTTCTTGTTTGGTTTCATCCTATCATTTCCGTTTGCATACTGCAAGTGATGAAATGTGATTTCCAGTGAACCTTTCTGCCGGTTTGTTGCGGGGACATTCACGTATCCATGCCGACAGTAGAAAAATGAATCTTCTGTCTGTTCAATTCATAAAATTCAAAAAATGAATATTCATAATGAAAAATGAAAAAACAAAAATGAACGTTCAAAATCGGAATACGAAACAGAAAACGAAAACAGGTTAAAAGTGCACAAAAACAGGAGGCGATATTGTACATATATGTGCATTGAAATCAGGAAAAGACTGTGCTATTCTGTAGTCACAATAAATGTTGCAAAAAACAAGAAATGAAACGATTCAAAAGAACGGCACAAAATAACTCATTTCAACAAAACAAGCGACAGAGAAAAACAGGAGGATGAACATGAAAAAAGCAGTTTCAACAGCAATGGCACTGAGCATGATGGTTGGCCTTATGGGCGTGAACGCTTCTGCATACGAGGCAGGAAGCTACGATGGGGTTTCTATCACAATGCTGAACACAAAGAGTGAGATCCAGGATTACTTGGTAGATGCAGCAGCTACGTGGGGTGAGCTGACCGGAGCGTCACTGGATGTTTACACAATCAGCGACAGCGGATCGCCGTCTCAGGAGATCGCAGCCAGATATGCAGCGAACAATGCACCGACCCTGATCATGGGCGATGTACAGGACGTAGCTGATATCTGCGAGGAGTATGGTGCAGACTTAAGCAATGAGTCCTGGGCAGCAAACGGTGGTGAGACCTACGGCGTATCTGTAGATGGCAAGCTTTACAGCTTCCCGTTCTGCATCGAGGGCCGTGGCCTGATTTACAATAAGACCGCGATCGAAGAGACCCTCGGCGAAGAGTGGGATCCGTCTTCTGTAACGAACATGGATGATCTGGCAGCTCTGCTGGAGAAGCTCGTTGAGAACGGCATGGAGTATCCGGCAGCACTGAACATGGAGGACTGGGCTCTTGCAGGACATTACCTCACACAGGTATATGAGGAGCAGGACGGCACGATGGAGACGACTTCCAAGTTCATCGATGACCTGAAGGCTGGCAACGTAGATTTGATGTCCAACCAGAGATTCACAGCTCTGATGGATACCTTCGATCTTCTGGCTCAGTACAATATCAATAAGGATGACCCGCTCGCAGCGGACTACGCTACGAACTGCGCAGACCTGGCAGAAGGCGAAGTAGCTATTTATTTCAATGGTAACTGGGCATGGGCAGAGATTTCTTCCTATATTGAAGACGGCACAGAGATCGGTATCATGCCGGTAATGCAGAATGAGACCTCTGAGAACGAAGCAGTAAACAGCTCCATCTGCGGCAGCGCAACGAAGCAGGTCATGATCGACAAGGAGTGCACTGATGAGCAGCAGCAGGCAGCAGCAAAGGATTTCCTGAACTGGCTTGTTGAGTCTGAGGAAGGTCAGAGCGTTCTGATCGAGCAGTGCTCCCTGATCCCAGCATTCACGAATATCGACAAGGATGTTACCAACATGCTGGCACAGAGCGTTCAGAACTACGTGAAGGAAGGCAAAGTCATCAACGTACCGTACTCCTACCCGGGAGATCACTGGCAGACCGTTGGTGCTTACATGCAGAAGTACTTCGCAGGTGAGACCGACCGCGCTACCTTCGCAACGGAGATTCAGGATTACTGGACCGGACTTGCAAAATAATTCCGAACCGATTCAATGGACATACAGAGCTTGAACGGCTGATGATAGCTGCTGTCGGCGGTGGCGTCGGCGGCAGCTATTCTTCGATTAAGAGAGGGAATTATGAATAAGAAAAATGAGTCTTTAAAAAATACGGGACTGTTTCTGGCCTTTGCAGGACCGGCAGTCTTTGCCTTCATGGCAGTAGTTATTATCCCGTTTTTATACGGATTTTATCTGACTTTTACGAGCTGGGACGGCCTTTCCAAGTCAAAGCCGTTTGTAGGACTTGCGAATTACGCTGAGGTATTTAAGGATACCGGCTTCTGGCAGGCACTCGGACTGACATTGATCTATGTGGTTGTGTCCGTGGTTCTGGTCAATGTCGTAGCATTTCTTCTGGCACTGCTGGTTACCGGAAAGCTCCGTGGCAAAAAGTTCTTTCGTGCAGGCTTCTTCGTTCCGAACCTGATCGGAGGAATCGTACTTGGCTACATCTGGCAGTTCATTTTCAAGACCATTCTGGTTTATATCGGTAAGAACGCAGGCATCGGATTTTTATCCAAGTCCTGGCTGTCCTCCCCGGTACCCGCATTTATCGCACTGATCATCGTAACGGTGTGGCAGCTGTCCGGTTACATGATGCTGATCTACATCGCAGGACTGACGAGTGTGTCTGCCGACCTGCGCGAGGCTGCCAAGATCGACGGATGTACGGAGAACCAGGTGACAAGAAACATTGTCATCCCGTTGATGCGTTCCTCCTTTACGATCTGTCTGTTCATGACAATTACCCGCTGCTTCATGGTTTACGATCTGAACCTTGCCCTGACTGAGGGCGGCCCGTTCGGTTCTACCGTTATGGCGGCAATGTACGTATACAACAAGGCATTTGTGACAAAGTCCTACGGACCGGGTCAGACCGAGGCGGTCATCCTGTTCCTGTTTACAGCGATTATTGCAGTTTCTCAGGCTGTTATCAATAAGCGGAAGGAGGTAGAAGCGTAATGGATGAGGGAAGAAGTGTAGAGTCCAGCAAGATAAGACCGATTATTCGTACTGCGGTTGCGGTATTGCTGTTCCTGTTTTATATGTTTCCGTTTTTCATGATCGTGCTGAACTCCTTTAAGGATAAGCGTGATATTACAAAGCTGCCGCTCAGCTTCGGCGGCAAGAAGGGATTCACGATTGACAACTACCTCACAGCCTTCCAGAGACTGGATTTCCTGAATGTATTTAAGAACTCCTTTCTGGTAACAGGTATCAGTGTCCTTCTGATCATTCTGTTTTCTTCCATGTGCGCTTACATCTTTGTAAGAAAAGACTGGAAGATCAATAAACTCCTGTTCCTTTTGATGATGTTCTCGATGGTCATTCCGTTCCAGGTAGTCATGATTCCACTGATCTCCATTTACGGCGGTATGTTCCGTCTGCTGAATCACAGATATACGCTGATTTTCATGCATCTGGGCTTTTCTGTCTCAATGGCGGTATTCATGTATCATGGCTTTATCAAGGGAAGCGTTCCACTGGCACTTGAGGAGGCGGCGCACATTGATGGTGCAGGTCCGTTCCGGACATATTTCTCCATCGTATTTCCGCTGCTGAAGCCGACGACGGCGACACTGGTCATCTTGTATGCCCTGTCTTTGTGGAACGATTACCTGCTGCCGAGCCTGATACTGACCGACAAGAAGGTATATACCCTTCCGGTAGCGATGGCGCTGTTCCAGGGCACTTATTCGAATCAGATGGATCTGCTTCTGGCAGGCCTTGTGATGTCGATTATTCCGATCATTATCTTATATATCGCGCTGCAGAAGTATATTATTGCAGGTGTTGTTGCAGGAGCAGTAAAATCCTGATGAATGTATAAGCAAGAAAAAGGGCAATGCAGCAATTTAGTAAAAATGCATTGCCCTTTTCTGCATACAGCAAAGCTGTTTATTTGGCAGAGATAATACGAAGATGCAAGGAGAAAAACGCATGAATCAGCGGGTTTTAATTGAAAAAAATTATCTTCGGATACCGATCAGAAAAGATGCAGTTGAAAAAAATGTGTGGCTTTACCAGGAACTGACCGCAGTGCTGCAGTTCCAGGCGGGCCTTTTTGTGGATTATGGATCCGGAGCACCGGACTTTTATGCGGAGCTTCCGGTAGAACGATGGAAGGGTTCGGTATTGACGCTTGTGCATGAGGAGGACCGGCCGGTTCCGTTTCTGCAGTCGGATGAGATCCTGCCAAATACAGAGCCATTTCAGCCATGGATTCATTTTGCGCCGAAAAGCGGATGGATGAATGATGTCTGCGGAGCGTGCTGGTATCAGGGAAGCTATCATCTGTATTTTCAGCACAATCCGTTTGGTATTCAGTGGAACAATATGAGCTGGGGGCATGCAGTGAGCAGCGATCTGCTGCACTGGCAGCAGCTGGAGGAGGCACTGCTCCCGGAGGCAGACGGACCGGCTTTTACCGGGAGTGCCGTTTTGAATAAGGGTGAGCTTCCGGAAGTACCGGAGGATGCGCTGGTGGTCTATTATACCTGTGCCGGGAACCGCAGCGTATGGAGCCGCGGAAAGAAGATGTGCCAGAAAGCCGCGTGGAGCGAGGATGGAATACATTTTCAGACACTGGGAGAGATACTGCCAAATCAGATTTTTGAAAACCGGGACCCGAAGGTATACAGGTTTGGACAAAAGCACTGGTTTATGGTATTATTCCTAGATGGGCATGAATTCGGAATTTTTGTCTCAGATAATATGAAGGACTGGAGGCAGACGCAGAGTCTGGTG